>JBQGEK010000279.1:0-4932 GCA_052039575.1 Patulibacter sp. | reverse complement strand
GCGCGGCGCGTGCTTGTTGCGATTGTTGACGCAGACCTTCCCGTCGGCGCTCACGCCCTCGGTGCGTTGCAGGCGACGGGAGAGCGCACCGTCGCGACCGGAGTTCTCGGACAGCGGGCGGACCGGCACCGACTGCGGCTTGTCCTTGACCGGCGCCTGGACGCAGTGCTCGCGACCGCCGAACTGCAGCACCGTCCACGGCTCGTAGACCAACAGCGTGAACAGCTGGTCAGCGGCGCTCTGCTTCGCACCGCCGAGGTCGCTGACCGACCCATCGGTCGTCAGCGACAGGAACGCGCCGGACATCGCGTTGGACCACTTCGAAGCGCTTCCAACGGTCTTCTCGGGTTGCGTCACGAACGCCAGCGCGATCACGACGAACAGCACCGACAGCGCCAGCGACCCGGCGGTCTCGACGTAGCGCCGTCGAACCAGGGCGTTGTAGATCGCCCACAGACCGGCCAACAGGACGGCGACGATCAGCCACGGCTCACCAAAGGTGTTCTGGTAGATCGAGCGAACGGCCCGACCGACCGGCTCCAGGGCCCCGGCGCCACCGGTCGCATCGGACCCGCCGACCAGGTCGAGGCTGAAGGCGAAGGTGAAGAGCGTGATGACCGCGTGCGCCAAGAACGCGGTGAGCTGCCATAGCGTGTTGCCGAGAAACCACGCGATCGTGGGCGGGATCCCCGAGACGTCGACCCCGCTGAACACGCCCGCTTTGACCGCCGAGAAGTGGTGGTCCAGGACGTAATGCCCCAGCGGGTAGGCGTCCATCAGCGACCCGTCCTGCAGCTGCGACGCCGGCCCAACGTTGGACAGCAGGCCCCCCGCAAGCGCGCTCGGCCGAGCGAGCAGCGCGACCGCCACCGCACCACCGAGCACCACGAGCGCCCCGCAGACCAGCTGCCTCGACGGCCGCTTCGCTCGCCGAGCAGTCTGCTTGCTGGTGTCGCGGGTCATGTCCGCTCCCGGTGGTCGGGCGTGGTGTCCAACGCCGCGAGCAGGTCGGGGTCGGCGACGTCGACCTGCAGTTCACCGACGCGACCGTCGAGGTCGCGCATCAGGCAACGACCCGCCCGGTAGCTCCGCAACCGTGCGATCAGCGATGGATCGTCGGCATCTAGACCGAGAAGCCGCAAGCCGCGGACCGCTTCGGCGTCGGACTCCTGACCGAAGATCAGGTAGGTGCCAACGAGGTCGCCGAGATCGCCCAGGTCCTTCAGCCGCTGGGTCGAGAGCAACACCGAGGCGTTCAGCGCACGGCCCATCCGCACGAGGCGATTGATCAGCGCACGGCCCTGCGTGGACGCCAGGAGAAACCAAGCCTCGTCGAGCAGCAGGACTTTGTGTCGTGATCGGTCGCTGGAGACCAGGCGAAGGGCGTAGGCCGCAACCAACGACAGCGTCGCCACGGAGATTCGTTCCGCCCGCGTGTAGGTCTCCCGTGACGCACGCGGATCGGGGAGCGTCAGACCCGGTGTGCGGATCGTGGTGACCGGCGCCTCTACCCGTTCCGGCCCGACGTCGGGCGGCTCATCCGGTGCGAATCCCAGGCGTGCGAGGCCGAAGTCACAGGCGACCTCGAGTGCGTCGGCGACCTCGAGCGCTGCGGGATGGTCGCTGCCTCGGAGCTGCTTGATGATCTGCAGCGAGGAGTGGCCGCCGTGGGCGACGACGTCGCGGACGGCGCGCTGAATCTGGTTCTCCCACGACGGCGGCGGGTCCCGCAACAGCTCCAACAGGTACGAGCAGGCCAGCTCTTCCCGTAGGTCCTTCAGGCCGATCCGCAGGGGGTCGAGCTTGCCGCGATGCTCCGGATCCGCCGAGAGCTCCACCACCCGCACCCGGCCGTCGAGCTCCTTGATCCGGTCAAAGCCGTGATCGGGCTTGGGGTCCAGGTCGATCACGCAGGATCCGCGACGCTCAGCCGCGTAGGCGATCGCCTGCGCGGCGACCGTCTTGCCCGAGCCCAACGTGCCGGCGAGCAACACCGCCGAGGTCCTGGACTGCCGTGACGGCGCTGTGGGGTCGTAGGTGACCGGACGTCCCGTGCCGGTGTAGCCGAGGTACATCCCCTGGTCCGAGCCCAGGCGGTGGGTGCCGATTGGCAGCATCGCGCCGAACTGCTCGACGGTCACCTGCGCGACGTAGTCCCGGACCTGACCACCGCCCGGCTGCGGGAGATGATCGAGAAACAATTGCTCCTGCAGTCCTCGCGGCCGGTGCAGCTGGATCTGGCCGAACTCGTCGCGAAGCGTCGCGACTCGCTGCTCGAGCTGTTCTTCGCTCTTTGCGCCGACGGCGAGCGAGATCGACGCGTGCAGCATCGGTGGATGCGCGGTGCCTTGGAGGATCGCCTCGTACTCGCGCGCCAGCGTCCGGTCCTCTTCCTGCTTCCATCCCGGCCCGGACGCCGAGCCCTGAAGCTCTTCGCGGTACACGTGCTCAACGTCGGTGATCCGCCGTCGGACCTGAGCCAACGCCCGACGGTTCTCCACCCAGCGCGCATGCAGCACGGCATCCACCGGGAACCCCGCACCTTCCAACGGCGCGAACAACAGCTCCGAAGAGGGACCCGGGAACTCGGCCTCGTCGGCGAGCGCGCCGACCGTAAGGAACGCCTGGTGGGCCTCGCCCGACTCGGTCTCGAGCACCAGGCGGGCGGGGCCGGTGCGCGGCTCGCTCAGCGGTGCGGCGATGGTGGCTGCGATGTCGCGGCCCAGTGGCTCGTAGGCGACGCGGTCGTCGTCGGTCTGGATCACCAGCGCGTCCGGTTGCCACTGGCCGTCCAAGACCGGTTCGTCGAGGCCGCGCAGCACGCTGCGCCGCAGCAGCCATTCCAGCTCGCGGGTCGACGCGCGTCGGCAGCCGATGACCGCAGACAGCTGCTCGAACGTCCGCTGCTCAACGCTGGCGAGGCCGTGGAGCTCTCGGTCGGAGATCGGTTGCGCGCGTCCGACGCCGGCGAGGTCCTCTAGCCGGCGGCGCGCCCGCGCTACCTGCTCTGCCCAACCGCTCCCGGGACGACCGCGCTCCGTCTCACCCAACGCGACAGCGAGGTACACCTCGGGCCAGAACCCGTGAAGCGACCGCAACCGCTGTGCGTGGCTGCGCAGGAACGCATCAAACGGGGCGGGGTCCTCAACGCGCGGGTCCAACAGCTTCCGTGCGCGCTCGGGGTAGCGATTGGGCGGGACGGCGCGCGTGACGCGGTAGAGCGAGAAGTCATTGCCGACCGCGGAGGCCAGGCGCTCGAGGGTCCGCAACCACCGCCACTTCTCGGCGGCCGGCAGAAACGGATAGGCGATCGTCGGCAGCCGGTAGAGCCCGGCTGCCTCGCCGCCGGGACCGAGCAGCACGTTCTGTCGCGCGTAGCGCAACGGCACGGGCCAGCTCACGACCGCACCTCCAACCGCTCCCCATCCCGCAACGCCAACGGGTCAGACAGCAACCACGCATCACGAGATCGACTGCCACGGTCCTGCTGGGTGATGGTCGCGCGGCCGCGGTTCCACGGCCAACGGCCCTCCCGCACCACGACCGGACCGGACGGCGTGACGGTGGCAGGACCCACGATGACCCCACGTCGGAGCACCGGTCCGCGGTGGTCAGGAGCCAGTCCGACGGAAAGCGTCAGGCGCCGCACCGTCTCCACCGGAAGTGCTCGACCGAGAAGTCGGCGCACCGGGCGAACCTGCAGCGCCAACCACGACGCGGCGTAGCGGTGCGCCGACCGACCGTCGGGCGTGGCCTGCGTGCCGACCGTCGCGAGCACCCCCGGAACGACCACCAGACGCAGCGGCCAATCCAGCACCCCAAGCAAAGCGCCCGTCAGCTGCGCGGCGAGGAACACGACCGCTGCGACGAGCGGAGCCACCCGCCGCCCGCCAACGGCGATGGCGAACGCGCTCGCCGCAGCGGCTATCAGCACGCTCGCCGAGACCGAGCGGCCCGACAGCACCAAGACCGTCAGCAGCGCCGCGGTGGCGTAGCCGAGCCACGTCAGCGGCACGCCGCCGGGGATCGGGATCCGGTGCCCTTCGATCTGGTGAAGCCGTCGATCCGGCTGAAAGATCCGCTGGTAGGAGCGCACCACCCCGTGCGCCGGGCTGGCGCTGCTCATCCGAAGATCTGCCTTCCGATCGACCTGGCCGCCGCCGCGATCGCGTCCGGCGAGAACACCATCCAGCCGACAATCAACGCCGCCACCAAGAACGACGCCAACTCCACGTAGCGCCGGTTGATCAAGAAGATCAGCGCGACGATCGCCAATACGCCGCCGTAGAACTGCGCCGCGTAATCGCGCAAGAGGCCGCCGAGGTTCTCCGCCACGTCGTTCCCCGACGACTGCGCCAACGCAACCGGCGCAAGCACCAGCACCCCAACCGTCATCACGACGATCAGCGCGACCAGCAGCCCGCTGCGGCTCTTCAGAAGGCTCATGCGCTCGGCCCTCCGACAACGGCGCGGACGTACCAGCGTTCGCGTTTGACGACCGAGAGCCGGTACCGCAGCCCATATACCGCGCCGCTCGACCGGTCCCGAACCCGCACCAGCGCAACCACCGCCAAGCCGCCACGGACCTGTCGAGCGTCACGCGCAACCTGCTCGACCTCGACGACCTGCAGCCCGGCGGGCATCTGCACCACCCGGGTGCCGGGGACCAGGTAGTACGCGAGGGCATCCCGGACACCGCCTGCGAGGTAGGCGGTCAGGAAACGCCTGACCAGGTCCTCGATCGGCCGGGCGTCTGCGCTCGGCAACGCCTCCGGCTCCGTCACCTCTACGCTCCCCTTCTCGGGTGGCGCACTGAGCGAGGGGAGGTCGAAGACGACCAGCCCTCCCTCGCGGCTCCGGGCGACTGGCACGCTGAGGTACCGCACAGCTCCGCGCGACGTCGCCGCAGCAACGGTAATCAGCACCTTCGAG
>JBQGEK010000278.1:0-5281 GCA_052039575.1 Patulibacter sp. | reverse complement strand
TGTCGGGAATCCCGGCGGCGACGACCAGCTCGGCCAGGTGGGTCGCCATCGTCTCGCCGAGCCGGCGTAGGTAGGCCTGGTACGAGGGCAGCTCGTAGGCTTGGCGGGCCAGGCGGGCGTGGTCGGTGAACGGCGAGACGGGCATGCGGAGCGGAGCTCGGGCGGGCTCCTAGCCTCTCAGGTGAGGCGGCGGGGACCGCAGCCACGTGCTGTTGCGCACCCGCGGCGCGCCGCCCGTACGCCGCCACTCGCCGCGCGTACGGGTTGGTCGCTCGCGCCGCCGGGTACCTACTCGACGTGACGATCCCACAGCCCGCCGATTCACACGCTCTTCCGCTCTGCCTGGTCACCGGGGCAAGCGGGTTCGTCGGCGGCAAGCTGCTGGCGGCCCTCGCCCAGCAGCCCGTGCGGATCCGCGCAACCGTCCGCGACCGCGACCGCTTCGACCCGCCGACCGACCTCCGCTACGAGATCGTGGAGGCCGACGTCCAGGACGCCGCGTCACTCGCGGCCGCGATGCGCGACGTCGACACGGCGTACTACCTCGTCCACGCGATGGACGCCGGCGGCGACACCGCCGAGCAGGACCGGCAGTCGGCGCGCACCTTCGCCGCGGCGGCGGCCGAGGCCGGCGTGCGGCGGATCGTCTACCTGGGTGCGATCGGCTACCGCGCGGACGGGGACGTCAGCGAGCACCTGCGCAGCCGCCACGAGGTCGAGGAGCTCCTCGCCCCGGCCGCCCCCGAGTTCGTCGCCGTCCGGGCCGCGATGGCAGTCGGAGCCGGGAGCGCGTCGTTCCGAACGCTGGTCCAGATCGTCGACCGGATGCCGGTGCTGACCCTCCCCCGCTGGCGGTCCGCACGCTCGCAGCCGATCGCGATCGACGACCTGGTGCGCTGTCTCGTCGCCGGGCTCGCCGTTCCCGCCGGGCGCTACGACGTGGCCGGACCGGACACGCTGACGTTGGAGCAGCTGACCGAGCTGATCGCCGAGATCCTCGGCAAGCCGCACCGCGCCGTGCCCGTCCCGGTCAGCGTCCCGGCGATCGAGGGCGCCGTGGCCAGCCTCGTCAGCGACGGCGACCGCGGCCTGATCACGGCGCTGCTCGAGAGCCTCCGCGACGACCCGGTGACCGAGGCCAACGCGATCGAAAGCGTCTTCGGGGTCACCCCGACGCCGTTCCGGGAGGCGGCCGCCGCCGCGATCCCGGAGATCGTCGGAACGTGAGCCGCGCGCGGGCCGGCCGGTCGACCAGCGGCGCCGGGTCAGCGCCCGATGGCGGGCGTGCCGTGCCGGGGACCGCGCTCGAGGAAGCCCTCGACTGCGGCGCGCAGGTCGTCGGTCTCGAACAACGCGCCCGAGACCTCCGGCACGATCGAGTCGGCGGAGTCGAGGCCGTTGTCACACCACTCCCGGACGATCTGCTTGGTCGCGTCGTGCGCCCGCGTCGGACCGTCGGCCAGTCGCTGGGCGAGCGCGCGGGCCTCGCGATCGACGTCGGCGTCGTCCCAGACCCGGTTGACCACGTTCCACCGCTCGAGCGTCTCCGCGTCGAACAGGTCGGCCGTCATCACCAGCTCGCGAGCCCGTCCCGACCCGGCCCGCTCAGCCAACCGCTGCGGGCCGCCCATCGACGGCGTCAGGCCGACCACCGTCTCGACCAGGCCGAACTTCGCCCCGCGACCGGCGACGATCAGGTCGCAGGCGAGCGACAGCTCGAACGCCGCGGTCAGCGTCAGCGCGTGCGCCGCGAAGACCGTCGGGCACGGCAACCGCTCGATCGCCTTGAGCGCCGACAGCAGGTCGCGCCACAGTTCGCCGCCCTGTTCCGCGGTCAGCCCGTGGAACTCCTGGACGTCGACGCCCGCCGAGACCACGTCCCCGTCGGCCCGGATCAGCAGGCCGCGGGGCGGATCCGCTTCGAGGTCCGCCGCCGCCGCGAGCAGCGCGTCGAACATCGGCCGGTCGAACAGGTTCAGCGGTGGGTTGCTGATCGTCAGGACGGCGAGGGTGCCCTCCCGTTCCAGGTGCATCGGCGCGTCGGACATCGAACGGTACCTCCGGTAGCGGTTCCAGCCATCATCGCGGTTTCCGCGGGCAGCGTCGGCCCCGGCCCGGCGACCGGGCGCGGGCCGCTCGCCGCCACGTCCTAGGATCAGCAGGGATGACGCGCCCGTGGACGGATCTCGACGACCTCGTACGGATCGTCGAGTGGCACGCGACCCACCTGCAGTCGGCGATCCACGGGCCGAGCCATTGGCGGGCGGTCGGCTCGGTTGCCAGCGAGCTCGCGGGCGCGTTTCGCCCCGGTCCGTCGGAGGGGACCCCGACGCCCGCGCCGCCTCCGGAGCCCGACCACGAGCTGCTGCTGCTCTTCGCGCTGCTCCACGACGCGATGCGCGAGGACGACGGGCGCGACCTCGAGCACGGGCCCCGCGCCGAGATCCTGCTCGAGCGACTGCGCGCCGACGGCACGATCGAGCTCTCCGATCCGCGAGCCGCGGTGCTCGCAGAGGCGCTCCGTGACCACACCAACGGCACCCTCTCGCCCGACCCGACGATCGGGATCTGCTGGGACGCCGACCGGCTGCTGATCGGGCGGGTCGGCTTCGTCCCCGACGCCAGGTTCTGCTCGACCGTCGAGGGCCGCCGCCGAGCCGTGGCGGGCGACCTGCCCGAGCTCGACGGGCCGCCGACGTGGCAGGAGGTGGCCGCCCGGCTGGGCGTCTCTCGCGGATAGGTCCGGAATCCCACGGGAGTTCGGCTACGGTGCACACACCGATGTTCGAGGACGATCTCCATCTCGACGTCCCGGACGACGGCTCCGAGGCCGCCGTCGACGCCTACTCGATCCGCGCCGTGCAACGGGTCTGCGACCTGCTGGATCTGCTCCAGGGCGACGACGGCGGGACCTCGCTGGCGCGCGCCGCGTCGGTCTCGGGTCTGCCCAAGAGCTCGACCTTCCGGTACCTGGCGACGCTCGAGGCGCGGCACTACGTCGAGCGCGACGACAACGGCGACTACCGGATCGGATTGGCCCTGCTGCCGATGCGGGCGCGCCAGCTCGACCTGATGGTCCGCCGGGTGCGCCCAATCCTCCAGCGCGTTCAGGAGGAGTTCGACGAGACCGTCAACCTGGGCATGCTCGACGGCAGCACCGTGGTCTGCCTCGACGTGCTCGAGAGCCGGCGGCCGATGCGGTTCGCGTCCCGGATCGGATCCCGCGAAGCGCTCCACGCCAGCGCGATGGGCAAGGTGCTCGCGGCGCAGCTCGAGCTGGCTGACGTCAAGTCGGTGCTGCAGGCGCAGGGACTGCCCCGGCTGACCCGGCACACGATCACCACGCTGAAGGACTACGTCGACCACCTCGAGATCGTGCGCAACGCCGGCTTCGCTCTCGACGAGGGCGAGACCGAGCTCGGCGGACGGACGGTCGCCGTCGCGGTCGAGGACGTCCACCTGCCGCTGGCGCTCAGTCTGTCCGGTCCCGAGGTCCGCCTCGACGCCGACGCGGTGCCCGAGGTCGTCGCCTACCTCCACGCCGCCGCCGACCAGATCGCCGACGAGCTGCTCGACGGCGAGGAGTAGCCCCCTGCCCGCGAGGACCGGGGAACGGCCTACGCTCGCGCGACCAGCCGCACCAACGCCCGCACGTCGCCGGGGGCGGCCGACGGGTTGAGCAGCGTCAGCTTGAGCCAGCGGCGGCCCGGCCCGTGGCCCGGCAGCTCGGTGCGGCCGACGACGGCGTGCCCGGCGCGCAACAGTGCACGGCGGATCTCGGCGCAGCGCTCGTCGCGTTCCCCGGCGTCGGCGATCGCCGGACGCAGCAGCACGGTGCTCAGGCTGGGCCGCGAGTGCAGCTCCAGACCGTCGGTGGCCTCGACCGCGTCGGCCGCGACGTGCGCCAGTGCGTGGCAGCAGTCGACCAGGTTGCCGAGGCCGCTGCGGCCGAGCGCCCGCATCGTCACCAGCAGCTTGAACGCGTCGGGCCGCCGGGTCGTGCGCAGCGACCGGCCGAGGCGATCGGGGTAACCCGCGACGTCGTCGTCGACCGCGTTGAGGTACGCCACCTGCAGGTCGAGCGGGGCCATCCGGCGCCGATCCCGCAGCAGCAGCACGCCCGCCGCCGCGGGCTGCCAGCCGAACTTGTGGAAGTCCAGGGCGACGCTGTCGGCCCGGTCGATCCCGTCGAGCAGCGCGCAGAGCTCGTCGGAGAGCAGCGCGCCGCCTCCGTACGCCGCGTCGACGTGCAACCAGGCGTCGTGGCGACGGGCGACCTCGGCGACCGCGATCAGCGGGTCGATCGCCCCCAGGTCGGTGGTCCCGGCGGTCGCCACCACGACCCACGCTGCCCCGTCGTCCTCCAGCGTCGCGTCGAGCGCGTCGACGCGGATTCGGCCGTCGTCCGCGGTCGGCACCACCGCGACGGCCTTGGCGCCGAGCCCGAGCGTCTGCGCCGCCCGCACCGCCGAGAAGTGCGCGTGGTCGGAGCAGGCGATCCGCAACGGACGCCCCTCGGCCGCCTCGCGCGCGAGCAGCAGCGCGGTCAGCGTCGACGCCGTCGCACCGGTGGTCATCGCCCCGCCGGAGGACACCGGGTCGAAGCCGACCAGGGCGGCGAGCGCGGCGAGCACCTCGTCCTCCGCCGCCGCCGACGACGGGCCCTGGTCCCACGAGTCCAGCGACGGGTTGAGCGCGCTGACCGCGGCGTCCGCGGCCACCGCGACCGCCAGCGGCGGGCAGTGCAGATGTGCGGCGCAGAGCGGATCCGCGGGGTCGGTGTGGCCGGCCGCGAGCAACGGCACCAGCTCGCCCAGCGCGCGGGCCGCGCCGACGCCGTGGTCGGGCAGCGCGTGGGGACCGAGCGCGGGAGGGCCGTCGGCCGCAGATCCGGCGAGCAACGCCGACAGCATCTGACGCGGCTGACCGGGGTCGCCGGCCGGGGCGGGGCCGTCGCGGCGTCGACGACCCGCACCGAGCGCGTCGACCGTGGTGTTGAGCAGGCCGCGCAACACGTCGTCCTCGACGGCCAGCCGATCGGCGCCCGACGGGCGCATGGGGCCCAGCGCTCCGTCCCGACGTGCTCCTCGCTCGAAGGTCACGCCCTGATCCAACCACGCGAAGCGGAGCGCTGCGCCCCGGCGAGCGACCCGGCGTGGGGCCGGGTCTTCCTGGAGCTGGTCGGCCATGCGAGCCGCGACGACGGGTTCCGCCGCGAGATGCTCGCCCGGCTGCAGCCGCTGCGCGACCGGGTCGCGGCGGTCTACGCCCAGCGCGCGAG
>JBQGEK010000277.1:0-1798 GCA_052039575.1 Patulibacter sp. | reverse complement strand
CTGGATCGCGGCGAAGTCCTCTACCTCGTAGCTGGGCTTCCCGTCCGGGGAGCGCGCGTGGACGTGCACGTGGACGCCACCCTCGTCGACGATCCTGCGGGCCTCGGCCGCGTACTCGGCCGGGGTGTAGGGGATCGCCGGGCACTGGTCGCGGTTGGCGAGCGACCCCGAGATCGAGCAGGTCAGGATCACGGGATGGTCGATGCTCATGCGGCTCCTGCGGGCGGGGACGGACGGGTGGCGTCGTCCTGAACCCTAGGAGGCCACGCGGTCGCGAGGGTGGGGAAGGTCCACAGCTGGACCCCTCGCGATTGTGGGCTGTGACTAGGATCGGCTATGGCTTCCGGTCACCCACCGCGGTACGACGAGATCATCCGCACCGCGGCGCAGGCGCTCGAACGCGACGCCGGATCGCTCGCGTCGGAAGCCGCGACGCGGATCCAGCAGGGGATGCCCGAGCTGCCGACCGCGTTCTCGGTCACCAGCCAGTCGACCGCCGCGGTCCGCGAGCTGATCGCGGTCTTCGCCCGCTCGCTGCTCCGCCGCGACCCGACCGACGACGTGATCGTCCCCGAGCAGGCGCTCGTGCACGCCCGGATGTTCGTCCGGCGCGGCGTCGACCTGTCGTTCCTGATGCGCACGTACCGGGTCGGACATGCGGTGATGTGGGACGTCTGGCTGCGGACGCTCGACCGCCACGTGTCCGACGCCGAGACCCGGCTCGAGGTCCGCGACCGGACCGGCGAGGCGTTCTTCCGGTTCATCGACACGGTCACCGGGCGAGTGGCGGAGGAATACCACGCTGAGCGCGAACGCTGGTCGCAGAGCGCCGCGTCGCGGCGGCTCGAGACGGTGCGCGACCTGCTCGACGGGCAGCCGACGGAGATCGACGCCGCCAGCCGGATCCTCGGGCGCGAGCTGCGCAGCCAGCACCTGGGGTTCGTGGTCTGGCAGCCCCCGGAGCACGACGCCAGCGGAGCGCCGGCCCGGCTCCAGCGAACGGCGGAGGAACTCGCCGCGCAGCACGGGGACGGGCGACCGTTGCTGGTGCCGGTCGGCTACCGCGTGCTCTGGGGCTGGTGCGGGGCGGGGCACCGGGACGCCGGTCGGGGCCGTCGACCGCCGGCCCAGGACGGCGTCCGGGTCGCGCTCGGCGAGCCGGGGAGCGGGATCGAAGGCTTCCGCATGACCCACCGCCAGGCGCTCGCCGCCCGGCGGGTCGCGTTGCAGGCGGCGCAGCCGGCTGCCGTCACGGCGTGGACCGACGTGGCGGTGCTCGGCCTGCTGTCGGCCGACCAGGAGCTCGGCCGCGAGTTCGCCCGGCGCGAGCTGGGCGACCTGCACGGCGACGATCCGACCACCGCGCGCCTGCGCGAGACGCTGGCCGCCTTCCTGCGCGAGGGTGAGCACGTCGGGCGGACCGCCGCGCAACAGGGGATCCACGTCAACACGGTGACCAACCGGCTGCGCCAGTGCGAGGCGGCGATCGGCCGTCCGCTCGGCGTTCGCCGCGGGGCGCTGCATGCCGCACTGGCGCTGCGCGACGGGTTGATGGCGGGGACGTCCGCTTGACGGCGACGGCGGCGTGGAGATATCCCCGTACACCGGGAGGGTGACTGTGGGAGATTCACAGGCCGGGTCGGCCGACGGCCCGTAATCTGCGGCGCACGCGTCGTCGCGTACCGCGTCCCCCGACCCGAGGATCCTGCCGTGAGCATCACCAGCACCGTCGATCCGGACGCGCCGGAGTACCAACGCAACGCCGCCGCGATGCAGGAGCGGCTCGACGAGCTCGACG
>JBQGEK010000276.1:0-26872 GCA_052039575.1 Patulibacter sp. | reverse complement strand
GGCGGGCGTAGGCCATCTGGATCGCGACGTCGGACGCCGACGTCGACGTCACGGTGCCGCCGCTGCCGGACGCACCGCCGGCGGCGCTGCCCTCGGTCTCGCCGCCGAAGCCGCCGATGATCACCGACATGATCGTGCGGTTCATCGCGATCGCCATCTGCTGCGTGAGGATCGTGCCCGACGCACCGACGATCATGCCGGCGACGATCAGCGCCTGGTTGTCCAGCGCGATACCGGCCGCCGCTGCCGCCAGACCCGTGAAGGCGTTGAGCAGCGAGATCACGACGGGCATGTCCGCGCCGCCGATCGGCAGCACGAGCAGGATGCCGAAGATGCCGGCGAGCACCAGGATGCCGATGATCAGGATCTCGGACGTCTCACCGGCGGTGATCGCCACGGCCAGCGCGATCGCGGCGATGCCGATCAGGCCCTGGATCGGCAGCTGCGCCTTGCCGAACGAGATCGAGCCGCCGTCGACGATGCCCTGCAGCTTGCCGAACGCGATGTTCGAGCCCCAGAACGAGATCGAGCCGATGATCGCCGAGAACAGCGCGAAGATCACGACGTAGGTCGGGGTGACGTCGAAACCGCCCGACTGGCGGAACTCCGCCCACGCGATCAGCGCGACCGCGCCGCCGCCGACGCCGTTGAACAGCGCGACCAGCTGCGGCATCTCGGTCATCTTGACCTTCTGCGCGGCCGGGACGCCGATCACGGTGCCGATCACCAGACCGGCGACGATCAGGATCGGATTGTTGAACGGATCGACCAGCAGCGTCGCCACCACGGCGATCGCCATGCCGACCGCGGCGATCCGGTTGCCGCGCACCGCGGTCTTCGGCCCCGTCAGGCCCGACAGGCCGACGATGAAGAGCGTGAAGGCGATGATGTAGAGGACCGACTTGAAGTTCGCGTCGGTGAGGAACGAGGCCACCGGGGTGGCGGGGTTCAGCAGCGCGCTCATCAGACCTTGGCCTTCTCGTCCGCGTCAGCCTTCGGCTTCGGCTTCGCCTTGAACATCTCGAGCATCCGATCGGTCACGACGAACCCGCCGATCACGTTGACCACGCCGAAGACCAACGCGACGAAGAGGATGATCTGGGTCCCGACGCCCAGCTCGGGGTAGGTCGCCAGCAGCACCAGGCCGCCGAGCACGACGATCCCGTGGATCGCGTTGGTGCCCGACATCAGCGGCGTGTGCAGCGTGTTCGGAACCTTCGAGATCACGGCGTAGCCGACCAGGCCGGCCAGCACGAGGATCGCCAGGTTGATCACCAGCGGGCTCGCGCCCTCGGTCGAAGCTGCCGCCAGTACGGTCGGCAGCGAAGTCACGGCAGACATCAGACTGCGCCCTCCACGGTCTTCTTGGCCCCGGGATGCACGATCTCGCCGCCGCGCGTGACGCAGGCGCCGGCGATGATCTCATCCTCGAAATCCAGCGCGAGCGACGTCGCCCCGGTCTCCTCGTCCTTCTGCACCATCAACTCGACCAGCGCCTGCACGTTGCGGGCGTAGAGCTGCGACGCATGCTCCGGCATCTCGGCGGCCAAGTTCAGCGGCGAGTGGATCGTCACGTCGTGCTTGACGACGGTCTGGCCCGGCTCGGTCAGCTCGCAGTTGCCGCCGGTCTCCCCCGCCAGGTCGATGATCACCGAGCCCGGCCGCATGCCCTCGACGGCCTCAGCGGTCACCAGGCGCGGCGCGGGACGACCCGGAACCAACGCGGTCGTGATCACGACGTCGAAGCCCTTGGTCGCATCCGTCAGGGCCTGCTGCTGCTGAGCGCGCTCCTCGGCGGTCAGCTCGCGGGCGTATCCACCTTCGCCAGCGGCGTCGATCCCCAGATCGAGCCACGTCGCGCCGAGCGACTCGACCTGCTCGGCCGTCTCCGGGCGCACGTCGTAGCCGGTGGTCTTGGCGCCGAGACGGCGGGCCGTCGCGAGGGCCTGCAGCCCGGCGACGCCGATGCCCAGCACCAGCACCTTGGCCGGCGGGATCGTGCCGGCGGCCGTCATCAGCATCGGGAAGAACCGCGTCGACAGGTCCGCCCCGGCGAGCACGGCCTTGTACCCGGAGACGTTGGACTGCGACGACAGCGCATCCATCGCCTGGGCACGCGAGATCCGCGGGATCGCCTCCATCGCGAACGCCGTCGCGCCCTTGTCGCGCAGCGCGGTCGCGGTCTGCGGCGAGCTGAGCGGCGCGAGGAACCCGATCAACACCGAGCCGGCGCCCAGCTTGGAAACCTCGTCCGGGGTCGGCGGCGCGACCTTCACGACCACGTCCCGCGACCAGACGTCGCTGGAGATCGTGGCACCGGCCTCCTCGAACAGCGCGTCGGGGATCAGCGCGTGGTCGCCCGCACCCGGCTCGACCACCACCGACACGCCCTTCGTCGCAAGGCGCTTCACCACGTCCGGGACCAGCGCGACGCGACGCTCGCCGTCGGCCGTCTCCTTGGGAATACCCAACGTCAAGCTCATGGTCTCACCACGCTCAGATCGCGTGCGATTCGAAGGGACACAGGCAGATCTCCATCATCGTGTAGGTGACTTCGCGGCACCGCGCGTGGGGGCGCAGCTCGGCCTCGAGGCCGCACGTACGGTCCCCGGAGATCCGGGGCGTACCGCGTCCAGGCCACGCCGAAGAACGCGGAGTATGTCGCACATCGCGGCGGTGCGACTTGAGGTAGGTCGGGACGCCTATGGCCGACTCCAATCGCGGATTCGGCCTACTGACGGGTATCGCCGTCTAGGCCTCGCGGCGTCCCGCCACCGGCCTACAGGGTTCCCGCCATGTTCGGCGAACGGCGCGGCTCAGCCGCCGGACGAGCGCCGCACGGGCGCGCCCCAACCGGTACCCGGAAGTACCGGCGTCGCTCCCCCGTCGGCCCGGAACCGGCCGACCAACTCGGCCGCGTCGTGCGGGCCGCGCTCCGACGACACCAGCGCGGGCTGCAGCCCACCGAGCAGCGACGCGCGGAACCGCCGGATGTAGACCGCCTCGGAGAGCTCGTGCGCGCCGAGCCGCGCGGTGTGGGACGTGCACTGCTGCACGTCGAGCACGCGGTAGCCCGCGTCGAGCAGCCGTACGCCCGCGCCGAGCACCGCCGCGGTCCCGGCGTCGGGAGCGGCGTGGAACATCGACTCGAGCGTGTGCCCGCGCCCCATCGTCACGCCGAACGTCCCACCGACCAGCTCGTCGCCGTCCCAGACCTCGAAGCTGCGTGCATGGCCCCACCGCTGCAGCTCGCGGTAGGCATGCTCGAGCCGCGGGGTCAACCAGACTTCTCCCGGGTCGAGCCCGGGACGCGTCGCGCAACGCGAGACCACGTCCTCGAAGGCCTCGTCGACCGACAACCGATAGCCGCGCTGCGCGAGCGTCCGTCGCAACGTGCGCGGCAGCCGCAGCGCCTCCAGCTCGAGCACCGCCCGCGGGTCGGCGTGGTACGCGGCGACCCGGAAGACCCCGTCGTCGTCGCAGGTGTCCATCGGGAAGGCGCCCTGCTCGTAGACGAAGAGCATCCCCGCCGGATCGAGCATCCAGGTGCCGTCGTCGTTCTGGGTGGCGGTCGCGGAATCCACCGTGGGGTCCACCGTACCGGACCGCCTGGGCTCAAGGGCCTGTTGCAGGCCCTACGGCTGCCGTTCGTCGACGAACAGTGTCTGGGTCGCGGTCCCGAACCGCCCCGCCGCGTCATGCAGCTCCGTGGTCGTCAGGCCGGTGCCGGCCGTATCGATCTCGGTCCGCGGTCGCACGCCGATCCACTCGCCGGCCGGATCACGGTGCAGACTGACCGTCAGGTCGCAGTTGACGAACAGGTAGTCGTCGAAGCTCACCGGGTGCGCGAGCCCATTGCCGAAGTCCGCGGCGGCCGCCGCCCGCTGCGCGCCCGACGGGCGCTCACCCTCGACCACCGGCAGCACCAGGCGCAGCCACGCGGTCGCGTCAGCCGTGACCGAGCGCAGCGAGCCGTCGACGACTCGGATCTCGACGGCGGTTGGGTGGAAGCTCGCGTCGGTCTGCGGATCGACGCCCGCCGCGACCAGCCGTTCGGTCGAGGGGGCCAGGCCCTCGGGCGGCGGCAGCTCAGGCCACGGCATCCCGACCCCGGTCGGCAATCCGATCCGCGCCCGCCGCAGCAGCACCGCGCGGACCTCCATCACCGTCCGGTCACCGGCCAGCAGCTCGCCGTGCACCACCTGCAGCCGCCGGCCCGGCTTGCGTACCGACGTCCGCACCGTGACGGGCCCGACCGGCACCGGGCCGAGGAACGTGAACGCCAGCGAGCTGACCCGCTGATCCTCGGATGCCGCCCGCCGCTCGACGGCGCGGGTCAGCAGCGCGGCGGGCGCACCGCCGTGGGCCATCGCGGCGTCCCACGGTCCCCGCGCCGCCGCGGTCAGCGTCGCGGTCTCCGTGACCACTCCCCCGGAGTCGTTCGGCAGCGTCGTGCCGGCGAGTGCCACCGCGCTGATCGTTCCGTCGCTCATGCTCGGTGCTCGGCCCGCTCGGCGAGGTCGATGATCACCTGCGACAGCTGGCCGCCCTGCCAGGCGATCGGCGAGCTGCCCGGATCCTCGACCACCAGCTCGGCCCCGGGGATCGCCTCGGCGTACTGCTCGGCGACGGCCAGCGGGTGGCCAGGGTCGGCATCGTCGCGGTCCCCGACGATCACGGTCGGCGCGGTGATCGTCGCCAGCTCCGAGATCTCGTCGAACGCCGCGCTCCGGGGCACGCCGCGCAGCGCCGCGGCGACCGCCCGCTGGTCGTCGTGCACCGACAGCCGCTGATGCGTCACCTTGCGGACGGTCTCGCGCCACTGGTCCGGGACGTCGTCGAAGCGGTACGCCTCGACGAAGCCGTCGGCGCCACCGGAATCCATCCCCGCGGCGAGTCGCTCCCAGCGCGCGTGGGCGGCCGGCTCGCTCTCGTTGCCCGGCAGGAACGCCGGGGTCACGAGCACCAGGCCGGCGACGCGGTCGGGACGGCGCAGTGCGAAGCGGACCGCCGTGTGGGCGCCCATCGACGCGCCGGCGAGCACGGCCCGGTCGATCCCCTGCGCGTCGAGCACCGCCTCGAGGTCGTCGGCGAGCGCGTCGTAGTCGTAGCGACCGTCGTCGGCGGCCGGCGACGCACCGTGCCCCCGGGCGTCGTAGGTCACCACGCGGTAGCCCGAGCGCTCGAGCTTGCGGCTGCCCATCACCACGTACCGGTGGTTGGCCGTGAGCCCGTGCAGCAGCACGATCGGGGGACCTTCGCCGGCGACCTCGACATGCAGTTCCATCGCCGATGTACTACCAGGCGGCGGGCCTCCGCCGTCCACCGACGCGTGTTCCGCGCGACGCCTCGGTCCGTGGCACGGGCCGGCGCTACGGCGCCCACGGCAGCGTCAGCTGCACGCCGGGACCGTCGACCAGCTCCAGCGTCGCCATCCGCACGCCGAGCAACCGGACCGGCTGCTCGGGCCCGTACTCGCGGAGCATCGCGACCGCTGTGTCCGCCAGCTGCTCCGCGTCCTCGACCGGGGCGGTCAGGGTCCGAGAGCGTGAGATCGTCGAGAAGTCCGCCAGCCGGACCTTGATCCCGACCGTGCGGCCGCGCCGGCCCTGGGTCTCCAATGCGTCGAACAGCCGCTGCGAGAGCCGGCGCAGCGCGTGCTCCTGATCTTCGGCGTCGTCGATGTCCTGCGGGAACGTCGTCTCGCGGCTCTCCGAGACCGGTTCTCGCACCGGAACGACCGGATCGTCGTCGTCGAAGCGACACCGTCGCCAGAGCCAGCGACCGGTACGGGGCGTGAACCACGCGGCCAACTGCTCCTCGGAGAACCGGGAGAGCGCGCGGATCGACGTGATTTGCCGCTCGGCGAGCTGCTCGGTGGTGCGCGGGCCGATGCCGGGCAGGAGCCCCGGGGACGCGTCGGCCCACCGCCGCCACGCCTGCCGGCGATCGAGCACGACGAAGCCCTGCGGCTTCTCGGCGTCGGAGGCCAGCTTCGCGACGAGCTTGTTCGGGCCGATCCCCACCGACACGTGCAGCGCCGTCTCGCGGTGGATCCGGCGGACGACCCGGCGCATCGCGGCCCGCGGCGCGACCAACCCGCTCAGGTCGACGTAGGCCTCGTCGAGACTCAGCTGCTGGACCGTGTCGACCTCGTCGCGAATCACGGCCATCACCGCTTCCGACGCCTCGCGGTAGGCGTCGTGGTCCGGCGGGACGAGGATCGCGTCGGGGCACCGGCGACGAGCCACCGCGACCGGCATCGCGGATCCGACGCCGTGCTGGCGGGCCTCGTAGGTCGCGGTGGTCACCACGGACCGTGGCCCGTCGTGGGCCACGATCACGGGCTTGCCGCGCAGCTCCGGTCGCCGCAGCAGCTCGACCGACGCGAAGAACGCGTCGCAGTCGAGATGTCCGATGCACCGCTCCACCTCACCCAGCGTAGTGCGGCGGGCGGCGGCGCCGTCGAACGGGCGTTCGCATCAACCGCCGCGGGCGCCGGGCGCCTAGCGGTCGGCCATCACCTGACCGACGTCGCCGAAGCCGAGCTCGTTGCGGGTCGCGGTGGTCAGATCCCAGTCGCGCCCGGGGATGAACGGCCCGCGGTCGATGACCTTGGTCGTGACCTGACGCCCCTTGTAGCGGAAGGTCACCGAGGTGCCGCAGGGCAGCGTCTTGTGGGCGACGCCCTTGGTCTGCGGCGTCAAGCGGCCACCACAGGCCGTCCGCCCGCCGTAGAACCCGGGCCCGTAGTAGGACGCGTGGGACTTGCGGAACCCGTGCATGCGCTTGACGCGGCGGTGGGTGCTGCGGACGTTCTCGCTGGCCACCACGCGGACCCGGGCGGCCTGGTCACCGACCGACGAGATCTGCTTGGCGACGCGGAACCGGCCGTTCTTCGACACGCGAGCCGTGGCGACCGGCTGCCACGACTTCTTGCCGCGCAGGTCGAGGCGAACGCGGTCGCCCTGCTTGGCGCCGACGACCCGGCCGGCGTAGACGGCGCGGTTGCCGACCAGGCCGGCGGCGCGGGCGGTCGTCACCTGAATCTTGGGGCGGACCCGCGTCTTGGCGACGGCGCGATCCTCCGCGGCGGCGGACGTCTCGGCGGCAGCGGTCTGGGTGGACGAGCTCGGCAGCGCGGTACCGCCCGAATGCGGGGCGGCGGCGATCGCCGGCGTGGCTGCGGTCAAGGCAGCGGCGGCTCCGGCCGCGAGCACGGCGCGGGAAGCACGGGATGACGAAGCAACAGCATCGCGAATCACGGACTGACTCCTTGGTCGTGACGCCTACGGAGTTAGCTGACGGGCTCGCGAGCGCTCCGCCCCCGGCACATCCGGTGCCTGGGTACGTCTCGACCGCTACGGGCGACTGCTGCGCCCGATTCGCCCCGGCTGCGCCCGACCGTCGGTCGATCGCAGCAGTGGGTCCCCCGTTCGGTGCACGCGGACGTGCCACCGACTCGGCGTCGGAAGACCTCACACCGTAGCGAACGTCCTCGCCACGTCACGTGCCGATGCGCACATTCACCCATTGCCTCACCCGCGGGTCCCGCGGCGTCCGGGCCGGCGGCGCGCCTCGATACCGTTCCGGCATGCGGATCGCGTTGGCCCAGATCGACCCCGTCGTCGGTGACCTCGACGGCAACACCGCACGCACGATCGAGCAGATCGAGCGTGCCCGCTCCGCCGGCGCGGCCGTGGTGGTGTTTCCCGAGTTGACGGTCACCGGCTACCCGCCGGAAGACCTGCTGTTCAAGGCGCACTTCCTCCGCGACGCGTACACGGCGATCACCACGATCGCCGCCGCTACCGCCGGCATCACCGCGATCGTCGGGTTTCCGGAGCGCGGCCAGGACGCGGTCTACAACGCGGTTGCCGTGATCGCCAACGGCGTGATCCAGGCCGTCGTCCGCAAGACCCACCTGCCCAACTACGGCGTCTTCGACGAGTACCGCTACTTCGGCGAGGGCGACACCGCGTCGATGATCGAGGTCGACGGCGTGCTGGTCGCGGTCACGATCTGCGAGGACCTGTGGATCCCCGACGGTCCCGCCTCGGCCGCCGCAGCCGCCGGTGCGACGATCGTCGTCAACGCCTGTGCCTCGCCCTATCACCGCGGCAAGGGCCGCCAGCGCGAGAGCATGCTCAGCCAGCGTGCCCGCGACCACATCGCGATCGTCGCGCTCTGCAACCAGGTCGGAGGCCAGGACGAGCTGGTCTTCGACGGCCACTCCGTCGTGCTCGACCACGAAGGACACCCGATCGGTCGCGCTGCCCAGTTCGCCGAGGACCTGCTGGTCTGCGACGTCGACACCGACGCCGCCTCGGCCGCCCGGCTTCGCGATCCGCGCGGCCGGCTCGCCGTCGGCCGACCCAGCGACCTGCCGGTCGAGCTGGTCGCCCGGATCACCACCACATCCGACCCGCACCGCCCGAGCGACGACGGTGAGCGGCTGACCAGCGACCCGACCGAACCCAGCGCGCTCGGCACCGGCCCCGTCGGCCCGCTGCTCGACCCCGTCGCGGAGGTCTACGCCGCGCTCGTCCTCGCCACCCGCGACTACGTCGAGAAGAACGGCTTCCGGCACACCGTGCTCGGACTCTCCGGCGGGATCGACTCGACGCTGGTGTTGCTGGTCGCCCACGACGCGCTCGGCCCCGAGCGGGTCAGCGCGATCGTGATGCCGTCGCCGTACTCCTCCGAGGGCACGCAGTCGGACGCCGACGTGCTCGCCGACGGCCTCGGGGTCCAGCGGATGCGGCTCGGGATCGAGCCCGCGATGACCGCCTACGACGAGATCCTCGCCGAGCCGTTCGCGAACACCAACCGCGACCTGACCGAGGAGAACATCCAGGCCCGAATCCGCGGCAACCTGCTGATGGCGCTCTCCAACAAGTTCGGCTGGCTGGTCCTGACGACCGGCAACAAGAGCGAGATGTCGGTCGGCTACTCGACCCTCTACGGCGACAGTGCCGGCGGCTTCGCCGTGATCAAGGACTGCCCGAAGACCCTGGTCTACGCGCTCACGGAGTACCGCCGCAAGCTGAGTGACGCCCCGTGGGCCGTGGACGGTGGCGTGGTCGCCTCGATCGCCGAGCGTCCGCCGTCCGCCGAGCTGCGACCCGACCAGCGCGACGACGACTCGCTGCCGCCGTACGACATCCTCGACCGGATCCTCGAGGGCTACGTCGAGTACGACCTCGGTCGCGACGCCCTGGTCGAGCGGGGCCTGCCGGCCGAGGACGTCGACCGGGTGATCCGGCTGGTCGACCTGGCCGAGTACAAGCGCCGTCAGACGCCGCCCGGCGTGAAGATCACCCCGCGGGGCCTGGGCCGAGACCGGCGTTTGCCGATCACCAATAGATACGGAGGGTGATCAGCGGCGCGGCGCCGCGCGAAGTGAGGTGCCCGTAGGCCGAGCAGCTCGTGGCGGCCGAGCGAGAGCTGTACACCCGTACTGCCGAGCGACGGCCGTCGCGAGATGCGACGTGCCTACGTGCGCCTCACGAGCGCGGCCGCACGGCGACCACCATTCGCGTCACCGCGCACAGCCGGTCCTCGTCGTCGGTGATCCGCACGTCCCAGACCCACGTCGTGCGGCCCTGGTGGATCCGCTCCGCGCGCGCGTGGATCGTTCCCTCGAGGATCGGCCGCAGGAAGTTCGTGCTGTTGGAGAGTCCCTGGGCCGCCATGCCGGCCTCGTAGACGCCGGCCATCGTCGCCATCGACGTGATCGACTCGGCGATCACCGCGTAGACCCCGCCGTGGACGAGGCCCATCGGCTGCTTGATGTGGTTGCCGACCGCCATCGTCGCCTCGATGAACCCGTCGCCGTGCTCGCCGAGCTGAAGACCGAGGGTCCCGTCGAGCGTCTCTTCGTGCGGGATGAGGGTTTCCAGATCCATCCGCTCATCGTAGGGATCGCTCGGCTCCGCTCCCTTCCGGTGCACGCCGTCCGCGCCAAGACCTCGCCTTACACGTTCGTAACCTGAACGTCGGTAGGCTTGCGCGCCGATGGCTCGTTTGCAGGAACTTCACCCCGACCAACAAGCCGTTCTCCGTCTGATCCTCGGGCGCCGGATGAGCTACGCCACGCTCGCGGGCGTGCTCGGCCTGACGCCGGAACGCGTACGAGAGCGCGCGTTGGACGCGGTCGACGGGCTGGCGCCCGACGACGTCGACGGCCTCGAGCTCGACGACCGGGATCGGATCGCCGACTACCTGCTCGGGCAGCAGGACGACGATGGGCGCACCGCGACCGAGCAGCTGATCGCCGAGAGTGCCCCCGCCCGTGAGTGGCTCGGCCACCTGACGCCGGAGCTCAGCGCCCTGTCGTCCGACGCGCTGCCGCTGCCCGTCCCGCGGGCACCGTCGACCGCGGGGTCGCCGGACGACGCCTCGCCCGCCCCGAGCGCGGGGATCACCGCGGCGTTCGCCGCGCTCGACACGCCCAGCGCGACGTCCTCACGGGTACCCGAGCCGTTGCGCGCCGCGTGGGCCAGCCGGACCGGCAAGATCGCCGCCGGGCTCGGCGGCGTTGTCGTGCTGGTGCTCGTGGTGCTGCTCGCGCTCGGAACGTTCGGCGGCAGCGACGACACCGACACCGCGGCGGACACCGCGACCACGACGACCGAGCAGAGCGAGGCGGCCCTGGCCGCCGCGGTCGCGTCGGCGCTCCCCCAGCAGATCAACCTGACGCCGCCGGAGTCGGCGACCGGGGCGGCGAGCGAAGCCGCGGCGGTCGGCCAGACCAATATCAACGACAACGTGCCCGGACTGGTCTTCCAGGCCGAGAAGCTGCCGAAGCTCGAAGGCAACCGCGTCTACTCGATCTGGGTCGACGGCGGCGGGCAGCCGCCGGCGCTGCTCGGCCGGCTCGACCAGATCGCCGAGTCCGGTGAACCGCTCGTGGACGACAAGGGCGCCGTGGCTCCGGTCTTCGTGCCGTTCGCGACGCTCGACGGCAATCAGACGCGAGTGATCGACGTCCGCCCCTACGAGCGGATCCGCGTGACGCACGAGAGCCCGAACTCGACCAAGCCGGGCCCGACGGCGCTCCGCGGGTCGCTGAAGCCGTAGCGGTGACGCTCAGCTGGTGGCGGAGGCGGTCGACTTCGCCACCCGCACGAGCCGCGACAGCGCGTCCCCCGCGTGGCGCCGGGACGCCCGGCGCCCAAGCCACCGCGCGCTGAACCCGCGGTTCACGAGGTCACGTTCGACGATCACGGTGATCGCGCAGCCGTCGCCGTCCGGCTCGAGCTGGATCTCGACGGCGCTCGACCGCAGCAGCTTGGCGAACGGCGTGCCGGCCAGGTCCTGCTCCCAGCGCTGACGTGACTCGCGGCGCGACGCGGCGACCCGCCAGTCCATCCGCACCGGTACTCCACGTGAGCTGCGCACCACCAGCGTGAACCGACCACCGGAGACGTCCTCGACTCGCTCGGCGTGCGGCCACCAGGCGATCGCCCGGCCGGGGTCCGAGATCAGATGCCAGACGTCGGCGGGAGATGCGGCCACCGTGCTCCGGGCCGAGGCGTTGACGGTCGTCATCGGACGGCTCCGTTCGGTCAGGGAATCAGACGGCGCAGGTCACGGACCAACAGCAGGTGCTTCAACCGCATCGTGGTCGATGCGAGCGTCTCGAGGGCGGTGACGGCTTCGGTGCGGCGCTCGGTGCTGCGCGAGCGCAACGACGGTCCGAGCAGCTGCTCGAGCAGCGCGCCCTCGCGGTCGGCGGAGCTGCGCAGGACGCGCAGGTGCCGGCCGCCGACGCCGTAGCGCGACAGCTCGACGGCGGCCCGGACGATCTCGCGCTCGTCGTCGTCGAAGACGATCGCCCCCGAGACGGCCGAGCCCTCGATCACCCCGTAGTCGCGCAGCTCCTTGACCAGATCCGGGGTGGCGCGGGTGTCCTCGCAGAGCTGCTCGACGGTGTGGATCGGCGATCCGGAGCCGCCCGGACGCAGCGCGACCGCCCGCGGACCCGGAGACTCGGTCGACGCGACCTCGGTGCCCGACGTATCGGTGCCGTGCACCACCCGCGGCGCGTCCTGCCCGCGACCGGCGGCGAGCTCCTGGCGGATCACCCGGAGCGGCAGGAACTCGTCGCGCTGCAGCCGCAGGATCGTCCGCAGCCGGTCGACGTCCTCGCTGCTGAACAGGCGGTAGCCGCCGGTGGTCCGCCGTGGCTGGAGCAGCTTCTGCTCCTCCAGGTAGCGGATCTTCGAGATCGAGATGTCGGGGAACTCGCCGGCCAGCAGCTTGTTGACCTGACCGATCGTCAGCGGCCGACCGCTGCGGCCGGCCGCACGGGCCGGGGTCCCCTCACCGGCCGGTGCCGGGGCCCCGCGCGGTGTCGGATCGACGGGATCGACGGGCACGGGTGGACCTCACCGGCCGAGGAAGGTGAGCTTGAACTTGCCGACCTGGACCTCGTCGCCGTCGTGGAGCAGCGTGCTGTCGATCCGGTGACGGTTGACGTAGGTGCCGTTCAGCGAACCGAGATCGTCGATGTGCCACCCGTCGCTGCGCGCGACCAGCAGGGCGTGATCCCGTGAGACGGTGACGTCGTCGAGGAACAGCGTGCTGTCAGGACGCCGGCCGATCGAGACGCGCTCGCCTTCGAGCGCGAGGCTCTCGCCCTCGAGACCGCCGCCGGTCCGGACCACGAGCGCGGCTCCGCCGGCTTGACGAACCGCGCCGAGATCGATCGCGGTCTGCTCGCCCGACTCCTGGATCTGGTACGTGGCGGTGCTGGGACCCTCGCCCTGGCCGACGTCCGCCAGGTACGCCCCGCACTTGGGGCAGAAGTTGGCGGCGGCGCCGGCGGCGAACCCGCACTCCGGGCAGTGGACGGCCATCAGCTCGCTGCCTTCGGTCCGGTGGATGGGTCAGTTGGTGGACGACCGGACTCCGGGTCCGGGACCAACCGGAGGGTCGTCGCGCGGTTGGCGAGGATCTCCGTCAGCCGATTCACGTCGGTGTCCGCGATGATCGCGTCGCCGTCGCTGTGCCGCACCCGCAGGCGGTTGACGAGCTCCGCCCGGAGGATGTCGATCTGCCCGTGCAGGATCCGCCGGCGGTAGCTGACCTCGGTCTCCTCGGCGGTCAGGCGATCGATCATCGCCTTGAGTTCCTCGTCGGCGAGGCCGCCGAGATCAGAGAAGGTCTCGTCCATGGTGTGGAGGCTCCGGGTCGGGTGTTCCACCGGTTCGAGCATACCAGCGAATCACCCCTTCGTCTCAACCTGCGGTTGAGGGTGGTGGTCGGGCGGGAACGCACTGTCCCGCACACGTCGTCCGGGTGACGTCAGAGCCGGTCAGGCGTGGCTCGCACGTCGTTCGCGCTGGATCCGGCGGGCGTCGCGGATGTACTGGCCGGTGGCCACCAGCGCCATCGCGAGGCCGACGATCACGAGCACCGTGCCGACCGTCGACAGACCGACCAGCGCCGCGAACAGGCCCGACATCGTCGGCCAGACCGCGAGCCGGCCCCACCAGTTGATCTCGAGCTTGATCCCCTGGGCGATCGCGGCCCGCCCGGCGAACAGCATGTACAGCTCCCGGATCACCAGCACCGCCAGCGCCCATCGCGGCAGCAGCTCGAACTGCCAGCAGACGATCCCTCCGGCGAGCACCAGCGAGCGGTCGGTGACCGGATCGAGCAGCGACCCGAAGCGGCTGTACTGCCCGGTGGCGCGTGCGAGGAACCCGTCGAGGTAGTCCGACCAGGCGATCGCGAGGAAGAGGATCGCCGGAACCACGTCGGTGCCGGTTTCGGACCTGAGGGCCAGGACCAGGAAGACCGGGATGCAGACCAGCCGCAGCATCCCGACCGCGTTCGGAATCGTCCAGACGCGCAGCGGCGCGCCCGCGAGCGTCTCGGGCGGCGGCGGACCGGAGCGATCGATCCCGAACAGCCGGTACACGGTCCTCCGGGCTCGCTCGGTCTGCTCGCGCGTGCGATCACGCACGAGCTCGGTGCGCTCGCGCGTGCGCTCCCGTACCTGGTCGGCACGTTCGCGCGTGCGACGACGCAGCTTCCCCGGATCGCGGTCGTCGCCCTCGTCCGGCCGTCGGTCGCCGGTCGTCGGGTTCAGGGCACCCGCCCCCACAGTTCGCGCACCGCGTCGACCAGGCCGTCGATCGGCAGCCCGCCCTCGACGTCCTCCGACCCGCGCCGGATCTGCGCCTCGACCCGGCCGTCGGCCAGACCGCGCTTGCCGATCGTCAGCCGCAGCGGCGCACCGAGCAGCTCGGCGTCGGTCAGCTTCTGGCCCGTCCCACCGGCGCGGTCTTCGAGCAGCACGTCGAACCCGGCGGCCTGGAGCTCGGTGTAGACCTTCTCGGCGGCCTCCAGCTCGGGACCCCCCGGCTTGCCCAGGGCGACGACCTCGATCTCGAACGGCGCGATCGCCTTCGGCCAGGCGATCCCCCGTTCGTCGTGGAACTGCTCGACCGCGGCGGCGACGATCCGCGCCGGGCCGATCCCGTACGACCCCAACACGACCGACTGCTCGTTGCCGTCCTCGTCGAGGAAGCTCGCGCCGAGCGGCTCGGAGTAGCGCGTCATCAGCTGGAAGATGTTGCCGACTTCGATCGCCGGCTCGATCGTCACGGGGTGACCGTCGACCGTGTCCCCGGCGACGACCTCGCGCACGTCGATCGCCGTGTACTCGAAGTCACGCCCCGGCACGACGCCGTCCAGGTGGACGTCGGTCGCGTTGCCGCCGGCCAGCCAGCCACCGCCGGGGTTCGCCTCGCCCGCCGCGACGACCGCCGCGTCGAGCAGCACCGGCACGTCGATGCCGACGGGCCCGATGAATCCGACCGGACCGATCTTCGCGGCGATCTCCTCGACCCCCGCGGGGCGGAACGGCGCTCCGAGCGCCTTGCTCAGCTTGACGTCGACGACGCTGTGGTCGCCGCGCAGCACCACCATGCGCAGGTCGCTCGGGTCGTCGTTCACGACCACCGGGTACGCCTTGAGCATCGTGTCGGCGGATCGCCCGAGGCTGGACTCCAGCTGCGCGATCGTCGTTGCTCCGGGCGTGTCCACGCTGGCCGGAGCATCGCCTGCCGGCGGCAACGCGACCGGTGACGGCTCCGCGGTCGCGACCTCGACGTTGGCGGCGTAGTCGGGGCGCACGGGGTCGGGACCTGCCAGCGCGACGTCGTCCTCGCCGGCGGGACAGGGCGCCATGTACTCGTGGGCGCGCTTGCCACCCATCATCCCGGTGTCGGACTCGACCTCGAACCAGCGCAGGCCGCTGCGGTCGTAGACCCGGGCGTAGGCCTGTCGGTACTCCTCGTACTGGGTGTGCAGGCCGGCTTCGTCGCGGTCGAACGAGTAGGCGTCCTTCATCACGAACTCGCGCGTGCGCAGCACGCCGGCCCGGGGGCGCGGCTCGTCGCGCTCCTTGATCTGGAACTGGAACAGGCTGAACGGCAGGTCGCGGTAGCTGCGGACGACCTGGGCGACGTGGTGCGTCATCGCCTCCTCGTGCGTCATCGCCAGGACCATGTCGGCGTCGCGACGGTCGTTGAGCCGGAACAGCTCGCCGGCGATCGCGTCGTAGCGTCCGGTCCTGCGCCACAGCTCGGCGGGCTGCAGCACCGGCATCAGCACCTCCTGCGCCCCGATCCGCTCCATCTCCTCGCGGATGATCGCAACCACCTTCTGGTGGGCCCGCCAGCCGGCCGGCAGCCAGCTCCAGAGGCCCGCACCCATCTGCCGGACCAGACCGGCTCGGACCATCAGCTGGTGCGACACGGCCTCGGCGTCCGCCGGCGGTTGACGTTCGGTCGGAAGCAGCAGGCGGGACAGGCGGGTCACGATCCCCAATCTATTCGGTTCGGGGTCGCCCCGGCTCCAGCGTGGACGACCGGGGTACCGCAACATCCTGCACCGGCCGGGGTTCTGTAGGTTGATCGCGCCGACCGGGCTGACGCAGATGACGTCAGCCCGTTCTGTGCCCGGCCCCAGGAGAATCCCTTTGATGACCGATCGTCCCGTTCCCGCGATGCTGGTAGCTGCTCTGGTCGCGACGTTGGCGCTGCCCGCCGTCGCGTCCGCGTCGCCGACCCAGCTGACCGGGATCGCTGACGAGAGAGTGCTCGAGAACACGCTGCCAGAGCCGCTCGATCCGCACGAGATCGACGGGATCGTCAAGCAGTGGAAGGCGGCCGGCGTGCAGGACGTCCGGACCTTCGCGCAGTGGGACAAGCTCGCACCGGCGCAGGACTCCGTCCGCGCGCCCGAGGGCTTCGACGCCAGCAACCCCGCGTCGTACGACTTCTCGCAGCTCGACTACAAGCTCCACCTGATCCTCAGCAACGGGATGACCCCGACGCTGGTGATCTCCGGGCCCGGTCCGGTCTGGGGCTCGTCGCAGCCCGGCCGCCGGAAGCGCGACATGTACCCGGACCCGAAGAAGTTCGGTGAGTTCGCCAAGGCCGTCGCGACCCACGTCGCCGACCGCGTCGAGCGCTACATCGTCTGGAACGAGCCGAACGTCGCGACCTGGCTCAAGCCGCAGAACGTCTGCGCCAGCCAGGGTCGTTGCACGTCCTACGCCCCGCATCTCTACCGCGAGCTCGCCCGCGAGGGCTACGAGGCGATCCACGCCGGGGACGAGTCCGCGCGGGTCGCGATCGGCGGCACGTCGTCGCTCGGTGCGCGCAACCGGGCGAACCCGAACACGACGTCGCAGCCGCTGACCTTCCTGCGGACGATGGCCTGCGTCGACAGCAAGTACCGGCCGATCAAGACCGGACGCTGCCGCAACTTCAAGCCGCTCGAGGCGGAGGCGCTGTCCTACCACCCGCACTCGCAGGCGTTCTCGCCGGGCAAGCGGGATCCCGACACCAACAACGCGCGGATGGCCGATCTGCGGCGCCTGACCACGGTGCTCGACAAGCTGGTCGACAAGAAGCGGATCAAGGTCAACGGCGCCCGGAAGCTGCCGCTCTGGCTCGACGAGTACGCCTACGAGACCAACCCGCCGGACCCGAACAAGGCGCTGCCGTCGGCGACCGCCGCGGCCACCTGGTCGCAGTGGGGCTGGTCGATCGCGGCCCGCAACTCGCGCGTCCAGATGCTGACCCAGTACGTCTGGTTCGACGAGGCGCCGACCCAGCAGCAGTCCGGGCGCTGGGACCGCTGGCAGTCCGGGCTCTACACGGTCGACCGGAAGCCGAAGCCGCTGGCCCGGGTCTTCAGCCATCCGATCTTCGGTTGGCGCACGTCGAAGGCCGCCCACGTCTGGGGCCAGGTCCGCACCGCGAACGGTGCGACGAGCGTGCGACTGCTGCGTCGTACCGGGTCGAGCAAGACCTACCGCAGCTACCGCACCGTGCGCACCAACCGCAACGGGATCTTCCAGGTCCGGGTGCCGCGTGACTCGAAGGCCCGGTACCGCTTCGAGTACACCGACGCCGAAGGCAAGAAGCACAAGAGCGCGGTGACGACGTTGCGCAAGACCTCGTAGCGGCCGCAGCGCCCGTCGGTCGGGCACTGCACCCGCGGCGCAACGACGACGGGCGGCCAGTCGGCCGCCCGTCGTCGTTGGATGTATGGATGGGAGCGCGCTACCCGGCGCGGGTGAAGCGGCGGCCGGCCGTCGGCGACGAGGTCTCGTCCGCCACGTGCGGCGCCCGTTCCTCGGCCTCGGCCGCCAACCGGTCCTGCTCTTCGCGGGTCTTCTCCTTCTCGAGCTGCGCCAGCCGCTCGGGGGTCATCGCGGAGAGATCCTCGTTCTCCGACAGCCACTGGGTCGCCTCGGCGGCCTCGCGCTCGTCGCGCACGACCTGCTTGCCCGACGCGTAGTAGCGGTCGATCTCCTTGAACAGCTCGTCCACCAGGTCGGCGGTCTTGACCTTCTTCAGCGGCTCGCCCTTGGAGAAGATCATGCCGGCGTCCTTGGCCCCGGTGATCCCGAAGTCCGCGTGGCGGGCTTCGCCGATCCCGTTGACCGCACAGCCGAGCACCGAGACCTCGATCGGGTCGTCGTACGCCTGCAGCCGCTGCTCGACCTCCTGGACCACCGAGTCCATGTCGAACTGCAGGCGTCCGCAGGTCGGGCAGGCGATCAGCACCGGACCCTTCTCGCGCAGCTTCAGCGCCTTGAGGATCTCCCACGCGACCTTGACCTCTTCCTCCGCGTGGAAGGTCGAGAGGCTGATCCGGACCGTGTCGCCGATCCCATCGGCGAGCAGGGTGCCCAGGCCGACGGCGCTCTTCAGCGACCCCGTCCACTTGGTCCCGGCCTCGGTCACGCCCAGATGCAGCGGGTACGGGATCCGCTCGCTGAGCAGCCGGTTGGACGCGATCGTGTTCGGCACCGAGGTCGACTTCATCGAGACCTTGAAGTTCCCGAAGTCGAGCGACTCCATCAGCGCAACCGTCTCCTCGGCCGCGGCGACGAGCGCCCCGACCGGGTCCGTGAACTCCATGTCGCGCAGGTGCTTGGGCAGCGATCCGGAGTTGACGCCGACGCGGATCGGCACGTCGTGACGCTTGGCCACCGCGACCACCTCGGCGACCTTCTCGGGTCCGCCGATGTTGCCGGGGTTCAGCCGGATGCAGTGCGCGCCCGCCTCGATCGCCTTGATCGCCAGCGTGTGGTTGAAGTGGATGTCGGCGATGATCGGGATCGGCGACTCGGCGACGATCGTCTTCAGCGCCTCGACGTCCTCGTTGCGGGGCACCGCGACGCGGACGAGATCCGCCCCGGCTTCGGCGACGCGATGGATCTGCGCCATCGTCTCGGGCAGGTTGGCCGTCTCGGTCTTCGTCATCGTCTGGACGGCGACCGGGGCCCCGCCCCCGATCAGGACGTCTCCGACGCGGATCTGGCGCTGTGAGGACACAGACCGATTGTACGGGCCTCCGCGGACCGGCCGAGCCGTCCGCGTGTGAATCTGGTCAACCGGCGCGCCCAGAGCCGTGCGGCAACGACCCGACCGATCGACTCGCCGAGCGTCCCACGAGCATGGATACCGAGATCATCGCCCCCAGCCACACGGATCGACTCCACGATCGGCGGGCGACGACCGTGAGGCGATTCGGCCCAGCCGCGCCGTCCGATCGATCGATCATCTAGCCTCCAACGCCGTGCCGCCCCGCCCGACGACCGACGTCTACGCCACCGCTCGCGGCCCGCTCGCCGGGCTGGCGGCCCCGGTCGCCGCGCGGCTGCGGGCTCGCCGCCACGCCCAGCTGTTCCGGCTGACGCGGGTCGGACCCGGCGCGCGGATCCTCGACGTCGGATGCGGCACGCTCGGGCTGCGCGCCCAGGAACCGGACCTGGACATCACCGGAGTCGACCTGATCGACCGCCCGTCCTATCCGGGGCCGTTCGTGCGCGCCGACGCCACGCTGCGGCTGCCGTTCGGCGACGGGGAGTTCGACCTCGTCTACTCGAGCTCGGTCGTCGAGCACATCCCCCCGGCCCAGCGCGCCGCGTTCGCCCGCGAGCTGCTGCGCGTCGGCCGCGGGCTCTACGTCCAGACTCCGGCGTACTCGTTCCCGATCGAGCCCCATGCCCTGCTGCCGTTCGCCCACTGGCTGCCGGTCGCCGTGCGGAAGCCGTTCTGGCGGCTCGGTGCCCAGGGCCACTGGGAGGACGTCCACCTGCTGCGGCGGGACGAGATCGCCGCGCTCTTCCCCGGCACGACGGTCGTACCGGAGCGAGTCGGACCGCTGACCAAGAGCTGGATCGCGGTCCGTTCCGCCGCTTGAGCATGCCTCCGCGCCCTGACCCGGCGCGCCGAGTCAGGGCAGCGGGCTAGCGCAGCTGGTCGCGGTCCGGGTTCTCGATCTTCTCCAGCATCCCGGTGTCGAACTCGTCGTGGTCACCGCGGGTGGCCACGTAGTTGGCGAGCCAGAAGATCAGGCCGAGTGCGAGCAGCAGCAGCGCCCGGGTGATCTGGGCCGGGTCATCGACGATCCGGTAGACGAGCAGCGCGAGCGAGGCCACCGCACCGATCGCCGGCAGCAGCGTCGGCGCGACGAAGTGCCCGTGATCGACCGGATCGCGGCGCAAGACCAGCACGCTGATGTTCACGGTGATGAAGACGACCAGCAGCAGGGTCGTCGTGGTCGTCGCCAGCTCCGAGATGTCGCCGGTCGCCGTCAGGATCACGGCCAGCCCGGTGGTGAACAGGATCGCCGCCCACGGGGTCTGCCGCCCGCGGTGCACCCGACCGAAGATCCGCGGCACGATCCGCTGGCGCGCCATGCCGTAGGTCAGGCGCGAGGCCATGATCATGTTGATCAGCGCGCCGTTGATCAGCGCCAGCACGCCGATCGCCGCGAAGATCCGCACGTCGATCGAGAGCGGTCCGAGCTCGACGATCGAGAGCAGCGGCGTGGTGTCCGGGTCGATCAGCTTGGTGTACGAGAGCACCGCCGGGGCGAGGATGCCGATCACGATGTAGAGCGCACCGGCGATCAGCAGTCCGCCGAACAGCGCGCGTGGGTAGTCCCGGCCGGGGTTCTGGGCCTCCTCGGCGACGTTGACCGAGTCCTCGAACCCGATCAGGGCGTAGAACGCCAACGCGGTACCCGCCAGGATCGCCGGGATCAGGTTGACGTCGTGACCGGCCGCTTTCGCCTCGCTCGTGGTGAAGGCGTTGCCGATGTCGCCGATGCCGTCGAGCAGCGCGGCGGTGCCGATCACCACGATCAGGACCAGGCCGAGCACCTCGATCACCGTCAGGACGACGTTGATCTTGACCGACTCGCTGATGCCCCGGAAGTTGACCGCTGCGACGACCAGCAGGAAGCCGAGCGCGATCATGATCGTCGAGCCCTCGCTGAGCGTCCATCCGAACAGCTGCGGCAGGTAGGTCTCCGCCACGCCGCGCGACAGCGTCGACGCCGAGGCGATGCCGGAGCACATCACCGCGAAGGCGACCATGAAGGTGAAGAACGGCTTGCGGAACGCCTTGTTGACGTAGAGCGCGGCCCCAGCCGCCTGCGGATACTTGGTGACCAGCTCGGCGTAGGCCGTCGCGGTCAGCAGGGCGAGCACGAGCGCGCAGGCGAACGGCACCCAGACCACGCCGCCGACTTCGCCTCCGATCGTGCCGACCAACGTGTAGATACCACCGCCGACGATGTCGCCGACGACGAACAGCAACAGCATGTTGCGCGAGATCGCGCGCTTCAGGGGTGGGTCGCCGGATGGTGGCGCGGCGGCGGATGCCGTGGACATCGGGTCTGCTCCTCGGGGGGATCACCGGATTGGTACCGGGGTCCTTGATACCCGCCCGACGAGCTGCGTACGCCTTCTTCTGTGGATACTGCGCGGCCCCGGGACCGCGCCCGCCGGCGCCGACGAGTGCGGCGTCAGCGCATCCCGGCCGTGCCGTCGGTCCAGCGCCCGATGTCGTTGCTCAGCCCGAGCGCGAACAGCAGCAGCACCAGCACGAACCCGACCATGCTCGCGCGTTCCAACCACTCGAACGGGATCGGCTTGCCGCGGAGCTTCTCGGTGATCGCCCAGAAGATGTGGCCGCCGTCGAGCGGCAGGAACGGCGCCAGGTTGATGATCGCCAGCGACAGGCTCACCACCGCCAGGATGATCAGCGCCTGGGTCATGCTGAACTCGATCGTCTGCCGCGTCGTGTCATATGCCCCGGCGACGCTGCTGATGTCCTTGCGGGCGTCGGCGTCGTAGAAGACCTTCACGATCGCCTTCGCCGTCGACGACATCACGAACCAGATGTACGCTGGGGTCTCGCGCAGGGCCTGGTTGAACGGCACCGTGAAGAACTCGACGCCGTAGCTGATCCCCAGCAGCGGACGCATCTCCTTCTCACCGGTCTGCGGATCGGTCAGCTCGGTCATCCGTGGCGCGATCTCGAACGTTCGCTGCTCGCCGTCGCGCTCGATCACGACCTTCGCCGGCGTCTCGGCGACGCAGCCCTCGGTCGGGGTCCCGGCGCACGTGTGGCTCGAGATCGCGTCGCGCAGCGCCGGCAGGCTGTCGGGAGCGTCGTCGTAGCTCAGGTTCGGCGTGAAGCCCTGGACCCCGTCGACGCTGACGACCTTGTCGCCCCGCTCGAGCTGGCCGGCCGCCGGACCGTCCCGCTGCACCCCACCGACGACCGGCGCGAGCTGCGGCATCCCGATCGCCACGTAGACCGCGAAGACGATCAGGAAGGCCAGCACGATGTTGACCACCGGGCCGGCCGCGATCACGAAGATCCGCTTCCAGACCTTCTGCGCGTAGTAGGCGCGCGGCTGCACGTCGGCCGGGAGCTCCTCGCGCGGATCCATTCCGGTGATCCGGACGTAGCCGCCGAGCGGGATCCAGCCGATCGCGTACTCGGTCTCACCGCGCCGGGTCTTGACCAGCGGCTTGCCGAAGAACAGCGAGAACTTCTCGACCCGCATCCCGACCCACTTCGCCGCGGCAAAGTGCCCGAGCTCGTGAAGGACGATCAGTACGACGAAGCCCAGGAAGGCAAGAACCCACGACACGAGGAGGAAGGGTGCCACAGCGGACGTCTGCTCCGCGTAAGGGCCGTCACGGACGTGCTGATGCGCGTTAGACCACGATGAGTGGCGTACCCCGCATCAGCTCGGCGAAGCGACCGTGCTGATGCGCGTTAGGCCACCATGAGTGGCGTACCCCGCATCAGCTACGCGCGGTCGACCAGCGCCGCCGCGGTCTCGCGGGCGACGCGGTCGGCGGCGTAGAGCGTCTCGAACGCATGGACCGCTCCGGTGTCGACGTCGTCGAGCGTGGAAGCCACGACCGCGGCGATCTCGAGGAAGCCGATCCGCCCGCCGAGAAACGCGTGGACCGCGACCTCGTTGGCCGCATTCAACACGCACGGAGCGGTACCGCCGGCCTGACCGGCCTCGCGGGCCAGCTGGAGGCAGCGGAAGGTCTCGTCGTCCGGTCGCTCGAAGGTCAGTGACCCGACGTCGGCCAGGTCGAGCGTCCGCATCTTCAGCGGTGCGCGGTCCGGGTGGTGCAGCGCGTACGAGATCGGCGCCCGCATGTCGGGATACCCGAGGTGCGCGAGCGCGGCGCCGTCGTTCAGCGTGACGTACGAGTGAACGATCGACTGCGGGTGGACGACCACGTCGATCCGGTCGTACGGCGTGCCGAACAGGTGGTGCGCCTCGATCACCTCGAGGCCCTTGTTCATCAGCGTGGCGGAGTCGATCGTGATCTTGCCGCCCATCGCCCAGGTCGGATGGTCGAGCGCCTGCTCGACCCCGACGTCGGCCAGGTCGTCGGCGGTGCGCCCGCGGAACGGACCGCCCGACGCCGTGAGCACCAGCCGCTCGACCGACCCGTGCCCGGTGCCGGCCCGGGTCTGCCCCTCGGCGTGGATCAGCTGCCAAAGCGCCGAGTGCTCGCTGTCGACCGGCAGGATCCGTGCTCCGGTGGCCTCGGCCAGCTGCATCACGAGCTCGCCGCCGACGACCAGCGACTCCTTGTTGGCGAGCGCCAGGTCGATCCCCTCGCCGAGCGCGGCGACCGTCGGACCGAGCCCGGCCGCCCCGACCAGCGCGTTGAGCACCAGGTCGGCGTCGGACTCGAGCACCAGCCGGACCAGCCCCTCGGGACCGTGCAACACCTCGCCCCCGGTCCAGGCCTCCCCCGCCCGGGCGGCGGCGTCAGCGTCGCCGAGAACGATCCGCTCGACCCCATAGCGCTCGGCCTGGGCCACCAGCGGCGACCAGTTGCGACCAGCGGCCAGTCCGACGATCTCGAAGCTGCCCTCCGGGGCGGCGTCGACGACGTCGAGCGCCTGAGTACCGATCGATCCGGTCGACCCGAGGATCAGGACCCGCTTGGTCACGCCATGCCCATCGCGAGCCAGACGTAGTAGCCGGCGACGACGGCGAACATCGCCGCGTCGAGCCGGTCGAGCACGCCGCCGTGGACCCCGAACAGCCCGCCGGCATCCTTGGTCCCGGCGTCGCGCTTGAGAAAGCTCTCGAAGAGATCCCCGAGCGGCGCGGCAACCGCGACGGCCAGGCCCAGCAGCAGGGCGTCGGTACCGCTGAACCAGTCCTGGTAGAGCCCGGCGAACCAGACGGCGGCGACCGCGGTGACCATGCCGATCAGCAGACCCTCGATCGTCTTGTTCGGCGAGATCTTCGGCGCGAGCTTGCGGTTCCCGAACATCCGCCCGCCGAGATACGCCCCGGTGTCGCCGACGAACGTCCCGATCAGCACGTTGAGCAGGATCCCGCCGCCGTGGTCGGACTCGCGCAGCAGAACGGCATGCCCGAGCGCGAGCCCGATCCAGGTGATCCCGAGCAGCGTGACCGCGACTCCGGGCATGCCCCCGCGGGGCCTCGCGAGCGCGACCGCAAGGAAGACGATCGGAATCATCGCGGCGAGCGCGGTCAGCATCGCCGCCCGACCCTCGACCGCGGCGAGCACGATCAGCGCGACGACGCCGAGCGTGCCGGCGACCAGCGACGGGCGGGCCTTCGCGAACATCCGCGAGAGCTCCCAGACGCCGATCGCGCCGAAGACCACGATCGCCGCGACGAAGATCGGACCGCCCTGGGCGACCAGGAAGATCGCCAGGATCGCGGCCGGGATCGCCACCAGCACACGCGCGCCGAGGTCGCTGCCGCTGCGCTTGGAGGTCGAGCGGACGCTCTCGATCGCGTCCTCGAACCGCTCGAGCGCCTCGATCTCGTCGGCGACGGGATCGGTGGACCGCTCGCCGGTGCCGGTGCGGTCGGAGCGGGTCGTGCTGCCGTCGGAGCCGTCGCGGCCGCCGGTCCGGTCGTCGCGGGTCCCGGTGCGATCGCCGCGGGTGCTGCCGGTGCGGTCGACCGAATCGCTCCGTCGGCCGGTGCCGGTGACCTGGCCGGTCAGCGTGGTGGTGCGCTCAGCGGGCTCGAAGTCGCCGAACTCCAGCTCGAACCGCGCTTCGCGGCGACGGCCGCGCGGACGCACCGCCGGACGATCGACGTCCCCGTCGCCGTCCTCTGCGCGCGAGCGCTCAGCGTCGGGACGTTCGTCCTCGCCGTCGTCCTGGGCGTCGTCCTGCGACGGGCGTCCCCGAAAGCGTGCCATCAGGCGATTCGCCCCCCATATCGGCGATCCCGGGTGGCGTACGCGGCCAGGCAGCGCTCGAACGCTGCCCGATCGAAGTCCGGCCACAGCTCGGGCGCGAAGATGATCTCGCTGTAGGCGCACTGCCACAGCAGGTAGTTGCTGATCCGCTGCTCGCCGGAGGTCCGGATCAGCAGGTCGGGGTCGCTGATGTCCGGCGCGTAGAGCAGCGAGCGGAAGGCGGCCTCGCCCCCGCCCTGGTACCGCTCGGCGGCGTCGAGGATCTCGGCCCGGCCGCCGTAGTTGAACGCGATCACGAGCGTGATCAGCTCCCCGTTCGCGGTCTCGGCCTCGGCCCAGTCCATCCGCTCGACGAGTGCCGGGGAAACCCCCTCGCGCCGGCCGATGAACCGCATCCGCGCACCCTCCGCCTTCAGCTCCGGCGTCTCGCGCTCGATCCGCTCGGCGAACATCGCCATCAGGCCTTGGACCTCGGGCTCGGGCCGCGACCAGTTCTCGGTCGAGAACGAGAAGACCGTCAGCTCCTCGACCCCCAGCTCGGCGGCGTCACGCAGGCGAGCGCGGACCACGTCCGCGCCGGCGCGATGACCGTCGATCACGGGACGGCCCTGCCGCTGTGCCCAGCGGCCGTTGCCGTCCGTGATGATCGCGACGTGACGGGGCACCGCCGGCGTGTCGTCGGTGGGGTCGGGAGCGGTCACGAAAGCTCGACTAGACCTCGAGGACGTCGGCCTCTTTGGCCTTCAGCTGCGCGTCGAGCCCGGAAATCGTGGCGTCGGTGATCTTCTGCAGCTCGGCCTCGGCGCGACGCTCCTCGTCCTCGCCGACGTCACCGTCGTCCTTCAGCGCCCGGAGATCCTGGAGCACGTCGCGACGCACGTTGCGCACGCGGATCCGTCCCTCCTCGGCGATCGTCCGCGCCACCTTGACCATCTCCTTGCGGCGCTCCTCGGTCATCTCGGGGATGCCGAGGCGGATGACCTTGCCGTCGTTGGAGGGCGTGACGCCCAGGTCGCCGTCGGAGATCGCCTTCTCGATCAGCTTGATCGAGGACGGGTCGTAGGGCTGCACGGTCAGCAGCCGGGCCTCGGGAGCGCCGATCTGTGCGAGCTGACGGAGCGCCGTGGGCACCCCGTGGTAGTCGACCACGACGCGGTCCAGCAGGTGTGGGCTGGCGCGCCCGGTGCGGACCGTCGCGAACTCGGAGGAGGTCTGGTCGACGGCCTTGGCCATCCGCTCCTTGGCGTCGGAGAGCAGCTCGTCGATCATCGAGTCGTCGGACATGGGAGACCTTTCGGTGGTGGGCGACGGGTCGCGGTGACGGGATCAGCGGGCGCTGATCACGCCGGCGTGCGGACCAGGGTGCCGATCCGCTCGCCTGACACTATCCGGACGATGTTCCGCTCGTCGTCCATGTTGAAGACGTGGATCGGCAGACGGTTCTCCATGCAGAGCGTCAGCGCGGTCGAATCCATCACGCGCAGCCGCTGCTCGATCGCGCCCATGTGCGTGATCTCGTCGATCAGGCGGGCGTCGGGGTCGAGCCGCGGGTCCGCGGTGTAGACGCCCTCGACACCGTTCTTCGCCATCAGGATCGCATCGCAGTGGACCTCGGCGGCCCGCAGCGCCGCGGCGGTGTCGGTGGTGAAGAACGGGTTGCCGGTGCCGGCGGCGAAGATCACCACGCGGCCCTTCTCGAGGTGCCGGTCGGCGCGCCGGCGGATGTACGGCTCGGCGACCTCGGTGATGTCCAGAGCGCTCTGGACGCGGGTGACGACGCCGAGCTTCTCGAGCGCGTCCTGGAGC
>JBQGEK010000275.1:0-8401 GCA_052039575.1 Patulibacter sp. | reverse complement strand
TCGGCCACCAGATCGCACGCAGCCGCCGTCGCGGGCCGGACGACCAGCGTCCGCTCCCGTTCAGACCGCCCGCGCGCGCGGCTGGCTGCGCCAGGTCGCGGCTGCGGTCTCCGCCGCCGCGGCCACCAGCGACGCGACCAGCCGCTCGCGGTCGGGCGCCAGCCGCCCGGTCCCGCAGGCCGGGGTGACCAGGCTCTGCGCGTAGACCGACGCCAACGGCGCGCCGGTCGCGACCGTCGCCGCGACGCCGGCCGCCACCCGCGCCGCGACCTCGCAGACGCCGTCGGGGTCGACCGGATCGACCGCACCCCAGGCCACCCGCGTCCCGCGCCGCAGCAGCGCGCCGAGCACCGCGGCACCCTCGCCGCCGACGCAGTAGCGGGTGACGTCGAACGAGACGAGGTCCGGCTCGGCCGCGCCGACCAGCGCCCACGGCACCGGCCCGCAGACGTGCAGGCCCCAGGCGGCCGCCACGGCCCGCAACGGGTCCCAGACATCGGACGCAATCCCGCAGCCGGCCGCGTGGGCCAGCCCCGGCTCGTCGACGACGACCAGCGCGTCGAGGTCCAGCTCACGCAGCCGCGCGACCTGTCCCGCCACGTTTCCGGCCAGCCAACCCGCCAGCTCGCGAGCCAGCCCGTCGGCGCCGTCGCCGACCCCGGTCCGTCCCGCCGCGTGCTCGCGCGCGCGCGCCCGCGTGACCGGGCCGGTGACCTGGAGCTTGACCAGCCGGTGCGTCGGCGGCTCAGCCGCGACCGCCCCGACGAACGCGTCCCAGGCCGCGGGCCGTTCGCGATCGCGGTCGCTCGCCCAACCGCAGCGCAGTGGGTCGGCGCCGAGCCACTCGTGGACCATGTCGCCGTCGCGCCGCGGCAGCTGGGGGCAGAACGGCAGGCCGTAGGCCCGCACGGCGTGGCGGACCGCGGCGACCGGGTCGTCGAACGGCAGGCTGCCAACCCCGGTCGTGGCCAGCGGCGGCAGGCGATCGAGCGGGCTCATACGCCGACCGGCTCCCCCACCGCCGCGCGCCGGCGGTGCGCCGCGTCGACCAGGTTGCGCAGCGCCGGGATCGTCTCGTCCCAGCCGCGGGTCTTGAGCCCGCAGTCGGGGTTGACCCACAGCTGCCGGAGCGGGATCCGCCGCTCGGCGGCCTCGAGCAGACCGGTGATCTCCTCGACCGTCGGCACCCGCGGCGCATGGATGTCGTAGACGCCCGGGCCGATCTCGCCGGGGTAGTCGAACCGCTCGAAGACCTCGAGCAGCTCCATCCCCGAGCGCGACGCCTCGACCGACAGCACGTCGGCGTCCAGACGGGCGATCTGCTCGATCATCTCGTTGAACTCCGAGTAGCACATGTGGGTGTGGATCTGGGTCTCCGGACGGGCCGGCGCGGCGGTCAGCCGGAACGCGTCGATCGCCCAGCGGACGTAGCCGTCCTGGTCCCCGCGGCGCAGCGGCAGGCCCTCGCGCAGCGCCGCCTCGTCGACCTGGATCACCGCGCAACCGGCGGCTTCCAGATCGACCACCTCGTCCTGGATCGCCAACGCGATCTGGGTCGTCGTCTCGCGCCGCGGCTGGTCGTCGCGGACGAACGACCACTGCAGGATCGTCACCGGCCCCGTCAGCATGCCCTTCATCGGCTTCGCCGTCCGCGACTGGGCGTAGCGCCACCAGTCGACGGTCATCGGCGTCGGTCGCGAGACGTCGCCGTAGAGGATCGGCGGCTTGACGCAGCGGCTGCCGTAGCTCTGGACCCAGCCGTGGGCCGAGAACGCGAACCCGTCGAGCTGCTCGCCGAAGTACTCGACCATGTCGTTGCGCTCCGGCTCGCCGTGGACCAGCACGTCCAGGCCGATCTGCTCCTGGACCCGCACGACCTCGTCGATCTGGCCCTCGAGGAAGCGCTGGTACTCGTCGGCGTCGATCTCGCCCGCCCGCCGCCGGCGCCGGGCGGCGCGGATCTTCGCGGTCTGCGGGTAGGAGCCGATCGTGGTCGTCGGCAGCAGCGGCAGCTGCAGCCGGGCCCGCTGCGCGGCGAGCCGCTCGCCGATCGGGGCCGGGCGGTCGTGGTCGGCCGCGGTCAGCGCCCCGGCACGGGACCGGACCCGGGGGTCGTTGGTCCGCGGCGAGCTGCGTCGCGACGAGGTCCGCGCCCGCGCGTCGGCCAGCAGCGCGTCGCGGTCCGCCGCGTCCGCGTCGAGCGCCTCCTGCAGCAGCGCCAGCTCGTCGAGCTTCTCCTCGCCGAACGCCAGCCACGAGCGCAGCTCGTCGTCCAACCCGGTCTCGCGCGAGGCCCGGTACGGGACGTGCAGCAGCGAGCACGACGGCGCGATCGTCAGCCGGTCGCTGCCGATCCGGGCGACGATCCGGTCGAGCCGGTCGAGCGCCTGGTCGAGGTCGGTTGCCCAGACGTTGCGCCCGTCGACCACGCCGGCCGACAGACGGGCGCCGGCGGGCAGCGCGTCGAGCACCGCACCGAGCTGCTCGGGCGCCCGCACCAGGTCGACGTGCAGCTCGGCCAGCGGCAGGCTCGAGATCCGCGCCAGCGTGCGCTCGTCGAGCCGGTCGAAGTAGGTTGCCAGCGCGATCCCGGGCCGGCCGGGGCCGGCAGTCAGCGTGCCGTAGGCCTGCTCGAACGCGTCGAGCTCGGCGTCGCTGCGGTCGAGCACCAGCACGGGCTCGTCGATCTGGACCTCACCGACGCCCGCCGCCGCCAGCCGGTCGAGCAGCTCGCCGTAGACCGCGGTCAGCGGCTCGAGCAACGCCAGCGGGTCGATCTCCCCCGCGCCCTCGGCCGGCTTGGCCAGCAGCAGCAGCGAGAGCGGTCCGAGCACCACCGGCCGCAGCGTCTCGTCACCGGACGTCGCGCGCGCCTCCTCGAGGTGGGCGAGCCAGCGACCGGGGCGCAGCCGGAAGCGCTGATCGGCCCGCAGCTCGGGGACGAGGTAGTGGTAGTTGGTGTCCAGCCACTTCGTCATCTCGAGCGGCGTGGTCCGCTCGTCGCCGCGGCAGGCGAGGAAGTGCCGACGGAGCGCGTCGGTCGAGTCGACCACCGTGCCCTCCTCGTCCGCGCCCGGTCTCGCCTGGGCGTCGTGCCGCGCGGCGACGATCCCGACCAGCTCGGCGGCGTCGAGCACGTGGTCGTAGAGCGCGTGGTCGCCGACCGGCAGGACGTCGATCCCGGCGCCGCGGGCGCGGGCCAGGTGCTGCGCACGCAGCGAGCGGGCGGTCGCCTGCAGCTCCTCGGGCGTCAGCTTGCCGGCCCAGTGGGCCTCCAACGCGAGCTTCAGCTCACGGTCGGCGCCGACGCGGGGAAAACCAAGCACAGCGGTGCGTGCCATCTGATCCGTCTCCTTCTGTGGTGACCGTAACGCGCGGTCGCCGTTGTCAGAAGCACCGGCGGGGACGATCACCCGCCCCCGGGTGCAGAGTCGACAGGTCTTCGGACTCGGATGCGCTCGATCGCGACCGCCTTCCCAGGCCCCGGACGAACGGTCCGGGGTCCCAGTGGCTCAGGATCAGTTTCGGAACTCTGAAACGGTCCTTGGTGGCCGCGATCCGCATCCTCACCGCTGCGCGTCAGTCCCGGATTCGCACCGGATTCCCTGACCCCATGAGGGGGTGGATCGACTCCGCGGCGAACAGTAGCGCACGGCTCAACGGGGATCCAAGGGCGCGTCAGGCACTGCACCGCCGGTCTGACGTGGGGACCGTGCAGCGTGCGGCCCGGTAGCCGGACCTGGTGCTGCACGCCCGGCCCGCGACCGAGACCGTGCAGCGTGGGGCCCGACCTACCCGGCGGTCATCGCCTGGCCGGTGGCCGGCATCGCCATCGGCTGGCCGTCGTCGTCGTGGGCGTCGGTCAGGGTGAACGGCAGGCCGGCGGCGAGCAGTACGCCGGGTCTGTCCATCAGCTGGAAGTGCACGTGCGGCTCGGTCGAGCTGCCCGAGTTGCCACAGGCCGCGATCCGTTGGCCGGCCTCGACCCGATCACCCTTCTGGACGGTGATCGATCCGCGCTGGAGGTGCGCGACCATGGCGTAGAAGCCGGGTGACGTCTCGATCACGACGTGGTTGCCGACGATTCGGCTGGGACCGGTCAGCTCGCGGAAGATCCCCTCGATCAGGAACATGATCAGGCCGGGCCACGAGTCCCGAGTCCGGTGGTCACGCTCGCGGCCGTGGACCCGCACCACCGTGCCGCCGACCGGGGCGACCACCGGCTGGCCGAAGCCCGGGTAGCGGTCCTCGCCCGGCGACCGAGTGGCGGGCCGCCAGCCGATCTGCGGTGCGTACGGCCCCTCCGGCACGTGCACGAAGTCGATCGCGTAGGTCTGCCCGTAGGCGTGGATGCCGTGGCTGGGGACCTTGCTCCCCGGCGAGTTGAGCGCCGACCAGCGGCCGACGACCGGCGGACGGACCGGCGTCGGATCGGCGCGCACCGTGCCGATCCGGAAGTAGAGCGCCAGCGCCACGAAGGTGAGCGCGATCGCGGTCAGGACGAGCCACGGAGCGGCTTCGAACGTCACGCCGACGACGACCGTGATCCCGCTGACCAGCAGCAGCGGGATCCGCAGCCGGGCGATCACTCGCGCGCTCATCGTCCCGCCACCGCGGTGATCACGACCAGCAGCGGCACGATCCGGTCGGTCGGCACCTCGTAGCGCCCACGGGACGCGTTGCGCAACCAGCCGACCGCCACCAGCTGACGCAGATGGTGGTAGATCTGGCCGGACGTCGTCAGGCCCTCGAGCTCGCCGAGCTCGCCCGCGGTCCGCGGGCCGCGCAGCAGCTCGCGCAGCAGCACCATCCGCACCGGATGGGCCAGCGCCGCCAGCGCCGATGCCGCGTCGCCGCCGAAGCCGTCGAGCGCGTCGCCGGTCACCAGCCCCTGCTGCCACTCGGCGCGCGAGCCGTCCTCCAGCGTCACGGCGCCGGTGAACAGCACGCCGCCGGGCTCCGGCAGCCGGGCCTTGAGCCCCTCCAGGGCCCAGAAGACCGCGGCGTGGTCGGTCGCCGCCGGCTCCGCTGCCGGCGGCGTGCTCTCCAATCGGGTGACCCGTTCCTCGAGCCGATCGAGTCGTTCGTCGGTGGTGGTCATGCACCCACCGTACTACGAAATTACGGAATTACGAAATTGCAGATTCCGTCGACCGCACCGCACCCCCTCGCGGGCCCTGCTCGCCTAGGCTGCGCCGGTGAGCGCGTGGCGGCAAGTACCGTGCCGCGTTGTTCGGCCTCTTCCTGCCGCCGATCACCGCGGTCGGGGCCATCCGACTCGCTCGCCCCGGCAGCTGGTGGGCGCGCCGCTGGTACGGCGCCGAACGCCGCGAGCGCGCCGTGCGCCGGACGCGCGCCTTCGACGCCCGCTGGAGCCCGCTGATCCGCCGCTGGGACAACCTGGTCGGCGGAGCACCGACGCGCACCGACCCCCGGGGCAGCGCGGGAATCTGACGCGGACGGCGCCACCCCGTGCGCAGGCCGCAGAGCCCTCGCTCAGGCCGCCAGTGCCTTGCGCAGCGCGCGGCGGCTGAGCCGCAGCGCGTCGTACGGCGTGCCACCGCACTCACGGACGTGCGCCCAGCTGGTGTAGAGCGTCGCCCACAGCAGGCTTGCCGCCCACTTCGCGTCGAGCTCGGGGTCGACCGTGCCCTCCGCCTGGCCGCGCTCGATCAGCCGGTGGAGCGTTGCATCGGCCTCGGTCTCCACCTGCCACCGCTCTTCGTTCATCAACTGCGGCTCGTGGAAGACGACCGCGAAGGCGTCGCCGAGCGCGAAGTGCTCGTCGACCATCCGCAACAGCGCATCGATCGCCGGCCCCTCCTCCGGGCGGGCCCGCTCGGTGGCGGCGGCGACGCGATCGAGCGCCTCGACCCCGATCGCACTGATCAGGTCACTGCGCTCCGGGAAGTACCGGTGCAGCGTCGTTCGCCCGACCCCCGCCGCGGCGGCGACCTCACCCAGCGACGCCGAGATGTTCTTCGAGAGCACCTCGAGCGCCGCCTCGACGATCGCCCGGCGCGTGCGCGCTCGCACGCGGCTCTCCGGTTCGGCGGCCACCGAATCGTCGGTGACCGCGTCAGGCGGCGTCGGTGCGTCGGACATGCAGGACACAGCGTAGCGCCCACGCGAACCACGTGAGCCCTATATGCGGGCATCGCTGATCATTTTCGGAGCAGATCTGTTTCACTTTGGGACGTGAGTACCCCGACGACATCCGCCCCCGACCCCTCGAATCCCGTACAAGCCGACGCGACGCCCAAGCTGGCGCGCCTGCGGCTGCTCCTGACCTTCGCCCGACCGCACCGCAAGATGCTGCTGCTGGGCCTGCTGCTGGCGATCGGCTCGTCGGCCACCCAGCTGGCCACCCCGATGGTCACGCGCGACATCCTCACCGCGCTCGCCGAGTCGAACTCGATGACCGGCCCCGTGCTGCTGCTCTCCGGCCTGGTCGTGGTTGGCTCCGCGGCCGGTCTGCTGATGTGGATCATGCTCGGCACCGTCGGCGAGCGGATCGTCTTCGACGCCCGCATCCAGATGGTCCGCCGGTACCTCGGCGCGACCGTCGGATCGATCACCAAGCGCTCGACCGGCGAGCTCGTGACCCGCGTGACCTCCGACACCGTGCTGCTGCGCGAGGCCGCGGCGTCGAGCTTCGTCGGCCTGTTCAACGGCGTGGTGATGCTGATCGGCACGCTGATCCTGATGGGCGTGCTCGACCTGGTGCTGCTCGGCGCCACCGTCGCGATCATCACGGTCGTCACCGTGCTGTTCCTGTTCCTGATGCCGATGATCGCCAAGGCCCAGGAGCAGGCCCAGGAGCACGTCGGTCGACTCGGCGGACGACTCGAGGGCGCGGTCCGCGCACTGCGCACCGTCAAGGCCGCCCGGGCCGAGCAGCGGATCGGCGACGCTCTGCTCGAGGACGCCAAGACGTCGATGGACCACAGCGTGCGCTCCGTGCGCCGCGAGGCGTTCGCCTGGACCTTCTCGTGGACCGGCGTCCAGGTCGCGACGATCGCGATCCTCGCCTTCGGCGCCTACCGCGTGGAGCAGGGGCACCTCGACGTGCCGAGCCTGATCGCGTTCCTGCTGTACGCCTTCGGCCTGACCGGTCCGATCATGGAGCTGACGCAGAACACCACCGCACTGCAGGCCGGCATCGCCGCAGCCGGCCGGATCCGCGACCTCGACGACCTACCACAGGAGGCCGAGCTCGTCTCCACGTCCCGCGCCGCTTCCGCCGCCGGTGAGCGCGGGCGGGTGGGACCGGATATGGACGCGCCGGTCCTGGCCCTGGAGAACGTCGTCGTCGCCTACGGGCCCGACCGACCGGCCGCGCTCGACGGGGTCTCGCTGACCGTGCCCCGACGCGGCCACGTCGCGTTGGTCGGCCCGTCGGGCGCGGGCAAGACGACGCTGCTCTCACTGCTGCTGCGGTTCCTCGAGCCCCAGGACGGCGAGCTCCGGCTCGACGGCCTGCCCTACTCCGGGCTGACCCACGACGAGGTCCGTGCCCGGCTGGCCTACGTCGAGCAGGAAACCCCGGTGGTGCCCGGCACGATCCGCGAGAACGTGACCTTCGTGCGGCCGGACGCGACCGAGGAGGAGACCTGGGCGGCACTGCGCGCGGTCCACCTCGCGGAGCACGTCGCCGGACTGCCCGACGGACTCGACACCGCGCTCAGCGACACCTCGGTCTCCGGCGGCCAGCGCCAGCGGATCGCGCTCGCACGCGCGATCGTGCGGGCACCCGACGTCCTGCTGCTCGACGAGGCGACCGCCCAGATCGACGGCCTGACCGAGCGCGCCGTCCACGACGTGATCGGCGAGCTCTCGCAGACCGGTGCCGTGGTGACCGTCGCCCACCGGCTGTCGACCGTGGTCGATGCCGACCAGATCGTCGTGCTCGAGGACGGCCGGGTGCGGGCGACCGGCACCCACGCCGAGCTGCTCGCCGAGGACGACCTCTACCGCCAGCTGGTCGAGGCGCTGCGGATCGCCGACAGCACGTCGGCGGACGACGACGCGGCCGATCCGGTCGCCGAGGCCTGACCCCAGCTGATGCGGGTTACGCCACCCACCGTGGCGCAACCCGCATCACCCCGAGCGCGCCCACGAGCTGATGCGCGGTACGCCACACGGGGTGGCGTACCGCGCATCAGCTGCGTGTGCGGGCCGGCGAGTGCGCCGAGCGCAGGTTGACCCCCTCGGTAAGGATTACTACTCTGGCAGTATGAAATCCACGGTTTCCGAGAAGGGTCAGGTGACGATCCCCACGGCACTTCGTGATCGCCGGGGGATCCGTGCCGGTGAGGTCCTCGACTTCGAAGCGGAGAGCGGCCGTCTGGTCGCCACCAAGCGCAGCACCCGCGACCCGTTCGCCGACGCGTTCGGGGTC
>JBQGEK010000274.1:0-1914 GCA_052039575.1 Patulibacter sp. | reverse complement strand
CAGGCGCTGTGGAAGGTCTGGACCCAGAGCCCGCGGGTCGAGCGGCCGAGCAGGTCGCCGACGCGGTGGCGCAGCTCCGCGGCCGCCTTGTTGGTGAAGGTGACCGCCAGGATCTCCCCGATCGAGCACTGGCCGGTCAGCACCAGGTACGCGACGCGGTGCGTCAGCACGCGGGTCTTGCCCGATCCGGCGCCGGCGATCACCAGCAGCGGCCCGCCCGGGTGCTCGACCGCCTCGCGTTGCTGGTCGTTCAGGCCCTCGAGGAGCTCGGCGGCGTAGGCGTCGGCGCGAGAAGGCACCTATCGAGGATAGGAGACGGCTACGACGGCGCGCCGGCCCGTGGGCCGAAGCGCCGGTACGCGTTACGGTGGCGCCATGAGCCTCCCCGCGGAAGTCCGGCGGCACGCCGCCGAGATCGCCGGTCGCGCGCGCTTCGTGACGATCGACCGCGAAGCGCTCGACGCGTTCGACGTCGAGGACGCGCTCGACGCGATCGAGCCCGACCCGGTCCGGCACTACCTCGACGGCGATCGTGCTTCCGTCACCGACTACGTGCTGACGCTGAACGCGCTGAACTTCGGCTCGGGCTGGTTTCCGACCCTCCGCAAGCGCCCCCGGTCGAGTGGCTACTGGACGGTGGCCTGGGCCCTCGCCGACCGCTTCCGGGCGCACGGTCCGTGGACTCCCGCGGAGCTGCGTCGGGTCACGGGGACCGAGATCGCCGACGTACTCGGCCAGTCGCCCGGTCACGAGCTGATGGCGCTCTACGGCGAGGCGCTGCGGGCGCTCGGCCGCTGGCTCGGCGAGCGACGGGCGGTCGACGTGATCGACGCGGCGAACGGCTCCGCCGCGAAGCTCGCCGCGGCCGTCGCCGCCGGGATGCCGTTCTACCGTGACCGCGGGCTCTACAAGCGCGCCCAGATCCTCGGCGCCGACGTCGAGACGTTCGGCGTCGGCGAGCTGCGCGACCTCGACGAGCTGACGATGTTCGCTGACAACCTGGTCCCCCATGTGCTGCGCTGCGCCGGAGTCCTGCGCTATGACGACGCGCTGGCGGCCCGGATCGACGACGAGCAGCTGCTGCCGCTGCACCAGGCCGAGCACGAGATTCGCTGCGCCGGCCTGCACGCGGTCGAGCTGCTGAGCGCGCGCTCCGGGATCCCACCGCGTCGGCTCGACGCCTGGCTCTGGCACGCGGGCCAGGCCCCCGAGATCAAGGCGCGCCCGCGACACCGCTGCCGCTGCGTGTACTACTGAGCTGAACTGCGCCCGAGGCGGCGACGGCCTCCCCGGGCGCGCGCCGCCGACGGAGCTACGATCGCGCCATGCGGAACCGCTGGCTGCGCCGCGAGTCGCTGGGCTTCGTGCTCGGGTCGCTCTGCTTCGCGCTCGGCGTGATGTCGTGGTACGTCGACCTGGTCACGGTTCGTGGTGCGAACGCCACGCTGTTCGCCGGATCGCTGTTCTTCACCTGCGCGGCCTTCGTGCAGCTGCGGATGAGCGGCCGTTGGCGCAGCGGCGCCTGGAAGCGTCCCACGGCGTGGGAGGACTGGTGGTCGGCGGCGGTGCAGTTCGTCGGCACCCTCTGCTTCAACGTCAGCACGGCGATCGCTGTCTGGTCGCAACTCGACGAGCAGCAGACGGCGGAGAATGCCTGGCGTCCGGACGTCGTCGGATCGCTGCTGTTCCTGGTCTCCAGCCTGCTGGCCGTGGCCGCGACCCGTCAGCGGCACGAGCTGTGGGATCCGATGGCCCGGAACTGGTGGAGCACCTGGCTGAACCTGGCCGGCTCGGTCGCCTTCGGGATTGCCGCGGCCGGCGCCTACGTCGATCCGATCACCGGTGCGGGGCTCGACGTCCGCGCCGACAACGTGGGCACCTTCGTCGGCGCGCTCTGCTTCATGGCGGCCGCGA
>JBQGEK010000273.1:0-12261 GCA_052039575.1 Patulibacter sp. | reverse complement strand
ATCCGCTCGCTAGCGGAGGAACGCGGGAATATCGATGTCGTCGTCGTCGATCTCCAGCGACGAGCGCTGGCGGTCGGCGCGCGGCGTCCGGTCGGGCTCGGCCGACCGGCGCGGACGCTCCGGCTGTCGGCTCTGGCGCGACACCGCGCCGCTGCTCTTGGGGCGCGAGCCGCGGGTCTTGTCGAAGCCCGTGGCGATCACCGTCACGCGGACCTCGTCGCCGAGGGCCTCGTCGATCACCGCACCGAAGATGATGTTGGCGCTGCCGTCGGCGGCCGCCTGGACGATCTCGGCGGCTTCGTTGACCTCGAACAGGCCGAGCTCGCGTCCGCCGGTGATGTTCAGCAGGATGCCGGTGGCGCCCTCGACGCTGTCCTCGAGCAGCGGGCTCGAGATCGCGGCCTTGGCGGCCTCGCCCGCGCGGGTCTCGCCGGCCGACTGGCCGATCCCCATCAGCGCCGTGCCGGCGTCGTGCATGACCGTCCGCACGTCCGCGAAGTCGAGGTTGATCAGCCCCGGGATCGTGATCAGGTCGGTGATGCCCTGGACGCCCTGGCGCAGCACGTTGTCGGCGGCCTTGAACGCGTCGAGGATCGACGTGCGCTTCTCGACCAGGCCGAGCAGGCGGTCGTTCGGGATCACGACCATCGTGTCGACGACTTCGCGCAGCCGGTTGATCCCGTCCTCGGCCTGGCGCATCCGCTGCGAGCCCTCGAACGAGAACGGCCGCGTGACGACGCCGACGGTCAGGGCGCCGATCTCGCCCTTGGCGATCTCGGCGATCACGGGCGCGGCACCGGTGCCGGTGCCGCCGCCCTCGCCGGCGGTGACGAAGACCATGTCGGCGCCCTTGAGCGCGTCGCGGATCTCGTCGCGGGACTCGGATGCCGCGGCGTGACCGACCTCGGGGTTGGCCCCCGCGCCCAGTCCGCGGGTGACCTCGGTGCCGATGTTGATCTTGATGTCGGCGTCGCACATCGCCAACGCCTGTGCGTCGGTGTTGCAGGCGATGAACTCGACGCCGCGAAGGCCCGCGTCGATCATGCGGTTGACCGCATTGGTGCCGCCGCCGCCAACGCCGACGACCTTGATGACGGCGAGGTAACTGCCGGTCGCGTCCATGAGTCTTGTGTCTCCGGTCCTCGGGGTGCGCTTGAACGTTATGGGCAGCGGGTGCCGCGCGGACAAGCGCCCAGGGGGTGCCAAGTTAGGTGGCTTTCGTACGTGCTGTCAACGCCAATGGTACCCACGCAACAGGGATTGCACGGCGATCTCTCGACGTCAACGACAGGCTCAAGCACCCTAGCCTAAGCCTGTACTTCAGGGTTGCTGTTGGACCGCAGGAGGCGTGGTGTTCGCGCCGGTAGCGATCCCGCTATTTGCGGTTTCCGGGGTTCCCGCGGCCTCGGAACCTGGCGCGCCGGCGGTCGTCGCCGGAGCTTGCGCTGCCGTCGACGGGGCGCTGCCGGTCGATCCGCCGGGCCGCAGGTCGCGTGCGGGCTCGTTCGGTCCCGGGACCGCCGGTGGCGTTCCGCTGCCGGCCACCGGACGCTCGGGCACGCGCAGGTCGATCCAGGTCGAGCCGACCGACGAGGGGTCGGCCAGCACCGCGGTGGCCGCCATCCACTTGGCGGCGACCCGGCTTCCGTCGTGGAACAGCAGCGCGGGCCCGTCGTCCAACCGCACGATCGTCGTCCGGTCGATCCGGGTCACCTTCTTGGCCAGCGGCGCGGGCGCTCCGGCGAGCACCCGAGCCGCGGTGCGGTGTTCGGCGACCAGCCGGCCGCCCGTGGCCCGACCGCCGTTGACGATCGGCAGATCGGCGGCGTTCCACTCCGGCAGCAGGGTGCCGTCGGTGGCGACCGCGATCCGGCGGCCGTCGACGGACAACGCCCCGACCGCCACCCGCTGGTGGACCTCGATCTGGACGCCGTGCGGGAACCGGGTGTGCGCGTCGACGCCGGTGATGCTCGTCTGGTCGGCAACCGCTTCGCGCAGCGCCCCCACGTCGAACCCGAGCGTGCTCTGGCCGACCGCAGCCTGCTCGAGCGCGTGACGCGTCTCGCTGGCGTTCGGTCCCTCGACGCCGAGCACCGAGACGTTCTCGACCGCCGACAGCGAGGTCGAGCGGACGACGACGTAGGCCGCGATCAGCAGGACGGCGAGCACCACCGCCGCGACCACGCCCGTCCGACGGAACGATCCGCCTCGACGGGACTCGCGCGGGAGCGATGAGGCCTTCGGCCCAGGGCGTCGCGCGGTGGTCGACAGAAGCGGCACACGGCGTCGTTCGCCGCCGGGCCGCGTTCCCCTCCCCGCGCGGTCAGTCGTCGACGAGGCCGTGGGCGACCTCGTCGACGTTGCCCGCGCCCATGCACAGGCAGAGGTCGCCGGCCCGCAGCAGCGCGGGCAGGTCGCGCAGCGCGATCTCGACCGACGGCAGCCAGACGACGGTCCGCCCGTGCCCCGCGTCGGCCGCGGCGCGCGCGATCGTCAGGCCGTCGACCCCCGGGAAGTCCTCGGCCCGCTCGCGGGCCGGATAGACGTCGAGCACGCAGACCAGGTCCGCGAGGGCCAGTGCCCGACCGAACTCGTCGGCCAGCAGCTGCGTCCGCGAGTACAGGTGCGGCTGGAAGACGGCGACGACGCGCTCGGGCCGACGGGTGCGCGCGGCCTCGATCGTCCGCGCGACCTCGGTCGGGTGGTGTGCGTAGTCGTCGATCACGACCGCTCCGTGCGGCCCGACCCCCGCCTGCTCGAACCGTCGGCCGGTCCCCGCGAACTCCGCCATCGCCGCGGCGGCCGCGACCGGGTCTGCCCCGGCTCGTCCTGCGGCCGTGAGCGCGGCGGTGGCGTTCCAGGCGTTGTGGATTCCGGGCTGGCGCAACGTCACCGCGTGCCCGTCCCAGTCGAACCGCACCCCGCCCGCGTCGGTCGGCTCCACTTCGGCGCCGTTCAGGCCGTAGCGGACCGTGCCCTCCTCGACCGGCGGCACGATCGCGTCGAGCGCCGGGTCGTCCCAGACGATCCGCTGCGGCGCGCCGGCCAGGAACTCGCGGAAGACCACGTCGAGGTCCGCCTTGGACCCGTAGGTCCCGTGGTGGTCGAGCTCGACGCTGGTCACCACCGCGATCTCGGGCGCGGTCTCGAGGAAGCTGCGGTCCGACTCGTCGGCCTCGACGACCAGCCACTCGGACGTCCCGCAGTGGACGTTGCGGCCGGTCGTCCCGAGGATCCCGCCAACCAGGTACGACGGATCCTCCCCCGCGCCCTGCAGCGCGTGGACGGTCATCGCCGACGTCGTCGTCTTCCCGTGCGCCCCGGCGATCGCGATCACCCGGTACTGCGAGCACACGTCGTGCAGCAGCTGGTGCCGCGACCGGTCGGTCAGGCCGCGGCGTCGGGCCTCGGCGCGCTCCGGGTTGTCCTCCGGGATCGCGGTCGACGAGATCACCTCGACGTCGCCCTCCGGCAGGTTCGCCGCGTGGTGGCCGACGGTGACGGTGATCCCCGCTTCGCGCACGCCCGCCAGGTAGCGGCTCTCGTTGCGGTCCGATCCGGTGACCTCGGCCCCGAGCCCGCGGGCGAGCACGGCGAGCGCGCTCATCCCCGCCCCGGCGACGCCGATGATGTGCAGTCGCCGTCCGGCCCACGGTTGCTCGGTCATCGTCCCGCAGGCTACGCGAGCCCGCCGCGGCCCGCCCGCTCAGCGGGCTGCGGCGGCCGCCAGCACCTCGTCGGCGATCGTCCGGGCCGCGTCCGGACGGGCCAGCGCGGCGGAGGCGTCGGACATCGCGCGCAACTGGTCCGGGGCGTTCAGCAGCTCGCCGACCGTTCCGCGCAGCCGCTCCGCGGTCAGCTCGTGGTCCGCGATCAGCTTCGCCGCGCCCTCGCCGGCCATCCAGCGGGCGTTGGCGGTCTGGTGGTCGGCCGAGGCGTGCGGGTACGGCACCAGCACCGCGGGCTTGCCGTGGGCGGTGACCTCGGCGATCGAGCCACCGGACCGCGCGACGACCAGATCGCAGGCGGCCAGCGCCTGACTCAGCGGCGAGAGGTAGTCGAACAGCTGGTACGTGCCCCCCTCGGGCACCGCATCCACGAGGCTGGCGTGGTCCCGCCGGCCGGACGCATGGAGCACCGCGACGGGGAGCGACTCACCGGAGCCGTCGAGCGCGGTGCCGGTCAGGCCGGCCAGGCCCTCGAGCGCCGCCTGGTTGACGCTGCGCGCCCCGAGCGATCCGCCGAAGACGAGCACCGTCGGGGTTCGGTCGTCGAGGCCGAAGTGGGCTCGCGCCGCGGCGCGGTCGGTCCACGGCGTCGGCACCGGACGGCCGGTGACCCGGAACGTCGGCTCCTCCCGCCCGACCAGCGGGAACCCCAGGCAGACTCGCCGCGCCTTGCCGTGCAGCAAGCGGTTGGAGATCCCCAGGTGACTGTCGGCCTCGGTCAGGACCAGCGGCGTCCGGGTCAGCACCGCCGCCGCGCCGATCACGCCGGCGACGTAGCCGCCGCCGCCCATCACCGCGTCGGGACGCAGCTCCCGCACGATCCGCCGCGACGCGGCGACCGCGCCGACGGCCTTGCCGCCGGCCCGCAGCGCCTTCAGCGGATTGCTGCGGCTGAAGCCCTCGACCGCGATCCGATGGAACTCGTAGCCGGCGTCGGGGACCAGCCGGACCTCCTCGCGGGAGCCGCCGACGAAGACGACCCGGTGGCCGTCGTCACGAAGCTCGTCGGCGACGCTCAACGCGGGCACCACGTGCCCCGCTGTCCCACCCGCTCCGATCACGATCGTCCGCTGCGTCACCGGGGAATCGTGACGCATCGCGCGGTCGACGCGCGTCTCGCGCCCGCACGCCGCCCGCACCCCGGTAGGCGACGATCTCGTGCTCTGCGTCCATCGCGGGAACGGGACGCCCCACCCGCCCACGCCCCGGGCGCTGCGTCTGACGCTGCGGTCGCCGCTCCGACGGCGCACGCCAGACGTCCTCCTCCGTGATCGGCTCCCGCCCACCCGGGCCACCCGGCCCGCGCGGCGACGGCCCCGGGGCGACCATCGTGGTGTGCTCGAGGATCGGGGTGCCGCGGGCGATGTTCAGCAGCACGCCGACCGCGGCGAGCATCACGATCAGGTTGGTCGATCCGTAGGAGATGAACGGCAGCGGCACGCCGGTCAGCGGGAAGATCCCGAGCACGACCCAGACGTTGAGCATGGCCTGGCAGACGATCACCGCGGTGATCCCGGTCGCCAGCAGCTTCTGGTACTGGCCACGGGCCCGGTCGGCGATCCGCAGGCCCGTGAAGGCGATCATCCCGTAGAGGACGAGCAGCATGATGATCCCGATCGCGCCGAGCTCCTCGCCGACCACGGCGAGGATGAAGTCGGTGTGCGCTTCCGGCAGCCAGTCGGCCTTCTGGATCGAGCTGCCGAGCCCGTTGCCGGTGAAGCCGCCGGACCCGATCGCCAGCTGTCCCTGCGTGATCTGGTAGCCGGTGCCGGACGCGTCGGCCCACGGCGAGAGGAAGCTCGTCAGTCGCGCCACCCGGTACGGCGCCATCACCACCATCACCAGCAGCGCACCTGCAGCGGCCGTCGCCAGCGGCAGGAAGAAGCGGCGCGGCATCCCGCCGACGACGAGCACGCAGATCGACGCGCCGACGATCACGACCGCGGTCCCCAGGTCGCTCTGGATCACGCCGATGATCGCGGCCAACGAGCCGATCGCGGCCAGCTCCGGTCCGATGTCGCCCAGCCGGCGCATCGGCGTGCGCCGCGTCGCCAGCCGCAGCGCGAGGAATGCGACCAGCGCGCCCTTCGCCAGCTCGGACGGCTGGAAGCCGATCGCCTGGGTGCCGATCCAGCGGGTCGCGCCGTTGACCTCGCGACCGACCCCCGGCAGGATCACCGCGAACGAGAGCCCGATCGCCAGGAACAGCACCGGCACGGTCAGCTTCTTGACGACCGCCACGCCGACCCGCGACATCAGTGCCAGGACGCCGAAGCCGAGCGCCGCGAACAGCACGTAGCGCAGCAGGAAGCTCGTTCCCGATCCCCCGCCCTGGATGATCTGCTCCGAGCTCGAAGCCGAGTAGACCCAGATCGCGCCGAGGACCACCAGGATCAGCACCACGCCGAGCAGGCGCTCGTACTCGCGGCGGAGCTCGGGGGGACGACCGGATCGCTTCATCAGGGCGAAGTTCGCCCTGGGGTTATGGATCCCTCTCGGCGGCGCCCGACATTTCGCGGCGCCTCCGGCGCGGACCGCGACCCGCCGATTCGGCTAGCGCAGGCTCTGCGTGAACAGCGTGAAGCCGATCGCCGCGCAGGCGATCGCAATGATCCAGAACCGCAGGATGATCTTGGTCTCCGACCACGCCTTCATCTCGAAGTGGTGGTGCAGCGGTGCCATCAGGAAGACGCGCTTGCGGAAGGTCTTGAACGAGAAGACCTGGACGATCACCGAGACCGCCTCGACCACGAAGATGCCGCCGATGATCAGCAGCAGCTCCTCCGTCTTGGTCACGATCGCGAGCGCCGCGATCAGGCCGCCGAGGCCGAGCGACCCGGTGTCACCCATGAAGACGGTGGCGGGGTGCGCGTTGTACCAGAGGAAGCCGACGCAGCCGCCGACGCCGCAGGCGGCGAGCAGGGTCAGGTCGCTGGCCCCGGTCAGCCGGAAGGTGATCCCGATGTAGGCCATCAGCACGATCGCCGAGACCCCCGCCGCCAGCCCGTCGAGTCCGTCGGTCAGGTTGACCGCGTTCGACACGAACGCGACCACCAGGTAGATCCAGATCGGGTAGAGCGGGCCCAGGTCGATCGTCACGTCGAGCGTGCGCAGGTGGACCGTCGACTCGAGCCCCGCCTGCTGGGTGACGATCCACCACAGGACGGCGGAGACCGCGACCATCCCCAGCAGCTTGCCCTTGCCGCTGAGGCCGAGCGAACGTTTGCGGACGACCTTGGTCCAGTCGTCGACGAAGCCGATCGTGGCCAGGCCGACCGCGGTGACGAAGACCGCGACCGCCTTCCAGTCGTAGTCCGCCAGGATCAGGAACGGGACCGAGATCGCGATGAAGATGATCAGGCCGCCCATCGTCGGCGTGCCCGCCTTCTTCTGATGGCCGGACGGACCTTCCTCGCGGATGTACTGGCCGAACGACTTCTCGCGCAGCCACTCGATGAACCGCGGCGCCAGGAAGACGCACAGCAGCATCGCGGCGGTGCCGCCGATCAGGATCGGCACCATCAGGCGTCAGCTCCCTGGTCGGACAGCGCGTCGGCGACCCGCTCCAAGCCGATTCCGCGCGACGCCTTCAGCAGCACGGTGTCCCCCGGTTCCAGCAGCGTCGGCACCAGCCTGGCTGCCTCGTCGGCGGTCGCCACCCAGTGGACGGCCCCGCCGAACCCACTGCCGGTGTGCCGGCTGAGCGGGCCGACGGCGATCAGCAGCTCGACGCCGGCCTCGCGGGCGTGCGCCCCGAGCTCGGCGTGGAATCGCAGCTCGTCCGGACCGAGCTCGAGCATGTCGCCGAGCACCGCGACCCGGCGACCGGGTGCGGACGCGAGGTCGTCGAGGGCGGCCGAGGACGACATCGGGTTGGCGTTGTAGCAGTCGACGACCACCACGACGTCACCGGGCAGGTGCAGCCTCTGACCACGCATCGCCGAGATCCGGGGCGAGACGACGCCGGTCGGCTCGACGCCGACGGCACGCGCCGCGGCGACCGCGGCGGGCAGGTTGCGGCGGACGGTCAGCGGTACGTCGTCGGCGAGCGTCAGGGCGTCGGGGACCGGGTCAGCGGTGCCGCCCTTCCCGACCGTCACCACGGTCACGCCGGTTGGACGGTGCGGGTCGAGCAGCGGCTCGTCGGCCGGAACGATCGCGGTCCCGCCGGGCGGCAGGCCGTGCAGCAGCTCCGCCTTCGCGGCCGCCACGCCCTCGATCGAGCCGAGCAGCTCGACGTGCACCGGGGCGATGTTCGTCACCACCCCGACGTCCGGTTCCGCGATCCGCGCCAACTCCGCGATCTGTCCGCTGCCGCGCATCGCCATCTCCAGGATCATGACCTGGGTACCGGCGGGCGCGCCGAGCACCGTCAGCGGCAGACCGATCTCGGTGTTGTAGTTGCCCTCCGTGGCGATCGTCCGGCGGTGCGGCGAGACGATCCCCGCCAGCAGGTCCTTGGTCGACGTCTTGCCGACCGATCCGGTGATCCCGACCACGACCGCACCGAGCTCGCGCCGCCACGCGCGGGCCAGGTCGCCGAGCGCGGCGACCGGGTCGTCGTGCAGCAGGATCGCGCCGCCGTCCGCGGCCTCGGCCGCGGAGGCGTGCTCGGGACGGACCAGCACGCCCCACGCGCCAGCAGCGAGCACGTCCCCGGCGAACCGCCCGCCGTCGACCCGCTCGCCCGGGATCCCGACGAACAGCGCGCCCGGCCCGGCCTCCCGGCTGTCGATCACCACCGCCTGCGGCCCTGGCGGGTTGCTCGGCGTCGGGCTGGCGTCACGGTGGAGCTCGGAGCCGGAGGCGTCCGCGATCCACTTGGCGGTCTGATCACGCACGGGGCGCATCCTCCTCTGTCTGCGTCCAACCGGCGGCGGTCAGCGCGCGGCGCGCTGCGTCCCGGTCGTCGAACGGCACCGTGCGGTCCGCGAAGGTCTGGCCCTGCTCGTGGCCCTTGCCGGTGATCAACACCACATCACCGGCGCGCGCGAGGGCGACGGCACGGTCGATCGCGGTCTGGCGGTCGGCGATCCGCTCCACCTGCACCGCGTGCCCGCCACCGGCCCCGAGCGCCTCGTCGATCCCCGCCTGGGCCTCGTCGAGGATCCGTTCGGGGTCCTCGCTCCGCGGATTGTCCGACGTCAGGATCGCGACGTCGGCTTGTTGCGCCGCGATCCGGCCCATCTGCGGACGTTTGCTGCGGTCGCGGTCGCCGCCGCAGCCGAAGAGGCAGATCACGCGGGCCCTCGGCGCGTCCGCCGGGAGCTTGGCGTCCGCCTCGTCGACGAGCCCGCGGGCGGCCTGGATCACGTTGTCCAGCGCGTCCGGCGTGTGGGCGTAGTCGACGAGCACGGCGAACGGCTGCCCGTGGGCGATCGACTCGAGCCGCCCGGGCACGCCGCTTGCCGCGGCCAGGGCGGCCGCCGCGACGTCCTCGCCGACGCCCATCGCGACCGCCGTCACGTAGGCCTGCAGTGCGTTGCGGACGTTGAACCGTCCCGGCATCGTCGTCCGCAGCTCGCGGCCGGCGACCGTGAAGCTGCTCCCGCGCAGGTCGGAGCGCACGTCCTCGGCGCGGTAGCGCGCATCGTCGGCGTCGATCGCGACCGTGATCGCGTCCGGGTGACGCTCCGCCAGCCGCCGTCCGTGCGCGTCGTCGATGTCGACGATCTTCGGCGCGTCGCCGGCGGCGGCGAACAGCCGGGCCTTGGCGGCGAAGTACGCCTCGAGGTCCGGGTGGAAGTCCAGGTGATCCTGGCTGAGGTTGGTGAAGATCGCGGCGCTCCAGTGGATCGCGTCGGCGCGGGCGAGCGAGAGCGCGTGGGAGCTGACCTCCATCACGCACGCCTGGTCGCCAGCGTCGAGCATCGCCCGGAACCGCGGCTGCAGGTCGATCGCCTCGGGCGTCGTCCGCCCCGCGTCGAGCGTGCGCCCGCCGATGATCTGGGCGACGGTGCCGAGCAGCCCTGTCTGGACGCCGCCCGCCTCCAGCAGCTCACGCAGCAGGTAGGACGTGGTGGTCTTGCCGTTGGTGCCGGTGATCCCGACCGTCCGCAGCCGCGCGGTCGGGTCGCCGGCGAGCGCCGCGGCGGCCGGCGCCATCGCGGCCCGGACGTCGTCGACCAGGATCTCGGGGACGCCGGAGTCGAGCGGGTGGTCGACGACCAGCCCGGCCGCCCCGGCCGCGACGGCCTTGTCGGCGAACTGATGACCGTCGCGGGTGAACCCGCGGACGCAGAAGAAGAGCGTTCCGGGTGCGACCTGACGATCGTCGAAGGCCAGCGCGCTGACGTCGACATCGGCCGCGCCAGGCGATGCCTGGTGGAACAGGTCCCCGAGCCTCATGCGGAATGCAGGGTAATGATCGGTTCCTCGACTTCGCGGCGCGGCTCGCGGGCGGGCGGGTGGTCTCGACCGCTACTCGCCGGTCGGCACCTTCAGGTACTGGAGTGCGTACCGCGCGATCTCGCCGAAGGCCGGTCCGGTCACCGTCGCTCCGTAGCCGCCGCCAGCCGGCTCGTTGGCGACGACGACGACCACGACCTGGGGGTCCTTCACCGGGGCGAAGCCGGCGACCGACGCGACGTTGCGGTTCTTGACGTACTCGCCCGCGTCGGTGTCGAAGACGTTCGAGGTGCCGGTCTTGCCCGCCAGCGTGTACCCCGGGACCTGGACCGCCGACGCGGTGCCTCCCGGCTCGAAGACCCCGGTCAGCATCTTCTGCAGCTCGCCTGCGACCTCGCTGCGGATGATCCGCTTGCCCGGCTCGCGCTTGACCGGCTGGTCGTCGATCGAACGCAGCATCGTCGGCTTGCGGTGCACGCCGCCGTTGGCGATCGTGGCGTACGAGTTGGCGATCTGCAGCGGCGTGACGAGCTGGCCCTGGCCGATCGGCAGGTTGCCCATCGTCGATCCGGAGTAGTTCTCGACCTTCGGCAGCAGCCCCTGCTCCTCGGGCAGGCCGATTCCGGTCATCGAGCCGAACCCGAACTTGCGCATCCACCCGTCGAACGCGCCCTTGCCGCCCTTGGACGTCAGCTGCTGGCCGATCATGATCGTGCCGACGTTCGACGACTGGGCCAGGACCTGCCCGGGGGTCATCGTCTCGACGCCGCGCGGATGCGATTCCTCGATCACGCGGTCGGCGACCTGGATCTGCGGCGGCACGGTCATCGTGGTGTCCGGGGTGACCGCGCGGTCCTGCAGGGCCCCGGCCACCGCGATCGCCTTGAACGTCGACCCGGGCTCGTAGGTCAGTCCGGCCGCGAAGTTCATCTTCGCGTCGTCCGGCGACCCGTTGGGGTCGTTCGGATCGACCCGCGGCCAGTTCGCCATCGAGAGCACCGACCCGTCCGGCTTCATCACGATCGCGGTCGCGTTCTTCGGGCGGTACTGCTCGCCCATCCGCTTGAGCACGTCCTCGGTCATCGCCTGGATGTGGCTGTCGAGCGTCAGCTGCACGCTCTTGCCCGGCTTCATCTCGGTCTCGCGCACGGTCCGCAGCGCGCTGCCCGACCCCGCCGAGGTCTGGACGTCACGTCCGTAGGTGCCGCGGAGCGTGTCGTCGAGCGCGTACTCCAAGCCCGACAGCGCCTTGTCGTCGTTGCCGTAGGCCCCGAGCAGCTGTCCGGCCATCGGGCCGTTCGGGTACACACGCCGGTTGCGCGGCTCGAAGTCGAGGCCGGTCAGCCGCAGCCCCGCGTCGCGCGCGGTCTCGCGCAGCTGCTCGATCTGCCGGTCGGGCACGGTCCGCTTGAGGTACTCGAAGCCCTTGCCGGACGTCAGCTTGGCCATCACGTCCTGCTCGGGCAGCTCGAACGCCTCGGCGATCAGCGGCGCCAGCGCCGACGGTTCCTGGGGCGGGCTGGTGGTGCGCAGCTCGAGCACCTGCTTGGAGCTGACCGAGACGTCGGACGCCGGCTCGCTGACCGCCAGCGGGACGCCGTTGCGGTCGGAGATCTGCCCGCGCGGGGCGAGGATGTCGCGCCCCTTCGTCTGCTGGATCTGCGCCCGATCGCTCAGGCTGTCGGCCTGGGCGAAGGCGAACCAGACCGAACGGACCCCGGCGAGGACGACCAGCGACATCGCGACGGCGAACAGCACGCGCAGGCGGCGATCTGCGTACATACCCGGGAGTTCGACGCCCGGGGTCCCGATCCTGCCTCGCGACGTGCCGTCTCGGACGCCTCTCCGCACCCCGAACCGGGGCCCCGAATCGCGGGCTACGGGGTGGCGCCGCCGGTGGCGCTGCCGTCTGCCGGTGCCCCGGACGCGCCGGTCGCCGCGCCGCCGTCGGTGGACCCGGTGGTGCCCGGCGTGCCGGACGCCCCGGCGGCGCCGGACGTGCCCGTCGTGTCGGACGGTGCGGCTTCGGACGACGGCGCCGGGGTGCTCGTCGTGCTGGGTGCGGCGGTGCTCGGCGTCGGGGTGCCCGGGGCCACGGGCGGGGCGGTGCTCGACGGTGCCTCGCCGCCCGTCCCGGCGGTGCCGGCGGCCCCGGTGGCGGTCGACGGCGCACCCTGGCTGGTGG
>JBQGEK010000272.1:0-4248 GCA_052039575.1 Patulibacter sp. | reverse complement strand
GCCTACGAGGCGAACGCCAAGGACGGCGACGACGACCACAACGCCGCCGTCAAGGCCGTCGTCAACGCGATCGAGAAGGCCGCGCTCCGCGACCGGATCGCGGTCCAGAAGGTGCGCCCCGACGGCCGTGCCGCCGAGGAGATCCGCAAGATCACGATCGAGACCGGCACCGCCCCGCGGACCCACGGCTCGGCGCTCTTCACCCGCGGCCAGACGCAGGCCCTCTCGGTCGTGTCGCTCGGCACGCTCAAGGAGGAGATGCGGCTCGACACCCTCGGTCTCGAGACCAACCGCTACTACTGGCACCACTACAACTTCCCGCCGTTCTCCGTCGGCGAGGCGGGTCGCCTGGGCGGCCCAAAGCGTCGTGACATCGGTCACGGCGCCCTGGCCGAGCGCGCGCTCGTGCCGGTCGTCCCGTCGATCGAGGACTTCCCCTACACGATCCGCGTCGTGTCGGACATCCTCGAGTCGAACGGCTCCAGCTCGATGGCGTCGGTCTGCGGCTCGTCGCTCTCGCTGATGGCCGCCGGCGTGCCGATCAAGGCTCCGGTCGCGGGTATCGCGATGGGGCTGATCAAGGAGGGCGACGACTACATCGTCCTGACCGACATCGCCGGCGTCGAGGACCACCTCGGCGACATGGACTTCAAGGTCACCGGCACCGCCGAGGGCATCACCGCCCTGCAGATGGACATCAAGATCACCGGTGTCACCTTCGAGATCCTGCGCGACGCGCTGGCCCAGGCCCGCGACGCACGGCTCGAGATCCTCGGCAAGATGCAGGACATCATCGACAGCCCGAGCACCGAGCTGTCGAAGTACGCCCCGCGCATCCTCTCGGTCAAGATCGACACCGAGAAGATCGGCATGATCATCGGCAAGGGTGGCGAGACGATCCGCGGGCTCCAGGAGGAGTTCGAGGCGCAGATCGACATCAACGACGACGGCACGATCAACGTCTACTCGTCGTCGGGTGAGAAGGGCGACCAGCTGATCAAGCGGATCGAGGGCATGACCCGCGACGTGCAGCTGGGCGACGAGTTCGACGGCAAGGTCGTCAAGACGACCACCTTCGGCGCCTTCGTGGAGCTGATGAAGGGCACCGACGGCCTGCTGCACATCTCCAACGTCTCGCCGGGCAACCGCGTCGACACGGTGGAAGAGGTGCTCTCGCAGGGCGACGTGATCAAGGTCCGCGTGGCCGAGCTCGACCGCGAGCGCGGCCGCGTCGGCCTGCGTCTGTCCGACGACCCCGAGATCGTCGGCAAGACCGCCGAGGAGCTCAAGGACCTGAAGAAGTCCGGCGGCTCGGGCGGCGGTGGCCGTCCGCCCCGGCGCGACGGCGACCGTAACGGCCGACGCGATCGCGACAACGACCGCGGGGGCGACCGCCCGCCGCGTCGCCGCGAGCGCGGCGGACGGGACTGAGGTCCGGTCATCGCTCCGTCGGAGCCGACCGACGCCGGGGCGCAGAGCGCCCCGGCGGACGCCGGAACGTCACCTGACGTCCGGACCACGCGCCTGCCCTCCGGGGTGACCGTGGTCTCCGAGACGGTCGGCTCCGCGCTGTCCGTCGCCGCCGGCGTCTGGGTCGGCACCGGGTCCCGTCACGAGCGGGACAGCGAAGCCGGTCGTGCGCACCTGCTGGAGCACATGCTGTTCCGCGGGACCGAGCACTTCCGGTCGACGGAGATCGACCAGCGCTTCGACGCGCTCGGCGGCGACCTCAACGCGGCGACCAGCCACAACGAGACCGCCGTCGTCGCCCGGGTCCTGGCCGACGACCTACCCGACGCGTTCCCGATGCTCGGCGAGATGGTCGGCGTCCCGCAGCTGCGCGACGAGGACCTGGAGCTCGAGCGGCGGATCGTGCTCGAGGAGATCGCGATGATCGACGACGCTCCGGAGGAGCTCGTCTTCGAGCTGCTGCCGCAAGCCGTCTTCGGAGGCCACGCGCTCGGACGCCCGGTGATCGGGATGCCCGAGGTCGTGGCCGGGACCTCCGGTGACACGCTGCGGGAGTTCCACGCCAGCCACTACCGGCCGGACCGGATCGTCGTAGCGGCCGCCGGGGCGGTCGACCACGACCGGCTCTGCGCGCTGGCCGAGGCGGCGGTTCCGCACGGCCTGGTCGACTCGGTCGCCGCGGACGACCACGATCCGGGGCAGGCGCCGGACTGCGCGCCGAGCGTGATCTTCCGCGAGCGCGAGACCGAGCAGGTCCAGGTCGCGATCGCCGGGCGCGGGATGGCGATGAACGACCCGCGCCGGTTCACGTTGCGGGTGCTCGACACGATCCTCGGCGGCACCCCGTCCTCGCGGCTGTTCCAGGCCGTGCGCGAGGACCGCGGGCTCGCCTACTCGGTGACGACGTTCGACGACCAGCACCACGGGGGTGGGCTCGCCGGGCTCTACCTGGGCACCCGACCCGAGAACCTGGCCGAGGCGATCCAGGTGGTCGCGGAGGAGCTCGACCGGATCGCTCGTGACCCGGTCGGCGAAGACGAGCTCGACCGTGCCAAGCAGAACGCCCGGGCCCGGCTGCTGCTCGGGATGGAGTCGACGCACGCGCGGATGCACGTGCTCGGCCGCGCGGTGCTGCACGGGCTGCCGATCCGGCGTCCCGAGCAGATCGCGGCGCAGATCGATGCGGTGACCGCGGAGGACCTGCGGTCGCTCGCTGCCGACCTGTACGCCCCGACCGGCCTCTCGGCCGCCGGGGTCGGGCCGAGCGATGACGCGTTCCGCTCCGCGGTCGCCCCGCTGATCCGGGTCTGATCGTCGCTCGTCAGCCGAGCCGCGCGCTGCACGGTGCCCGCTCAGCGCGGGTCGTGCAGCGTACGGCTCGGTTACCGGGTCGGCCGCTGCACGGCGCCCGCTCGACCCGAGCCGTGCAGCGTACGACGCGGGGCGGAACGCCGAATCCGAACGTGCGAGGATTCGCGGCATGAGCAGCGAGATTCGCGTGGCCGTCGCCGGGGCCGCCGGCCGGATGGGAGCAACCGTCTGCGAGGCGGTGGAGCAGGCCGAGGGGATGGTCCTGACCGGCCGGGCCGACCCGGCGCTCGACACCACGCTGGCCGACGTCCTGCCGAACGCCGACGTGGTCGTCGACTTCACCCGGCCCGACACCGCGCTCGGCAACGCGTTGCAGTGCCTCGACGCCGGCGTGCACGTCGTGATCGGCACGTCGGGCTACGACCTCTCCGGCCTTGAGGGCACGACCGGCGCGAACGCGTTCTTCGGCCCGAACTTCGCGATCGGCGCGGTGCTGATGATGCGCTTCGCGACCGAAGCGGCCAAGCACCTGCCGAAGGCCGAGATCATCGAGCTGCACCACGACAAGAAGCTCGACGCACCCTCCGGAACCGCCGCCCACACCGCGGCGATCATGGCCGAGGCGACCGGCGTCACGCCGCCGATCCACTCGGTCCGCCTGCCCGGTCTGGTCGCCCACCAGGAGGTGATCTTCGGCGGCACGGGGGAGACCCTGACGATCCGCCACGACTCGATCGACCGCTGGTCGTTCATGCCCGGCGTCGTCCTGGCGATCCGCAAGGTCGCCGACCTGCCGCAGTCGCCGACGGTCGGCCTCGACAAGCTGCTGTTCGTGGACTGAGCGGCCGCGGTGCAGTTCCGCGACGCCCAGCCGGCGGATGCCCCGGCGATCGCGCAGCTCGTCGCCGCCGCGGCGCTGATCGCGTTCGAGGACTTCATGGGTCCCGCCCAAGTCGCGCAGCTCGACGTCGAGCGCGAGACCGGCGAATGGAACCTGCGGCTGGCCGAGCCGTGGGACCACATCGTGCTCGTCGCCGAGCACGAGGGCCGGGTGCTCGGCGTCGCGGCCTGGCTCACGCCACGGGGGCCCAGCTACCGCACGCCACGCGACGCCGACCTGACGCACCTCTATGTGCACCCGGCCGCGCAGAGCGCCGGCGTCGGACGTGCCCTGCTGGGTCACGCCGAGGACGCGTTCCGGCAGCTCGGCGGGCGGACCGCGCACCTGTCGCTGCACGAGGAGAACACCTGGACGGCGGCGCTCCTGACCAGCGCCGGATGGACTCAGGAGCCCGATACCCCCGCGGACATGCTGCCGCAGCACGTCTGGAGACGGACGTTCTGCCCCGCCTCCGGGCGCCGCGTCCGTGACGCGGTCGACTACGGGGCCGCGTCCAGCGCCGCCCGGATCCGCCGGGGCAGCGCCGTGTAGCGGGTCGCGCCGTCGACCCGCTGCAGGGCCTGCAC
>JBQGEK010000271.1:0-9878 GCA_052039575.1 Patulibacter sp. | reverse complement strand
GTCGCGTCCGCGGCGCCGAGCGGCATCGGGCTCCGCACGGCGGAGGTCGTGGCGGCCGGCCGCACCGACGCATGCGCGGCGACCGACAGCGTCGGTCGGCCGGATGCCGTCAGCCGGACCAGCCCGGTCGCCTCGGCGAGCCAGCGGCGCCACCGATCGGCATGGTCCGGGGAGAGCGTCGCGTCGTGGGCGTTGCGCAACTCGGACGGGTCGTCGACCTTCAGCGCCAGCCGGATCGTCCGGCGGTCACCGGCCGGCACCGTGACGGTGCCGGCGGTGAGCTCCCACTCGACGCCGGGAACGACGCCGCGGTCGTCGAAGGACACGGCGTAGGTCGCGGGCGTCGCGCCGCGGTTGACGACCTCGATCTCGCGCTCGGCCCGGAACGGCGCGCCGAGCGGGATCCGCTGCGCACCGAACGACAGGTTGACCGCCCCGTTCGCGTCGCTCGCGAAGGCGACGACGTCGGTGTCGACGGCGGCAGCCACGTCGAGCGTGCCGGTGCCGACCCGCGCCGGGGTGTGACGCGCGCCGCTCGGGCCGCCGCCGACGTGCAGGTCGGGCGCGGACGTGTTGACCACCGCGGCCTTCAGTTCCTCCGGGGTCCAGGTCGGGCGCTTCTGGCGCACGATCGCGATTGCGCCCGCGACGTGCGGGGCGGACATCGAGGTGCCGCTCAGCGTGGCCGCCCCGACGCCCGACCCGGACCTGGCCGAACGGATGTCCGTGCCCGGAGCGGAGAGGTCCGGCTTCAGCCCGCCGCCCCCGGCGGGACCACGCGAACTGGACGGGTTGACCGTGCCGGCGAGGCTGGTGTCGTAGCGGTACGCGACGTGCTCCGCGGCAAGTTCGACCGTCGCGCCGCCGTCGGCCAGGGCCGTGAGCAGCGCCGTTCGGGTCGCCCCGGCGACGTAGGCCGACGGGATCAGCGTGCTGCCGGCGATCGACAGGTCGATCGCCGGATTGTCGGTCGCCAGGACGACGCCGATCGCCCCGGCGAGGCGGGCGTTGTCGACGCGGGTCGCTGAGCCGCACCCGGCGGGGTCGGACGAGAGCCAATCGAGTAGCGCCACCTTGCCGTGGATCGCGGTCGCGCCCGCGCCGACGAACGGCTGGCAGCCGTTGCGGTTGGCGGTCGTCGGGCGCGCGAGCCCACCGCTGACCGGTGCATCGAGTCCGTCCCAGTCGAAGTCGACCGCGAAGGTCGCGTCGTGGAGGCCATTGGTCGCGGCCACGGAGGCGTCACTGACCGCGACCCCGTCGCGCCAGCCGCCTGACGCCATGTTCGCGACGGTGACGGCGCCGGCCGCCACTCCCGGCGATCCCAGCTGGTAGACCTGGTCTCCGCCGTTGCCGGCGGAGACCACGACGATCACGCCCTGGTCGACGGCGTTCTGCACGGCGACCGTCGTGGGGTCGTCCTGGCCGCCGAAGTCGGACCCCAGCGAGAGGTTCAGGACGTCGAGGCGGTCGGTGGTATTCCCGTCACCGTTCGGATCGAGCGCCCAGTCGATCGCCTTCGTGACCACGTTCGAGGTGCCCTCGCAGCCGAATACGCGCAGCGAGTAGAGCGACGCCCCGGGAGCGACGCCGGTCCCGACGGTCGGCGTCGTCGCGGGCGGCCAGGCGGCCTGCCAGTCGAGCAGCCCGCCCCCGCTGGCCACGCCGTCGCCGCCCACGGTCCCCGCGACGTGGGTGCCGTGCCCGCCCCCCTCGGTGAACGGACAGTCCATCGGGTTCGGGTCGGGTCGCGGTGTCCGGTGCGCCGGGACGGTTCCGCCCGCGTCGTAGTCGTCGCCGGCGAAGTCGAAGCCGCCGACCACGCGCGCGGACGGGTAGAGCTGGTCGTCGGCGCTGTTGGTCAAGGCGAACGACGCGTCGGCCGCCGAAGGGCCGGCGGGTCGGTGGGGATTGCTCGCTCCGGCGCGAGCCGCGGCCAGGTCGGCCAGCTGCCCCGACCCGCCGAACGCACGGTGGACGTAGTCGATGCCGGAGTCGATCACGCCGACCCGGATGCCCTGACCGGTCAGACCGGCGGGTGGTGGCCACAGGCCCGGAGCGCCGATCGCCGGGACGCTCGCGGCGTTCGTGCGCTCGTGGGCGGGCAGCGGCACCACGCGGCGCACGTCGGGGAGGGCCTGGATCCGCCGTGCGCCCGCGGCGTCGGTGAGCACGGCGACGCCGTTGTAGGCGGTGCTCACCCGGTAGAGCTCACGGTCGACGAGACCACGCGCGTTGGCGCTGCGCATCACGCGGTTCTGGATCGACGCGTTGTCGGAGCGCTGCTGGCGAGACCGCTGCGCGGCCTGCGGCGCGCTCGCTCCGCGACGCCGGGCGGTCGTGGCGGCGACCGCGGCCGGCGGAGCCTCCAGCTCGACCATGTAGGCGCCGGGGCGCTCGGCGACGGAGCGGGGGACCGCCGTCTGCGGGCCGACCGGCAGCGGGGCCGATGGTCGAGCGTGGGCGGGGGTGGTGACGGCGACCGCCGAGAGCGCCATGGCGGACGCCACCGCGATCGCCGAGACGGCGCGCCGGGTGACGGATGGACGGTGGCGCATGCAGTCTCGGATCGCTGGGATACCCGCGGGCGCACGGCGCCCCGAACGCGGCAATTTCAGCAGGTCGGGACGACGTACGCGAGCGGCGAGGGCCGGATCAGCTACGAGGGCGTGGGCGCAGCGGGTCGCGCCCGCTGCGCATCTCGGAGCCGCTAGGAGAGGAACGGCTGACTGGCCGGCGAGCCGCTCAACGTGAACGGCAGGTTGACCAGGCTCGTCGGCCCCACGCCCGGAGCGCCGATCTGGGCCGGGCCGTTCGGCAGCACCCCGGGGCAGGTGCTCGATGAGACCGTCAGGGATTGCCCGGAGACCTGTGCGCTGGCGACGGCGACGGTCGACGGCGTCGGGTTGGTGTAGTGGACCGGGATGGTGCCGCCGAGATTGGCCGTGCAGATGAGCGTAGTGAACGTGATGGTGCACCAGACTCCGGAGTACCGACCGGTGGAGATCCCGCCAAACGGGCCCGTGAAGATCTCGAACGACGTCGTGGTCGTGCAGGACTTGTGGTAGATCACGCCGCCCGGACCGATGCAGGTGCTGAACTGGAACTGGATCGTGCCGATAGTGGCCGGCAGTGGGAAGACGCCAGTATTGGTGAGTGATGCAAAGCTCGTCACGCTGCAGTTGAACGGGATCGTGGCGCTGGCGACCAGGCGCGAGGCGCCGGCTGAAGCCGTTGAGCTCATGGTTCCCCCACCGGTTGGTGAGCTGAGCGTTCCGACGTTCAGGGCACTGGCGCTGGTGGCGCTGGCGAGGGCGAGGGTGCCGGCAACCAGGGCGGCTGCGGCGATGGATGTCATTCGGCGAATCATGGTATTTGTCTTTCGTATCGGGGGAGCGCAGTGCGCTGTTGTTTGACTGCGGATGGTGCACGCGTGTGCCGTCCGCTGATCGGGGATTAGACACGCAGGTATTCGGGGTGATGGGTGATTTCCGTCCCCCTTCGAGCAGGCGTTTCGCCCCGCGGGGCACCGTCGGTTTGGGTAGGGCGGTTGGTTCAGGGAGGGCGGTCTGTCGGCTCGGGGCCGCGCTCCGCGCGGATCTCCGGCCGTTGCGGCCCGCCGTGAGCGATAGGGTGGGAGGCGAAGCGGCGCCGATTCCCTCCCTCCCTCACGCCTGCGATCCGCCACGGGATCGCAGGGCGCGGCGCCCGACGAAAACGACGAGAGATGCACGACGTAACGCCCGCTGAGCAGGAATACCTCGAGACGCTGCTGCGGCTGCGTGAGACGGACCAGCCGTTGACCGCCGCCAACGTCTCCCGCAGCCTGGGGCTGTCGGCCCCGACGGTCCACGAGATGGTCAAGCGGCTCGAGGCTTCGCAACTGATCGTGCGGGATGCGCAGAAGCGGATCTCGTTCACCGACGAGGGCCTCGAGATCGCCCGCGAGGTCACCAGCCGTCACCGGCTGGTCGAGCGGTTCCTGACCGACGTGCTCGGCATCCCGTGGTACGCGGTGCACGACGAGGCGGAGACGATCGACCGCTACGCGAGCCCCGACGTGATCGAGGGCATGCGCGAGCAGATCAGCGCCGCGACCACGTGCCCGCACGGACACCCGATCGCCGCGGGCAACCGGGTGATGTGCGGCGTGCGGCTGGCGGACGCCCCGGTCGGCAGCCAGGTCACGATCCTCCGTTTCGAGGAGGAGGCTCCGGAGCTGCTGCGTGGGCTCCACGACGCGGGCGTGCGGCTCGGATTGTCCGCGACGGTCGAAGCGAGCGACGACGAGACGGTCGTCCTGCGTCACGTGGACGGGGAAACCCGGATCGAGCGGGCGAAGGCCGACACGATCTCGGTCTGGAGCAGCGCCGGCAACCCGGAGTTCGCCGCCGCACGCTGAGCCGCCCGCGCGCCTCGACACGCGTGGACTCAAACACGGCGCATCCGATCCGGGGGTCGCTCCGTTAGTAGGGGGGAAGGCACGCGGCGCGTGCGCCCCCCGAAGGAGGAGAGACCACCGTGCAACCGACGTCCCCCAACGCCTCACCGTCCGACGCCCCGACCGATCCCGGACCGCCCGGGGACTCCCGCCGGAACTTCCTGCGTGCGGCCGGTCTGACCGGCGTGGCCGGTGCCACGGCGGTGTTCCTGGCCGCCTGTGGCAGCGACGACGACGAGTCGTCCGACACGTCCGCGGCGAGTCCGACCACCACCACCGAGTCCGGGGGCGGGGAGGGCGATCTGGCGATCCTCAACTACGCCCTCACCCTGGAGTACCTCGAGGCCGACTTCTACGCGAAGGTCGAGGATGCCGACCTGTTCAGCGGCAAGCAGCTCGATCTGGTCAAGCGGTTCGGCAACGACGAGAAGGAGCATGCCGAGGCGCTGAAGGCCACGATCGAGCAGCTCGGCGGCACGCCGGTCGCGGTGCCCGAGACCCAGTTCCCGCTCGACTCGCGGGACGAGGTGCTGAAGCTCGCGGCGACCGTCGAGAACCTGGGCGCCGCCGCCTATCTCGGCAAGGCCGCCGAGATCCAGAGCGAGGAAGTCCTCGCCGCCGCGCTGAGCATCCACTCGGTCGAGGCCCGCCACGCCGCCGCGCTCAACGTCCTGTTGGGGCGCCAGGCGACCCCCGACGGTGCCTTCGCCGAACCCGCCGACGAGGCCACCGTGCTCGCCGCCGTCAAGCCGTTCATCGTCTCGTGAGGAGCCGGATCATGACCAATCAGACGCAGCCGACCCCCGCCATCGACGCGATCGAAGTCCACGGCGACACGCGACAGGCGTTCCTGATCAAGGCCACGCTGGCCACCAGCGCGGCGTACGGCAGCATGCTCGTCGGCCCGGCCGTCCGGCGCGCCTTCGCCCAATCGGGAGACATGGGCGATGTCGACATCCTCAACTACGCACTGACGCTGGAGTTCCTCGAAGCGGACTTCTACCGCGTCGGGCGCAAGCTCTCGCTGAGCAGTGACACGGCCAAGGTGGCCAAGCGCTTCGGCGACGAGGAGTCCGCGCACGTCGAGGCGCTCGAGAAGACGATCCGCGACCTGGGAGGGAAGCCCGTCGCGTCGCCGAAGTTCGAGTTTCCGATGCGCAACGAGCGGACCTTCATGGCGCTGGCCAACACCCTCGAGGACACCGGCGTGAGCGCCTACAACGGCGCGGGCCCGATGATCGAGAGCAAGGAGATCCTGGCCGCCGCGGGTTCGATCGTGCAGGTCGAGGCCCGCCACGCCGCCGCGATCCGGGTGATGCGCAACCGGCAGCCCGCCCCGGACGCCTTCGACAAGACGATGACGGAGGACGAGGTGGTCGAGGCGATCACCCCGTTCATCCGGTCGTAGGTGCGATGACGCCGCCGCCGGATTCCCTGTCGGGCCTCGCCGACCACCTGCTCGTGGAGCGGGTGGTGGCGATGGACGCCGACGCGTTCGAGGTCCTCTACGACCGCCACCAGTCGGCTGCGTACGCGCTGGCGTACCGGATCGTCGGCAGTGCGCCTCCGGCGCACGAGGTCTGCCAGGAAGCGTTCCTGGCGGTCTGGCGGTCGGCTCGGACCTTCGACGCCACGGTCGGCAGCGTTCGATCGTGGCTGTTGACGATCGTTCGCAACCGCGCCGTCGACCATCTTCGGCGCGTGACGCGCACGAACGAGCACGAAGTGAAGGACGAGGCGCTGGCCGAGCGGCACGCGGCGCCGACGTCGGACGGGACCGAAGCCGAGGCCCTGCGCAGCGCGGCCGCGGACGACGCTCAGGAGCTGCTCGAGGTGCTGTCCCCGGAGCAACGCCACGTGATCGTGCTCTCGTTCTACTCGGGGTACTCCCACAGCGAGATCGCATCGATGCTCGAACTTCCCCTGGGCACCGTCAAGGCGCGGATGAACCGCGGATTGGCCAAGCTCCGCTCTACGATCTCGGCAGGGGGTGCGCTGTGAGTCCTCGCGATCCTGACCTGACGGACCTGATCGGCCCGTACATCCTCGGCGCGTGCACGCCCGCCGAGGCCGCCGACGTGCGCGCACGGATGGTCGTCGACGCCAAGTTCCGGCAGGAGGTCGAGTCGTACGTCGTGGTTCGCGACGCGCTGCTCGACGCACCGGCCCCCGAAGCCGACCCCGATGCGTCGATGAAGGCCCACGTGATGGGCGTCGTCCGCGAGGAGGCGACGCTGTTCGCTGCGGCTGATCCGGAGCAGGCGCCGACGCCGACGCCGCCCAGCGCCGAACGGGAGCCGACGCCGATGGCGCCCGGGGCCAACCAGGTTGCCGAGGCGACCTGGCGCGAGCGGATCTCGGGGGCGCTCGACGCGTTCCGTCGTCCCCGTGCGTTCGCGGCCCTGGCCACGGCGCTGGTCGTGATCGTGGTGGCCGGCGTGGCGATCGGCACCGGTGGCGGCCCGTCCGGGGACCGCGACACGACCGTGGTGGCCGGGCAGGTGCTCGGCGATGCGGCGCCGTCCGGCCAGGCGGAGGTCGTCGTCGACGGTGACGCGGGCGAACTGCGGGTCAGCGGATTCCCCGCGGCGGGCGAGGGCCGTCAGTACCAGGTCTGGGTTCGCACCGGCGAGGACGATCCGCGCCCGACGACGGTGCTGTTCGAGGTCGACGGTGACGGCAACGCCACCGCGCAGATCCCGGCCGACGCGATGCGCGGCACCGACTCGGTGCTGCTGACCTCGGAGCCCGAGGGCGGATCGCCCGCGCCGACGCAGGACCCCGTGCTGCTGGTCGAGATGCCGGCCTGAGCCGGGCGGGACGCGAGGTGGTCGCGCGCGTCCCGTTCGGCTCGGTCGGGTGAGGCGGTGCTCGGGTGCGTCGGGTTACAGCCGCCCGAGGAACCCGAGCAGCGCGTCGTTGAACTCGCCCGCGTGGGTCAGGTTGAGCCCGTGCGGGCCGCCCTCGATCAGGGCGAGCTCGCTGTTCGCGACGGATTCGTGCGTGCGCTTGCCGCTGACCTCAAACGGGACGATCGCGTCGGAGTCCCCGTGAATCACCAGCACGGGGACGTCGATCTTCCGCAGGTCGTCGCGGAAGTCCGTGCGGCCGAACGCGGTGATGCAGTCGAGCGTGCCCTTCGGCGACGCGAACGACGCGATCTGGACCGCGTACGTGCGTTGCGGCTCGCTGATCAGGTCGGTCCGATCACCGGCGGCGAAGAAGTTCTTCGTGAACTCCTCGAGGAAGCCGATCCGGTCGTGCTCGACGCCGTCCTGGAACTGCTCGATCGTCGCGTCGTCGAGCCCGCCGTCCGGGTTGTCGTCGCTCTTGTAGAGGTAGGGCGGCACGGCAGCCGCGAAGACGGCCCCGGCGATCCGGTCGCTGCCGTAGCTGCCGAGGTAGCGCGCGACCTCGCCACCGCCCATCGAGAACCCGACGAGCACCGCATCCCGCAGGTCGAGCGCGGCCAGCAGCGCATCGAGGTCCTTCGCGAAGGTGTAGTAGTCGTAGCCTTCCCACGGCTGCGACGACGCGCCGAAGCCTCGCCGGTCGTAGGTGACCACACGGTGGCCGGCTTCGATCAGCGCCCACTCCTGTCCCTCCCACGAACGCCCGCTGAGCGGCCAGCCGTGGATCAGGACCACGGGTCGACCGCTGCCGTGGTCCGTGTAGTGCAGCGTTACGTCGTTGGCGTGAGGGAGGGACAGGGAAGGCATGGGGGATTCCTCTCGGGAGGTGAGGGCTCTCTACCCGTTTCTGCCCGGGACTTGCACACGGACCCACGAGATCACTCGCAGGGTGGCACGTCCGCCCCGGGCGCCCTGCCCGGGGCGGACGGCGGAGGAGCTACCGTCGCCGGATCGTCCTCGTGGTGTTGACCGTGCGGCGCTCGACCGGCGTCACGAACGCGGTCCGCAACGTGAGCGACGTCCGCGGGTTCTGGCGGAGCAGGGTCCGGCCACGCTGGTTGACCGTGATCCGGACGTTGAACGCCCCGGCCCGGCTACGGGTGTAGCGCGCCTGGCCGATCTGGTGGGTGCGGACCCGGTTGCCGGAGCGAACCCGGATGCTCAGGCGGTAGGTCAGCCGCCCGGCGGACGGGACCGAGTCGCGGAACGTCACCCGCGAGCGGTTGCGTGCGATCGAGACCCGCGTCGGCCGCTTGCGCAGCGCGGTCCGGATCCGCTGCGTGGACACCGGGTCCTTGACCGTCGGCAGCGTCGGTCCGGTCGTCGGCGGGATGACCGGCGGGGTCGGCAGGACCGGCGGTTCGGGCCGGACGGGCGGCTCCGGCGGTGCGGCGGGCCTCAGGTCGTGCGCCAGCGTGTAGCCCGCGGGCAGGACCTTCTCCGCCGGGGTCTGGACCAGGCCCGCGGCGGCGCCCGGCTGGTCGAGGGTCGGCAGACGCAGCTGCAGGTTGCTCACACCGACCGGGTTCTGGCCGGTGGCCTTGCCCATGAACGGCTGATCCTCGGCCAGCAGCTCCAGCTTGACCACGTGCCCGGGGGCCACGCGGTACGCCTGCGGCGACAGCTGGAAGACCTGACGCGACGCGCCGACCCCGGTCGGGCGGTACACGCCACGGCCGATCAGCTTGGCGGTCCCGGCGTTCGGATCGACGTCGTAGAGCCGGCTGACCAGCGCGTCGTTGGCTGCGGCGACGTTCAGATCGGCGATCACCGTCGGGGTGCCGGCGATCGTGAAGCCACCGTCCGGCGCGGGTGCGGTCTCGTAGACGGCCGCGCCGGGGGTGTTGGCGGCGGGACCGTTGGTGCAGGCGAGGGTGTTGCTCGCCTGGAAGGTCTCGGCCGGCGGGGTGTTGGCGGCCACCGTTTGCGAGGCGGCGCCGCTCACGCGGATCTCGCCGGGCGACAGGGCCGCCCAGCTCTGCGCGCGGTAGAGCACGCCGACGCTGGCCGTGGTGCCGGCGCAGCTGGTGGTCAGGATGTCGACCCCGCCGCGGGCGTCGGTCGGCTCGGGACCGCGACCCCGCAGGTAGTAGTTGAACCAGCTGTCCTCCGCCTGCTGCAGGTGGAGCACCGTCACCAGGTCGACGGCTGCGGCCGCCGAGCCTGCTCCGCTACGCGGCGTATGGCCGAGGTTGAGGTGGAACATCTTGATCGGCGCGTCCGGGTGGTTGGCACGGACGCGGTTGTAGTACCGCAGCGACTCGGTGACCGGGAACAGGTCGTCGTTCCAGCCGTTGGCTAGCAGCGCGGGGGCGGGCGCCCGTGAGATGTCGGTGTAGTACCCGCCGTGGTGGGGGAACTCCGCGGTCTGCTGCAGCGCCAGCGGGTGCCCGTCGTACGGTCCGCCGGTGTCGTTGAACGCCTTCCAGGCGGTGATGTTGGCGGTCGGGTCGGTGTTCGGCGGGGCGTAGAAGCCGCCTTCCAGTCCACCGAAGTAGAGCTGGGTGCTGAACAACAGCTTCTGG
>JBQGEK010000270.1:0-8185 GCA_052039575.1 Patulibacter sp. | reverse complement strand
CCCGGTCCATGCGCCGTGCTGGGTCGGCTTCTCGGTCTTGGTCACCCGGACCTTGCCGTCCTCGTCCTTGCGGATCATCGCCGAGTCGAACGTTCCGATCGCTCCGGCGGCGTGCAGGTCGAAGACGATCTCGTAGTCGGCTTGGGCGTCGCCGACGTCGTCGTAGACGGCGGCGTAGAGGAACACGGGTCTGTCGGCCATGGTCGGCCTCCTCTCGGTTGTGAATCCCTCCACCCACGGTGCCGGACCCCGCACCGGTCGTCGTCACCCCCGGTGGGTGATCCGCCGAAGCGGCCACGCCGGGGGACCGTACGCCGCGGCGGACGCGATGATCCGCCCATGCTGATGCTCGTCGCGGTCGCGGTGGTGACGGTCCTCCTGGCCGTGAGCTGGCTCCGCGAGCCACGCCGGCTGCGCAACGGCGTGCTGCTGGTGCTGCTGGTCGTGCTGGCGTTGCTGACGGGTGCCGCCGAGGGCCCGGAGCCGATTCGGACGATCTGCATCGTGATCGTGCTCGGTGGCCTGGTGCTCCTGCCGCTGGCGACCCTGGTGACCGGCATCGCCCTGGTCGGCAACGGCGTGGTGGTCCTGCAGCACGAGCGCCCGTCGCTCGGCAACGCCCTGAGCGCGCTCACCGGCCTGGCGCTGCTCGCCATCGTCGCAGTGACGACGATCGCCGTGACCAGGATCGAGAGCACGCTGCTGCTCGGTCTCGTCTCCACGGCGGTGATCGTCGTCGGCTACCTGTCGCTGGTCTTCGTGTCGTTCTCCGCGTATTCGCTGCTCTACGCGCTGCGGCACCGGAGACGTCCGGTCGACGGGATCGTGGTGCTGGGAGCGGGCCTCGTCGACGGGGACGTGCCGCCCCTGCTGGCGGCACGTCTCGAACGCGGGGTGCGGCTCTACCGGGAGCATGGCGAGCGGGGGTGGCCGCCGCCGGCCCTGGTGCCCTCGGGCGGGCAGGGGCCCGACGAGCCCGTCGCGGAGGGCGTCGCGATGGCGCGGTGGCTGCTCGACCACGGCATCCCGGCGCAGGACCTCCTGCCGGAGACCCAGGCGACGACCACTGAGCAGAACCTCGTGCTCGGTGCGCGCGTGCTCGAGCAGCACGGACGGGGCCAGCGGCTGGCGGTGGTCACCAACACCTACCACTCGTTCCGGGCCGCGCTGCTGGCGCGCAGTTTGGGACTCGACGCGGAGACCTTCGGCGCCCGCACCGCGGCCTACTTCGTTCCGTCGGCCTACCTGCGCGAGTTCATCGCGGTGCTCCGTATGCACCGTTGGTGGCACGTCGTCGCGATCGGCTCGCTCACGCTGATCATGGCCCTGCTGACCTGGGCGTCGCTGCGGGGCGGCTGAGCGCGCAAGAGCCGAAGCGCGCGGAGCTTGCACGACGACTCGCGACGGGGAGTATTTGGCTTCAGCACACATGGGGACTAGCATGCTGCGTCCGCATCGGCCCTCGGTGCGGCGCACTGCCCCGCACGAGGAACCGATGTCCCAAAACCCCGCACGACGCACCGCACTCGCGCTGCTCGCTCTCTGCTGCATAACCGCGAGCAGTTCGGCCGCGTCGGCCGCCACCGTCACGATCGAGCCTTCGCCAGCCGAGGCCCGGACGTTCGCCACCACCAACGGCGGGTGGACCAGTCTCGTCGACTACGGCGGATACAGCTGCATCCCGGGCGTCACCTGCCCGACCGCCAACCCGTCCTACCGGACGACGGGCGGCACCGGCGGACCCGCCGACGGTCACCTGCGCAACACCTTCGGCACGCTGCTCGGCGTCCTCACGACCACGACGATCAGCTGGACGTCGCCGTCGTTCGTCGCACCGGCCAGCATCGACACTGCGACGCTGCGGTTCAGCGTCCGCCCCCAGATCGCCAGCCTGAACGCGATCGGCTCGGTCAACATCACCGTGACGCTCGTGGACGTCGACGACGGCACCCAGTCCACGACGCTCCCCGCGATCCCGCTGACCGTGGCATCGGCGTCCTTCGGTCAGCAGACGGTCACGATCCCGCCCAGTGCCGTCGTTGCCGGACGGTCCTACCGAGTACGGATCGGGACGTCGCACACCACCAACGTCTCGGCCGTCACGTCGGGCAACGTCGACCTCGATGACGTGGTGCTGACGCTGACCGACCTCGACCTGCCGACCGGACTCACGGCCTCGATCCCCGCGACCGGCCCGACCCGCGTCGTCGGTACCGTCGACCCCAACGGCAGCGACACCGAGATCGCCGTCGAGTACGGCCTGACCGCCTCGTACGGATCGACTTCCGGCACGCAGACGGTCGGCGGCATCGGAAGCCAGCCGTTCGAGATCGAGCTGGACGACCTGACCGCGGGGGCGACGTACCACTACCGCGTGACGGCGACCAACGGCGACGGCTCGGTCAGCACCGACGACGCGACGTTCGTCGTGCCCGCGGGCCCGGACAATCCGGTGCCGACGGTGACCGGCGCGGTCAACTCTCCGGGGCGCACCATCACCTTCACCCGGGGCAGCGACGTCACCAGCGCGGTCGTCGAGCTGCTCGACGGCGACGACGAGGTGCTCGAGACGTACCCCGACAGCGAGGGCAACGGCGTCGTCGGGATCACCCTGCCGGCGGACGGCAGCTACGGCGTGCGCGTCGTGCGCACCAACGAGAGCGGGCAGAGCTCGACCAGCGCGATCGTGCCGCTGACGTTCGACAGCACACCCCCCGACACCTCCAACCTGGCGATCGAGGTCACCCCCGCGATCTCCAACGCCCTGGAGCGGACGGTCTCGTTCACGCGGCCCGCCGACGCCGTCACCGTCGTCGCCCAGGCGCTCAACGCCGACGACGTCGCCGTCGGCCTGCCGGCCACGGTGGTCGGTTCGAGCGCCGCGGTGACGGTCGGCCCCGCCGACGGCGACTACCGCGTCCGCCTGACCCTGACCGACGCGGCCGGCAACGCCGCCGACGCCACCAGCGACGTCGTGACCCTGGACCGTGTCGCCCCCGACGCCGGGCCGGCCCCGGCGGTCGCCGGCGCCGGGAACGTCCGTCAGCGGACCGTGACCTTCACCCGCGACCCGAGCGCGGCGACGGTCGAGGTCGAGGTGCTCGCCGACGGAGGCGCGGTGCTCGACACGGTGCCGGTGCCGTCGGGCTCATCCGCCTCGATCACGCTGCCCGACGCCGACGCCACCTACGGCGTGCGCGTCCGCCAGACCGACGCCGCCGGCAACGGCGCGGAATCGCCGACGGCCGACGTCGTGCTCGATCGTGTCGCCCCGGACGTCTCCGCGCTCGCCCCGACGGTGACGCCCGTGCTCTCCAACGAGCGCGATCGCACGCTCACGATCGTCCGCCCGGCCGACGCCGCGACGGTCTCCGCCCAGGTGATCGACGCCGCGGACGAGCCGGTCGGCTCGCCGGTGACGATCGCCGCGACGACGGGGACCATCACCCTCGGCTCCGGCGACGGCAGCTACCGCGTCGTGGTCACCGCGACCGACGCCGCGGGCAACAGCGCCGCGGTGACCAGCTCGCCGGTCACGCTCGACCGGACCGCACCCGACGCCGGGCCGGCTCCGACCGTCAGCGGGGACGCCAACCTGCGCGAGCGGACCGTCACGTTCACCCGCGACCCGAGCGCCACGACGGTGGCCGTCGAGATCCTCCACGGCGGATCGGTCGTCGTCACGGTGCCCGTCGCGGGCGGGGAGACCAGCACGATCACGCTGCCCGACGCCGACGGCGACTACGGCGTGCGGATTCGACAGACCGACGATGCCGGCAACGACGCCGCCTCGTCGACGACCGACGTGGTCCTGGACCGGACCGCGCCGGACCTCTCCGCGCTCGACCTGACGGTCACGCCGGTGACCTCGAGCGCCGTCGATCGCACCGTGACGATCGTCCGGCCGGCGGATGCGGAGACCGTCCGCGCGCAGGTGATCGACGCCGCCGATCAGCCCGTCGGACCGTCCGTGGTGATCGCCGGGACCACCGGAACGGTGATGCTCGGCGCCGTCGACGGCAGCTACCGCGTCGTCGTCACCGTCGCGGACGCGGCGGGGAACGGCGCCGACGCCACGAGCGCCGTGCTGACGCTCGACACGGTTGCGCCGGACGCCGGACCGGCGCCGACGGTGACCGGGGTCGACGGCAGCCGCGAGCGGACGGTCACGTTCACGCGGGACCCGAGCGCCGAGGCGGTCGAGGTCGAGATCCTCGGCGTCGGTGACGCGGTCCGTGACCGCGTTCCGGTGGTGACGGGCGCGAGCGTCGCGATCACGCTGCCGGACGAGGACGGGACCCACCGCGTGCGGGTCCGGCAGACCGACGCCGCGGGCAACACCGCGGTGTCGCCGGCGAGCGACGTCACGCTCGACCGCGTCGGCCCTGATCCGGGGCCCGTGCCGGCGATCGTCGGCACGCCGGACGCCCTGGAAGTGACGTTCCGTCGTGCACCCGACGCGGTGTCGGTGCGGATCGAGGTGCGCGACGCCGCGGGTGCCGTCGTGATGACCGTTCCGGTGCCGACGGGTGAGCGCGCGACGATCCAGCTGCCGGCCGGCGCGGGGCGGTACACGGTCCGTGTGGTCCAGACCGACGCGGCGGGCAACAGCCGGGTCACCGACGACATCGCAGCGGTCCGGCCCGGTGATCCGGTTCCCGGCCCGAGCCCCGCGCCGGCTGAGGCGCCGCCCGCCGCTCCGACCTGCACCAAGCCCGCGCTGGTGCTGACGAACGTTCGCCGTTCGGGCAGCCGGGTGCGGATCAGCGGCTTCAGCACCCATGCGTCAGGGACCCGTGTGGCGATCAACGAGACCGGCGGCGAGCAGGTCGGCACCGCGACGGTCGGAGCCACCGGGACGTTCTCGGTAACGGTGGCCGGCCCGCGGAGCGCGGCCCAGCGCGACCGGGTCGGGTACCGGGCGAGCGTGGAGCGGCACCGGTCGCCGTCGGTGCGCCTGCGCCAGACCAACGACCTGCGTCGGGTCACGCGCTCCGGCGACACCGTGACCCTGACGGGTCGGGTGAACGTCCAGCGCCCGAGCCGCTTCTCCAAGCTGGAGGTCTACGGCGGCACGGGCAGCTGCACGACCATCAACAAGCGCCTGCGGACCATCGGCAAGCCCCGGATCAACCGCCGAACCGGCACCTACACGGTGCGGATCCGGGTCCCCGCGTCCGATCGCCTGGTCGTCAAGACCCGGGCCACGATCGGCGGAGGCAACTACCACAGCACCCACACGGTGGAGGCGGGGCGGTAGGCCTCGGGGCGGTCCTGGGGCGATAGGCGCGGGGCTTCCCTTGGTAGGTAGTTCCGGGGCGGGCGACCTCGTCTCTGCTGCTGCCTGCGTGGCGGCAGCGGGGCAGGGACTTCCGGCTAGCGCTTTGCCGCTCCGAGGCGCCGTTGTTCAAGAGCCTGCGGGTCCCGTGCCCCGGCGACGGCCACCCGCCCTCGAGACCGCCTGATCGCCCACCGGCGACCAACGCTTGGCGGGTTGACGAGGGCGCGTTCGGTGCTCGCAGAGGCACTGCCCGCCGCAAGTCGTCGCGGAGCCCGAACGAAAAAGGCCCCGCTTTGCAGGGCCTTTCCGGAGTGGCGAGACCGGGACTCGAACCCGGGACACCACGATTTTCAGCTCCGGGAATCGGGGTCCCGGAGTGGGCGATTTGCAGGGATTTCTTGTGACTCGCGGTCCGCTGGTGCGCGTCGTTCTGCGTCGATATGCGCGCGTTTGGGCCATAGGCGGGGTGTTCGTGGCCCAAACGCACCCCCGACGCAAACGTCGGCCCGTCAGCTCTTCGCGACCGGGCCCGCTGTAGCCCGCTCCTCAGCGATGCCACGAAGGGAATCAAGGGTGTCGACAGCGCGCTGCATCAGCGCCGCGAAGCCGGCCTTGCGTCCTAGGCCGTTGAGAGGAATGCTGATGTCGAAGTCAGACCCTTTCAGGTGCGCAGCACCGCGGCTGCGCAACCCTTGAATGTCGGCCAGGGAACCCAGCAACGAGCGGGCATCCAAGACCCCGAGCCCACCAAGCATCTGCTCCAGCTTGCCTAGACCCTTGAGGTCCTTGCTCTTATTCGTCACGTGCTTCGCAAGCTCTCTCTCGTTCAGGGAGTCCACGAGCAACTTTGCGAGGCAGAGGATCTGCTCGTCGAACTCGCTGGCCCCCTCGCCGAATGGAACGTGCAGGCTGGAAAGGAGGTGGCGGTCGTCGTGGTGCAGCGCCCTGAACAGAGGCCAGCCGAATGCCTCAGCCCACGCCTCATTCGTTTTCGCGTACACGCGCGGGAAGCGCAGGCCCACCGACTGGGGATCGGTGAACTCCCCGTAGAACGCGCGGCGAACCAAGGTCTCGCTAGGACCGTTTTCGGGAGGCGCGATGTTATGGCTTCGCCAATGGCGCGCTTCCGCTACGGGCATGTCGCGGCCGAGATCTCCGAGGAAGACCATCAGGTGCCCGTCCTGGTCGTTGTCGATCCTGAGCGCCCAAAGTCCCGCGCATCGCAGGAGGCCGTCTTCGACCGAGTAGCGGTCTGTGTCGGCGTAATACCTGTTGAGTACGTCGCTGCGGAAGTAGACCGGGGTCAGGTAGTGCGGGTTGTTCGGGTTGGCACCGAAGTAGTTCGCGAGTTCGTCGGGATCGGAGGTAAACAGCAGTTCTTCTCCGACGTCGTTAGTGCCGAGCGAAAACTTCTCGTACTGCTTGGCGCGCTCAAACGGCGCAATACCACACTCCTCGCGAGGGGGCGGGGGGATCAAGCGCTTGCCGAGCAACCGTGAGAACGGCTGACCGCCAGCTGACTCCGACGGATCGGGCCGGTAATAGCCGCAGATCAGGTGAGAGCCCCGCGTCTCCCAGCGATGCTCCTCACTAGGCAAATCGCCGGACCATAGAGTCGAGTCCAGGTAGAGCGCGAGGTACATCTGCTTCGCCGCTTGGAAGCGACGAACTAGGCTCCTGAGCGCCCTGACGCCTTGCTCTTCGACGACGACGGCCTCGATCGGATTCCCAGAGCCGTCGAAGTCATAAAAGGTCCGGGTCCCCCGATCCTCCCAGAGGTTGAACAGCAACCGGAACTCCTGCGCCAGCTCAACATCGTCTTGGCGCACGCCGTGCCATGTGCGGTCGACAACGAGCAGTTCGATGCCTTCTTCGTGCGTAACCTCGTAGTCGGTGGTCCAGCCGCTTTCGCCGTTGTACTGGACGAATCCGGGGCCGCCAGCGCCGTGGTGAACATCCCAGCCTGGATCCGACACGCCGGCCGCGATTCGCTCGGGCGTCAGCAATGCTGAATAACAGCCGACGGAGTGGTCTCCGACTTCACCCCTATTGCGAGAGAGCCAAACCCACGTACCACTCATCTCCGACTGAAACTCGTCAAGGATTTCCGCCTGTCGAGGATCGTCGTTGAGCCACCCAGGATCGCTAGCAACGTGCCCGCTGTTGCCGTGTCCTGGGGAAATGCGGTCGCGCTCGCTATTCATATCCGGGCCATTCTTACCGCAATCCCCTGCGACGCACAATCTCAAGACCGTCTCCGTGTACGCATTCCGACCCGGGGCGGACCGAGCCACGATAAACACTCGCCAGGGCGTATCCTTACGTCATGGCAAAGCTTCGACACCCCAAACTGGAGAAGTCCTGCCCGCTGAGACAGACGCACACACGACTTCACCACATGCACAACCATTGGCACCGCGCCCAAGCGGACTACTCGGAACCCGACGACTTCGTCGCGAGCCTTAACGCGGCCCTCGTCACGCTGCGGTCAGTTTCATTCATTCTCAAGAAAGAACAAAAACTCATACCTGATTTCGATGCATGGTATGAGCCGCACGTGGCGCGCTATAGGGCGGACCCACTGATGAGGTGGCTTGTAAAATCACGCAACTTTGTCGAGAAACAGGGGGACCTCGAACTGCACTCGACAGCGCGCGTCCGGCTCCTTGGCGGACCCGGCGAACCTCCCGAGGTCGACATCGAGGTACCACCACTGATGACCCAGGACGACATCGTCCAGTATCTGCTCGACCGCTTCCCCGATGCCGCGAAACACGAAGCACTACTCTCCGTTGAGCGGCGATGGGTCGCGGCAACCTTGAAGGACTTCGAACTTCTTGAGGTTCTGGCATACGGATACGGCGTCGTCGCCGAGGTCGTCGCGGACGCCCACCGCCAATGCGG
>JBQGEK010000269.1:0-9639 GCA_052039575.1 Patulibacter sp. | reverse complement strand
CCAGCCGGGAGCCGCCCGGCCGGCGGCCGCGCAGGCGGGGCGGACGGCGTCCGCCCCCGCCGCGGCGTCCGCGCCGACCCGCTCGGCGGGGCGGGCGGGGGTGGGCACCGGCCGCGAATCGCCGGTGCGCTCCCACGCCCCGTCGATCAACAGGCCGCTCTGCGCTGCTCCGATCAGGTTCACGGCCGTCACCCGCTCAGGCCCGCTCGGCCGCGGCCTCGGCGGCACGCCGGTTGGGCAGGATGTAGTTGCGGAACAGCTGCTCGGCGTCCGGGTTGCAGAAGCGGTGCTCGACGCCGTCGATCTCGGCGATCCACTGACGGCCGGCGACGACCTGGCCGGTCGCCTCGCACGGCGTCACGACGGTGTCCCAGATCTCGTGGGTGACGGGTTCCCAACGACCCATGATCAGGCCTCCTCGTAGGCGTAGAGCTCTCGCGCCGCCGCGGCCGACACGAGGCCCTCGGCGACGTCCTTGGCGACCGCCGCGCGGTCGCGGTCCTGCGCGGGGCCGTAGCCGCCCCCGCCCGGGCTGGAGAGCAGGACCTCGTCCCCCTCGACCAGCCGGATGTTGGTGAACTTCGACGCGGACGCCGTGCCGAACGCCTCGCTGAACGTGCGGAAGGTGTCGTCGCCGTGGCGCTTGACGAGGATCGCGGCGTTGCCGCCCTCGCCCCCGCCGTTCAGGCCCCACGCCCGGAAGTCCTCCTTGGTCCGGTCGAGCAGCGCGCTGAGCATGATCTCGGCGCCCTTGCCGAGCTGCATCACGCGCCGCGTGCCGAGCCCACCGCGGTGCGTGCCCGCACCGCCGGAGTCGACGATCAGCGCGTACTCCTTGGTGATCAGCGGGAACCGGGTCTCGAAGATCTCGACCGGGGTGTTGCGGCAGTTGCCGTTCTTGACGATCGTCGCGTCGTTGCCGTCGTCGTAGGCCTTGGCGCCCCAGCCGCCGCCCTCGAGGTGGTAGTTGGCGAAGTACTCACCGGTCTTCGGGTGGACGCCGCCGAAGAGGAAGTTGCAGCAGGTCGCGCCCTCGGCCGCGGCGACGCGGTCCGGCAGCACCGGCGCGAGCGCGGCGACGACCATGTCGGCGAGCTTCGGGTGGGTCTCGGTGTTGCCGCCGACCGACGCGCCGGGGTACTGGACGTTGACCACGGTCCCGGGCGGCGCGACGATCTGGATCGGCCGGTACGCCCCGGTGTTCTTCGGGATCGCCGACTCGGTGACGTGGAAGATCGCGTTGTAGACCGCGCCGGCCGTCACACCGTAGGTGGCGTTGACCGGGCCGCGGACCTGCGGCGACGTGCCGGTCCAGTCGACGATCACCTGGTCGCCGTCGACGACGACCTTGACCTTCAGGTCGACCGGGTCGGGGTCGATCCCGTCGTCCTCCATCTGACTCGCGAACTCGTAGGTCCCGTCGGGGATCGCCGAGATCTCGGAGCGCATCCAGCGCTCGGAGTAGTCCATCAGCTGGCGCGACGCCTGGGTCACGGTGTCGGCGCCGTACCGGTCGAGCAGCTCGACCACGCGTCGCTCGGCGACCCGCAGCGAGCCGATCTGGGCGTTGATGTCGCCCCAGGTGTTCCGCGGCGTCCGGTGGTTGGCCATGATCAGCCGCCACAGGTCGAGGTTGTTCTCGTCCCGGCTGACCAGCTTGATCGGCGGGATCCGCAGGCCTTCCTGGAAGATCTCGGTCGCGTCGGCCGCGAACGACCCCGCGGCCTTGCCGCCGATCTCCGCCAGGTGGCCGACGTTGGCCACGAAGCCCCACAGCTCGCCCTCGTGGAAGACGGGCCGGATCACGGAGTGCTCGGGGATGTGCGCGCCGCCGCGGTACGGATCGTTGTGGAGGACCACGTCGCCGGGCTCGAAGCTGTCGATCCCGAGCTCCTCGACCGTCCAGCGGACGATGAAGATGCTCGCCGCCAGCTGTGCCGGGCAGAACTCGGCCTGCCCGATCATGTTCAGGTCGCGGTCGAACAGCACGCACGAGAAGTCGAGGCCCTCGTTGAAGATCGGCGAGAACGCCGTCCGGGCCATCGTGATGCCCATCTCGCGACAGACGTTGACGAAGCTGTTGTTGATCACCGTCAGCAGGACCTGGTCCAGCTGCTCGGCGCCCTGCGGGGTGGTGTCGGTGCTCATCTCGCTCTCCTGCCGATCACGCGGTCTGCGCGGCCGCGGCCACGCGCTGGTCGTCGGTGCTGCGGGCCGCGGCGTGGCGCAGCTCGATCACGCCGCCGGTCCCGGCCTGCAGCGTCCATCCGGGCGGCACGATCACCGTGGTGTCGAGCGACTCGATCAACGCCGGGCCGTCGACCAGCTCGCCGTCGACCTCGGGCCGCGGGATCACCTGGGTCGGCTGGTAGCCACCCTCGTCGAAGTAGACGTCGGCGACGCGGGATCCGCGCCCGGCCGCGGCGGACTTCGCACGCAGCTCCGGCAGGTCCGGCTCGGCGCCGGTGACGGTGACCGCGAGTCGGACGATCTCGATCGCCACGCCGTCGAAGCGGTAGCCGTAGAACCGCTCGTGCAGCTGGTGGTAGGACTCGAACGTCTCGTCGAGGATCGCCTGCGTCAGCTCACCCGCCGGGACGGCGATCTCCTGCTCGTAGTTCTGCCCCTCGTAGCGCAGTGCCAGCACGCGCTCGGGCGCGGGCCGCTCACCCTCCGCCGACTGCGCGGCGTAGCTCGTCGCCGCCTGCTGCTCGAGCTCGGCGAACCGGCGCGCCAGCGCCTCGACGTCGAGCGTGGTGCTCTTCAGCGAGACCGACGTGACCTCGTCGACGCGGACCGGCGCGACCAGCGCGCCGAAGGCCGACGTGACCCCGGGATTGGGCGGGACGACGACGCGGTCGATCCCGATCGCCTCGGCGATCCCGCAGGCGTGCGTCGGGCCGGCGCCACCCATCGCGATGATCGCGAAGTCGCGCGGGTCGATCCCCTGCTCGACGGTGACGATCCGGATCGCGTTGGCCATCGACTCGTTGGCGATCCGCAGCATCGCGGACGCGGTCTCGACCTCGTCCTGACCGATCCGGTCGGCAACCGTGCGGATCGCGTCGCCGGACAGCTCGGGGCGCAGCTTGAGCTTGCCGCCGAGGAAGAAGTCCGGGTCGAGCCGGCCGAGGATCAGGTTGGCGTCGGTGATCGTCGGCTCGCTGCCGCCCGCGTCGTAACAGACCGGGCCGGGGTCGGCACCGGCGCTCTGCGGTCCGACCTGGAGCAGTCCGCCCGGGTCGACCCAGCCGATCGAGCCGTCGCCGGCGCCGATCGTGTGGGTGTTGACCGTCGGAACGCTGACCGGCAGGCCGAACTCGATCTCGTACTCCGACGAGAACAGCGGCTGGCCGTCGACGATCAGGCAGATGTCGCAGCTGGTGCCGCCCATGTCGACGACCAGCGCGTTCGGCGCGCCGGCCGAGCGGGCGACCTGGGCGCCGCCGATCGCGCCGCCGGCGATCCCCGACAGCAGGATGTGCGACGGCTTGCGGCCGGCTTCCTCGGCGAGCGCGTGGCCGCCGTTGGACTTGAGGCTCGACCACCGGTCCCCCGCGCCCTGGTCGCGGAACGCCTGCGAGACGCCTTCGACGTAGCGGTCGACGGCGGGCTTGACGTAGGCGTCGAGCATCGCGGCGGTGCCGCGCTCGTACTCGCGCCAGATCGGCGCGATCTCGTGCGACAGCGAGACCGGCAGGTTCGGTGCGACCTCGGCGATCGCGTCGCGGGCGGCCTGCTCGTGCTCGGGGTTGAGGTACGAGAAGAGGAAGCAGACCGCGATCGCGACCGGGTCGGCGTCGTCGCCGGCGAACTCGCGGGCCACGTCGCGCACCGCGTCGAGGTCGATCGGGGTCAGCACGTCGCCGCTGCTGTCGACCCGCTCGGGGATCCCGTGCGAGTCGCGGCGGGCGGCCAGCGCCTCCGGCTTGCGCCAGCGGAAGTCGTAGTGGTGCTTGCGGTTGATCCGCTGGATCTGCGGGATGTCGGTGAAGCCCTCCGTGGTCAGATACACCACCCGCGACCCGCTGCGCGTGAGGACCGCGTTGATCCCGATCGTCGTGCCGACGACGATGAAGTCCACGTCGGCGGCGTCGAACTCCGCCTGCTCCAGCGCGCCGGCGATCGCCCGCACCGGCTGCTTCGGATTCGACGGAACCTTCGCCACGTACCACTGGTCGGTTCGGTCGTCGAACGCGACCAGGTCGGTGAACGTGCCACCGGTATCGATTCCCACCCGGATGCCCATGTCTCGGTGCTCTCCTCAGTCGTTCGTTCGTCGTTGGTCGTCAGCTCACGCCGACCGTGATCGCGTCGAGCGCCGCTCGCAGGCCCGCTCCGATCATCTGAAGCTGTTCGTCGCCCACCGTCAGCGGTGGCGAGACCGCCACGCCCGCGGGCAGTCCCCGCACCAGCACCCCGTGGTCGCGGGCCGCGCGCTGCAGCACCCCGACCGCGCCGGGAACCGCCGCCAGCACGTCGTCGTGCAGGTCGACCGCGCCGAGCAGCCCGGTGCCGGAACGCACCGCGCCGACACCGGGGTGGTTCAGCAGCGGGTCGAGCTGGGCCGCCAGGACGCCCTCCAGCTCGCGTCCGCGCTCGAGCAACCCGTCTTCGTAGACGTCGAGCGTCGCGAGCGCCGCCGCGCAGCAGACTGGGTGGCCGGCGTAGGTCGGCCCGTGGCGCAGGATCGATCCGGCCCGCCCCCCGAAGAACGGCTCGGCCACGTGTCCGGCGACGGCGACGCCGCCGACCGGCAGCACCCCGGAGCTGACGCCCTTGGCGAATACCACCATGTCCGGCCGCACGCCCCAGCGCTCGATCCCGAACCAGGTCCCGAGCCGACCGAAGCCGCAGATCACGGCGTCGATCACCAGCAGGATCCCGTGCTCCTCGCAGAGCGCCGCGGCGCCCTCGAGGTAGCCGTCGGGCGGCAGCAGGACGCCGCCGGCGCCGATCACCGGCTCGCAGAAGAACGCGGCGACCCGTTCGGGCCCGACCCGCAGGATCTCGTCCTCCAGCGCCTGCAGCGAGTCCCACTGGACGGACGAGGTGGCGGGGACCAACTGGCCCCAGCCGCTGGTGTTGCTCTCGATCCCGCCGATGCTGGTGCCGAAGGCGTGGGTGCCGTGGTACCCCTGCGTCCGGCCGATGATGTGGACCCGCTCCTGCACACCCTGGCCGACCCAGTGGGCGCGGGCGATCTTCGCCGCGGTGTCGATCGAGTCGCCGCCGCCGCTGGTCAGGAAGACCCGTGCGTCGTCGATCGGGGCGCGGGCCGCCAGCCGGTCGGCCAGCTCCATCGCAGGACGGTTGGCGTAATCGCCGAAGATCGAGTACGAGTCGAGCCGCTCGAGCTGGTCGCGGATCGCCGCCTGGATCCGCGGCTCCCCGTGGCCGACGTTGCAGCACCAGAGGCTGGCCGTCGCGTCCAGGTAGCGGTTGCCGTCCTCGTCCCAGATCCAGCAGTCCTCGGCGCGATCGAAGATCAGCTCGTGGCCGGGAACGCTCGCCATGTCGGCGAACGGGTGCCAGAGACGCGAATCGCCGCCGGTGCGATGGGGAGTGGTCGACATGGCGATGACCCTCCCACGGCGTCGTCGCCACGAGCACCATGCTTCCTGCCAGACTTGGAAGGTCACTGTTGTGCACGCGCACGATTGCCGCGACCGTCCCCCAAAGGTCTGCTACCACCCGATGTCCCTGACCCTCGGTGAGCTCCTCGACCAGCCGCACCTCGGCCTCGAGCTGCTGACGGCCCGCGACTCCGCGCGCTCGCGCACCGTCCGCGGAGCGCACGCGATCGAGGTCGACGCGCCGACTCGCTGGATCCCCGACGAGTGGCTGATGCTGACCAACGGGCTGCGGTTGCGAGGGCGAGCCGAGGAACAGCGGCGGCTGGTCGCGGAACTCGCCGAGGGCGGCCAATCCGGGCTCGGATGGGCGGTCGGTCTGGTCCTGCAACGCGTCCCGCGGGCGGTGCTCGACGAAGCGGAGCGGCGCGACTTCCCCGTCGTGCTGGTGCCGATCCAGACCGCGTTCCACGAGATCATCTCGCTCGTCCACCACGGTCGCGCCGACGACGACATGTACGTCATGCGGCGGCTGAGGGCGATCGAGGACTATCTGATGGAGGCGCTCTCGATGCGCCGACCCGAGCAGGAGATCCTCGACCGGCTCGCGCAGACGCTCGACGTCGGGGTGGCGATCACCGACGCCGGCGGGGTGCCGACGCAGCACGCCGGACTCGAGCTGCCGCCCGCGGTCTCCCCCGAGATCGTCGCGCGCGACGCCGTGGCACTCGAGCGGGCGATCGACCGCGAGGCGTGCGTGCTGCCGATCCCGCACGAAGGCAAGCACCCGCAGCTGCTGGTCGCCGCGACCCGCCACGGCAACGTCGGCGGCGGCGTGACCGACCCGCTGGCCCGGGCGGTGCTGCGCCGCGCCGTGCACCTGCTCGGACTGGTCTCCGGCAGCTACCGCCGCAACGCGATGGTCGCCAAGGCCCAAGGCACCGAGCTGCTGCTCCGCTCGCTGCGCCCGGTCGACGATCAGCAGGCCCACGCGCTCGACGCCGAGGCCGGGACGCTGCAGGTGCCGCCCGCGCAGGGCGTCGAGATCGCCCTGTGGCGCGTGACCCTCGACGACGCGCCCGAGCCGCCGATCGACCGCGTCCGCGACCTGCTGATCAGCCACTCCGTGCCGCACCTCGCGGCGGAGCTCGACGACGCCTTCGCGACCCTGCAGCCGCGCGGGCGCCTGCCCGCCGCCGACGACCTGCCGCCGTGGGTCGCGCGGATCGGCGTCGGCCGCCCGATCACGTCGCTGGCCGACGCGTCGCGCTCGCTCGACGACGCCCGGCTCGCGCTGAACCACGTCCGTCCGCTCGACGCCGCCAACGATCCTCGCGCGCGGATCGTCCGCTTCGCGGAGCTCGACAACCTCGGCACGCTGCTCGGCCAGGTCCGCGAGCCGGCCGACCTGCTGCGCGCCGCGTCGCTGCTCGACCCGCTGCGCGGGCACGACCACCTGCTGTCGACGCTGCGCTGCTGGTTCGCCGCCGACGCCAACAACGGCGCGACCGCGCTCGAGCTGCACCTCCACCGCAACACCCTGCGATACCGGCTCAACCGGATCGAGGAGCTGCTCGGCCTGACGCTCTCGTCCCCGCGGGCGATCACCAACGTCCAGCTGGCGCTGGTCGCCGACGAGCTGCTCTCCGCCGGAGAGCTCAGCGCGTCGCCGGCGACGTGAGGCTCAGGACCTCGACGGCGCGGTCGGCGATCATCGCCGCGATCGCCAGCGACGACGTCGCCGCGGGCGACGGCGCGTTGCGGACGTGGAGCGTTCCCGGCCGCTCGTCGAAGACGAAGTCGTCGACCAGCTGCCCATCCCGCGAGACCGCCTGGGCGCGCACGCCGGCCCAGCCGCTGGTCACGTCCCCCCGACGCAGCTCCGGCACGTAGCGCGACGACGCGGCGACGAACGCCCGCCGGCTGACCGCGGTGGTCAGCTCGGTGACCCCGGTCCGCCAGAACCGCCGGGCGATCCGCCACGTGCCCGGCCAACGCAACGTGGCGCCGACGTCGCGCCGGCGGATCCGGCCCAGCGCGTAGGCGTCGCGGGCGCCGACCAGCAGCGCGGTCGGCCCGAGCAGCACGTCACCGGAGATGTGGCGTGTCAGGTGGACGCCGAGGAACGGCAGCTCCGGGTTGGGAACCGGGTAGATCAGACCGCGCACCAGGTCCCGTGCCTCGGGACGCAGCCGGAGGTACGCCCCGCGGAAAGGGACGATCCGCGGGTCGGGCGAGCCGCCGTCCGCGACGGCCAGCCGGTCGGACCAGCCGCCGGCGCAGCCGATCAGCCCCCGGGTGGTGATCGCACCCTGCTCGCTGTGCAGCACGCGCACCCCGCGGCGCTGCTCGATCCCGGCGATCCGCCGTCCGAGCAGGAGCGTGCCGCCCACTGCGCGCACGTCGTCGGCGAGCGCGCGGGTGACTGCCGCGAAGTCGACGATCCCGGTGTTCGGCGAGTGCAGCGCCGCGACCCCGGCGCAGTGCGGTTCGATCTCGCGCAGCCGGTCGCCGTCGACGCGCTCGATCTCGACGCCGTTGGTCCGCGAGCGGCGCTCGAGCTCGTCGAGGCCCGGCAGCTCGCTGCGGTCGATCGCGACGACGAGCTTGCCGACGCGGTCCGTCGGGATCCCGCGCTGCGCACAGTAGTCGTACATCCGCCGTGCGCCGTCGACGCAGAGCCGGGCCTTCAACGACCCGGGCGCGTAGTAGATCCCCGCATGGATCACCCCGCTGTTGTGGCCAGTCTGGTGCGCCGCGACGTCGTCCGCTTGGTCGACGACCGCCACCCGCAGGTCGGGGAAGCGGTCGAGCAGCTCGCGGGCGGTGGCCAGCCCCAGGATCCCCGCCCCGACCACGACCACGTCGTACTCGGCGCCGCCCGGTCCGGGACGGTGGCGCGGGGCGGGCTCGGCAGCGCTCATCGGCGCCAGCGTAGCCGTCATGCCCACTGATGACCTCTGTGCCGACGACGAACCGCAACCGCCGACCTTGTGCGAGCGACACGGTGCGGGTCGCACGCGGTCCGGCCGACGACTCACGCCGGGTCGCGACGGCGGGCTGCGTCGGGAGATGCTTCCCAGAAGTCGTCGACCTTGGTCGCGTCGGACCGCTCCTGCTTCCGCGAGACGGCCCAGATCTCGACCGGCTCGTCGCCCTCGTTGCGGTGCGAGCGCACGGTCCGCGGAGCCACGCGAACGGCCGACCCCGCCACCACCTGCTCGACCCGGTCGCCGAAGCGCATCGTCAGCGTCCCCCGCGTCACCAGGTACACCTCCTCCTGCGCGTCGTGCCGGTGCCCGGTCCCCTGCTCGAAGTCGCTGTGCGGCGGCACCCGGATCACGGTCACCGCCACCTGGTCCCCGCCGAGCGCCTCCGTCAGCGGCCGGAACTCCCCCGGCACGTCGGACCCCGCGTAGACGTCCTCGACGTCGTCGGCCTGCACGATCGCGTAGTCAGCCATCGACCGATGGTGTCGAACGGCGAGCGGGAGGTGCGAGGGGTGGGGCGATCCGAGACCGAAGTCGTCCCTCGGGTCGCGCGCGAGCGCGCTCGATGACCGTCCACCAGTCGGTCCGGGTCGGGGCCTCGATCAGGTCGGCCGACGCACAAGCGGCGTTGGAGCCGCCCGTCACCGCGCCCGTGCCCGAGACCAGTTGAACCCCGCCGCTCCGTCGGCCCGCCCAATCCGCTCGTCGATCGCGTTCGCCGGAGACGCCTCGTCGGGCACGCTGGGCAACCGGCGCAGGGCCGGCAGTGCGTCGGCGCTGAGGGTCGCCAGGTACTCACGATCAACCGTCGCGCCGTCCTCGGCCCGCGCGACCGCCCCCACCACCACGATCGTCCGCCGACTCATCGGAGGCGATGCTACGCGGACCGCTGTGTACGCCGGGTCGCCAGGATGTGCGGATTCGGTGCAGACGCGTGGCCCCGCTGCTGTTGGCGACGCAAGACCATTGCGCCGAGACGTTCGGACCCCGCGGTCGAGACGATCGACCGACGCGCCGCGAACCCGGCCGAATCTACGGTCGTGACGATGCACATGACCACGTATACGACTCCCCCC
>JBQGEK010000268.1:0-5123 GCA_052039575.1 Patulibacter sp. | reverse complement strand
GTTGGCGGGCCGCCCAGACGTCGGCGATCCACGCGTGGGTGGCCGACCCGTCGCAGACGTCGAGGGCCGTGAACCGGGCGTCTCCCCCGTCCGCCGCGATCTGCGCGACGACCTCCGCGCCCCGCGTCTCGGACCGGCCGGCCAGCTCCACGGTCCAGCCGCCGCCGGCCAGGTGGAGCGCGATCGCCCGACCGATGCCGCTGGTCGCGCCCGTGATCGCGACCACCTTCCGTGCCTCGCCCATCAGACCCCTCGTCGTTCGCGTCGTGCAGCGCGCCGCATCGCGTCGCCGCCTGGGCCGACTCGCGGCGAGCGCTCGAGCGCCCCGCGATGCCGACAGCGCCACTGTCGGCGATGCACCCGGCCGGGGCAACTCCGGGAAGCGCTAGTCCCGGCGCAGCGGCCCGGCCCGGCCCGGCCCCGCAGCGGATCTACCGCAACGCAGCACGCTCGTCGGCGTCGAGCTTGACTCGGAAGCCATCGACGATCTCGGTGATGCGCTCGGCCGGGTCCAGGGCTCGGGCCACCTCGTCGCCGCCCGGGCGGGCGGTGCGCAGCTCGCGGTCGACGAGCACGGTCCGCTCGCGCTCGGTGACCCGCATCAGGACGGCGCGGCCGACGAAGAGCGACGCGGGATCGGTCGAGACCCAGTGGTTGGCGACAGCGATCGCGTCCGCCGCGGCCGGCTCGGCCGTGGTCCTGTGGGTCGGCGTCCAGCGGCCCTTCCGCCACGTCTCCTGCTGCCAGCGATCACCGATCCGTACCAGCCGGTGCGCCCACGTCCCGACGCCGCCGACCTGGGCGCCGTCACGCAGGGGCAGCGGCAGCAGCGGGCCACCGCCGAAACCGACGTCCGCCATCCACCGGTGCTCACCGATCCGCACGATCGCGGTCGCGTGCGTCGGAGGCGCCTGCTGGGCCTCGAGCTCGTGCATCGACGCCAGCGCCTGGTGGGCGTCCCATCCGAGCGCTCGGAGCGTCGCGACGAACAGCGCGACGTGCTCGAGGCAGTAGCCGCCGCGTCCCCGGCGGACCAGCTTCTGCTCGATGCTCGGCCGATCGAGCCGAATCGGACGGCCGAGCACGATGTCGAGGTTCTCGAACGGAATCGAACCGACCCACGCGCGCTGGAGGGCACCGAGCGCCTCCGCACTCGGTCGGGGACGACCGAGGATCCCGATCCGGCGCAGAACCGCATCGACGTCGATCGGCGGCACGCCAGCGTGATCGTCCGTCGTGCCGTCGAGACGGTGAGTACCGTCGCCCGAAACTCCTTGCCATGTGAAGGACATGCGTCCACGCTAGCCTAGATGCTGAACATGTCAAGTATTTCGGTGGAAGACGGCGACATGCCGGTCGCGTGGGTACGGCTGATGCGGGCCCAGCAGGTGCAGCACCAGCGTCTCGAGGCCGCGCTGCTGCGCGATCACGACCTCACGCTGGCGGCCTACGACGTGCTGCTACAGCTCGCTTGGGCCGCGAACGGCCGGCTGCGGCCCGTCGACATCGCGCGCCAGATGGTGGTGGCGCAATCCGGGATCACCCGCCTGCTGGGCGCGCTCGAGCGCCGCGGCTTCGTCCGCCGCGAGGCTGCGCCGTCCGATGGACGCGTGCGGGCGGCCGTCCTGACCGACGACGGCTGGGCCGTCGTCGCCGAGGCCGCCCGATCCCACGTCCGCAACGTCGACCGCGAGTTCACCCAGCACCTCTCGCCGTCCGAGCTCACCCAGCTCGCCCGACTGCTGGGGCGACTCCCCGGTGGCGAGATCGAGATCGCCGGCGCCCACCCCGTGGCCGGGCGCGAGACGCCGCGCCTCCGCCGCGGAAGCTGAGCCGGCGTCGGCCACCGCGCCGGAGGACCCGCTTCGGAGCGGTCGCCCCGGCAGTGGGTCACCCCGTGCTTCCGAAGCAGGCCTTCGGACGCCCCCGTCGATGACGGATGCGGGTCCTCGCCGGCTACAGACGCACCACCATCGACTTCGTCTGCGTGTAGCTGTCGATCGACTCGCGGCCGAACTCCTGCCCGATCCCGGACTGCTTGAAGCCCCCGAACGGCGAGACCGGATCGAGCTCGCCGTAGGTGTTCACCCAGACGGTGCCTGCCTGCAGGCGGTGCCCGACGCGGTGGGCCCGCGATACGTCGCGCGTCCAGACCGCTGCCGCAAGTCCGTACTCCGTGTCGTTCGCCTGCTGGAGCATCTGCTCCTCGTCCTCGAACGGGAGCACCGCGGCGACCGGCCCGAAGATCTCCTCACGGGCGATCCTCATCCCGGGCGACACGTCGGAGAACACCGTCGGCTGGACGAAGTAGCCGCTGCGGTCGAGCACGCCACCGCCCGCCGCCACGGCCGCTCCGTCGCTCGCCCCGGACTCGAGGTACGCCGACACCCGGTCGTACTGCGCCCGCGAGTTGAGCGGCCCGAGCTCGGTGGCCGGGTCCAGCGGATCGCCGACGACGCGCCGATTGACCTCCGCGACGAGACGGGCCGAGAACTCCTCCGCGATCTCACGGTGCACGAAGATCCGGGTGCCCGCGATGCATGCCTGTCCGGTCAGCATCAGGAAGCCGCTGGCGGCTCCGGCGACGGCCTGGTCCAGGTCGGCGTCAGGGAAGATGATGTTCGGCGACTTGCCGCCGAGCTCGAGCGTGACCCGCTTCAGGTTGCCGACCGAGGCGGCCATGATCAACTTGCCCACCCGGACCGACCCGGTGAAGGCGACCTTGTCGATCCCGGCGTGGTGAGAGATCGCGTCGCCCGCGGTCGCACCGAGCCCCGTGACGATGTTGACGACACCGTCCGGGACTCCGGCCTCGAGCAGCAGCTCACCGAGCCGCAGCGCGCTCAACGGCGTCTGCTCCGCGGGCTTCAGGACCGTCGTGTTGCCGCACGCCAGGACCGGCGCGATCTTCCACGCCGCCATGTCGAGCGGAGAGTTCCACGGCGTGATCTGCCCGCAGACGCCGATCGGCTCGCGCCGCGTGTACCGCAACGTCGCCGGATCCGACGGCATCGTCTCGCCGTTGATCTTGGTCGCCCAGCCGGCGTAGTACCGGAACGCGTCCACGGCAACCGAAACCATGTACGCGCCGACACCGAGCGGCGACCCGGAGTCGAGCGCCTCGAGCAGCGCGAACTCGTCCGCGCGCGCCTCCAGCAGGTCTGCGATCCGCAGCAGCAGTCGCCCCCGTTCGTGCGGGCCCATCCCGGACCACACCGGGTTCTCGAACGCGCGGCGTGCCGCGGCGACCGCACGGTCGACATCGGCGGCGTCACCGGCCGCGAAGGTCGTCAGGACCTGCTCCGTGGTGGGATCGATCGTCTCGAGCGTCTCGCCGGACAGCGCGGGGACCCACGCCCCGTCGATCAGCAGCCGCTTCGGCGGTCCCTCCAGGAACGCGGGGCGAGGCCGCGCCGTCGTGGTCTGCTCGTGGGCGGTTCCGGTCTCCATGTGTGCTGCTCCTCGCTGCGGTGTTCGTGCGGGGCCGCCAGCTTCGTGACGCCGACGGCGGTCTTCGTGATGAATGGGCTCGGGGCGGCGCTCCGAGCCCCCGGCGAGCTACTCGCCGGTCTTCCCGAGCTCCTCGACCAGGTCGGGCGGCATCGGGATGTTGTAGCGCTGCTGCTCCTGCTGGGTCGGCGCATACTGCGGCCGGAGGTTGTCGAGCGGGACGATCGGATTCGGCACCGTCACTTCGGGCGGAACGTCACCGCCCTCGGCGGCCATGATCCCGGCGGTGATGCTGACCGCGCCGAGCCAGACCTGGCTGTTGGCGATGAAGGCGTCGAACTCCACGCCCTTTTCCTTCGCGTCGTCGACGGCCTTGAAGTAGCCGGCGGTCCCGGACCCGGCGAAGATCGCCGGCGGCGTCTCACCGCGCGAGACGTACGCGTTGATCAGCGCCTGCGGCGTGTAGTCGTACGCGATCGCGTCGACCTTCTTGCCGGAGGCGATCAGCGCCGACGCGGCCTTCTGCGTGCCCTGGACCGTCCAGTTGGTGTCGCCCTTGAGCGCGACCTTCCAGCCGTTGGCCTCGAGGGCCTTCTCCGCGCACGGCATCCAGGTGGCGCCGTACGGGTTCCCCGGCACGCCGGTGTACAGCGCGGCCTCGCCGGACGGCTTGGTCTCGGCGATCGCCTCGCCGAGCGTCGTGCCGTAGCCGCAGATGTCGCTGCCGACGAAGGTCAGGACGTCCTTCCCGGCCTCGGCCCCGGGGATCGGCTGGGTGTACTGGACGACCTGGGCACCGGCCTCCGTCGCCTGCCGCGCGACGGGCAGCAGTGCGGCCCCGGCATTGAACAGCCCGGTGATCACGTCGGCCTTCTGGCTGATCAGGCTGCGGAAGTTCGAGATCGCCGTTGCGGTGTCGGCGTTCGCGTTGGTGTAGATGATCTTCTTCACCTGCGGGTACCGCAGAGCCTGCAGCGTGAACATGGACCGCTCGGAGATCTTGCCGAGGTCATCCTCCGACGGCTGCGCCAAGCCGATCGTCAGCGTCCCGCGGCCCGTCTCGCAGATCGGCTTGCTCATGCACTCCAGCAGCTTCTTCCGAAGCTCGGGCGTGACCGGGGCCGCGGCGACCCGCAGCGCCTCGAGCGTCACCGGGTCGATGTCGTCGGTCGGAACGTCCGTGCCGTAGGTCGTCTTGATCGTGGCGGCGAGTTCCTCGTCCGACCCCATCACCGGCTGCTCCGACGCGGAGCCGCCGCTGGAGGAGGCCGGTTCGGATGACGCCCCGCCGTCGTCGTCCGACCCGCAGCCGCTCACGGCCAGGACCAGGGCGACCGCCAGTGTCGAGAGCGGGAGCAGTCTCCCCCCGCTAAGCGCACGTGTCATGAAGCTCTCTCCTCAGAAGGTTCTGTCGCGCGAGGCTCACGTTCCGGCGCCCGGAAGCTCACCGATGCGAACTGTGCGCAACATCACGGATTGACAAAAAAATCATACTCTTTTTGCCACGGCGTGAAAGATAAACTTTTCCTCGTCGAGACCGTACGAGCACTTTTTGCAGGGAATAGCTTGCCTAACTCTAAGAACACTACGGCCCGAGGGAGCAGTAGCGTATCCAATTGAGTATCAAGTTTTCGACTACGGGTGTCCGCGACGAAACCCGGCGCGTCGGCCCT
>JBQGEK010000267.1:0-1502 GCA_052039575.1 Patulibacter sp. | reverse complement strand
GCGACCGCACGCCGTGCCACAACGGCTGGCTTGCGCTGGTCCGACCCGACGACGGGCTAGCTTCGCCGCAGGCGGACCGTGCGCTTGACGACGACCTCTGACGTGTTGGGCAGTTGCGTGCGGACCGTCAGGCGGCCCGTTCGGAGCTGCTTGGACAGTCGGCGAAGCTCGCGCTGCGGCACGCGGAGCTCGACGACCGTGCTCCGGTAGTCATGGGCGCTGAGATACCCCGCAGCCAGCCGGAATCCGCTCGCCGTGTAGATCCGCACGAACCGCTCGGCAGGCCGCGGGAGCGCGGTCAGCGGTACGCGCACGACGCCGTCCTTCTGTGCCGTCAGGCGCCGGGCGGCCTTCGGAATCGTCGGGCGCGGAGCCACAGGGCCCAGGAACGCCGTCGCCCCGCTCAACGTTTCTCCCCGGTCGTTGAGGTCAACCCGCACGACGTCGGGACGGATGCCGACCAGCTGCGGGTCGGTCGCTCGGAGCGTCAGGAGGGTGCGGCTGGGGTCGAAGCTCGCCGCGGCCACCGGTTCGGTGCCCGGCATCGGCGGTGTCGAAGGCGTGTAGGTCGCCTGGGTGGCGTTGGGGTCCGTGCGCAGCAACCACGTTCCCCGATTGGCCGGACCGTCCTCCGCCGCAAGGTTGAGCACGAGATCGCGGGCGGTAGCCGCACTCTGCGCCGCCCGGAAGCGCACGGTCGTCGTCCACGTACCCGAAGCCTCGTCGACCGTCGTCTTGACCGTCTTGATCTGCTGCGTCAACGGGACCTTCGGACGGCCGAGGGTCCCGCTCGCGGAGGCCGAGACCTCCGCCGCAGACACCGGGAGCGCAGCTAGTCCGAGGGGGATGGTGGTGATCGCTGCCGCAAGGCCGGCGGCCCGCGTCGAGCGGCGAAGGTGTTGGTGAGTCACAAAACCACCGTACACGCCGGGCTTCAACGCGCGCCGGACCCGGAGTCCTTTGACAGGTCGGAGACGTACAAGGTCTCCCAGCAGTGCCTGAGCGTGAAATCTCAGCGCGCCGGCACGCCCAACAGCTCCCGCGCCTCCGACACCGTCGCCAGCCGGCGGCCGGAGGTCGCGACCATGCCGGCCGCTGCGGCGATCAGGTCGCCGTTGGAGCGGGCCATCGTGCCGTCGGGCAGGTAGAAGTTGTCCTCCAGGCCGACCCGGATCGATCCGCCGAGCGCGAGCGCGGCGCCGATCAGGGGCCACTGGACCCGCGAGATCCCGATCAGGCCCCCGTGGTGCTCGCGAGCCGATCCGTCGGCGGCCGGCGGCACCGGCAGCGCCCGGCCGATCTCGGCCAGGTTGTCGGCCATCGTCGCCAGGTTGCGCGCGGTCGGCGGGATCCCGCCGGTCACGCCCATCACGAAGTCGGCGTGCAGCGGACCGTCGAGCAGGCCCATGTCGATCAGCGGCGCCAGGTTGCCGACGTGGCCGACGTCGAAGCACTCGTGCTCGGGCTTGATGCCCAGCCGCTTCATCGCCTGCAGCAGCTCG
>JBQGEK010000266.1:0-4698 GCA_052039575.1 Patulibacter sp. | reverse complement strand
GCCGTCGAGGACCACGGTGCGAGCACCGGAGAGGCGGACCGACCGGGGACCGCGACCCGTCGTGGCGCCGCCCGCCCGGACGCCGGTGGCCGTCGGTCGGGCCGGGTCGCCGTCGTTGGCATCGGTGATCCGGACCGGATCGTCGCCCCGGTCGTGCAGCGCCAGGGTCGCCGTCAGCGTGCCCTCCGCCACGGCCGCGAGCAGTGACGCACCGGGGGCATCGTCGCCGATCCGGTCGACGCAGGCCCGGTCGACGACGACGGCCGCCAGGGCGGTCGGCAGCCACGAACCGCCGACCAGCTGGCGTCCAGCCTCGAGCGCGACGTCGGCCACGAGCCGCAGCTGGACGTCGGTCCCGCCGAGCTCCTCGGCAACCGGGAGCCCGGGCAGGCCGAGCTCGCCGACCATCCGGTCCCGCAGCGCGAGCGACTCGCCGCGCGGATCGTCGAGCAGCGCGCGGGCGGCCGTCGGCCCGGCGTGCTCGGCGAAGCACTCCGCGACGGCGTCGACGAAGGCCGCGTGCTCGTCCGGATCGAGCTCGTTCCGGGTCATGCCGGCCCCCCGACCGTTGAAAGATTCATACTGGTCGGTATATCATGGCGGCGTGGGCGTCGCCAGGGTTGCGTCGCCCGATCGACGGGGGAGAGCCGATGGAACCGATCCGATTCGACGGTCAGGTGGCAGTGGTCACCGGAGCCGGGCGAGGACTCGGCCGCGCGCATGCGCTGCTGCTGGCCGAGCTGGGTGCGGCGGTGCTGGTCAACGACGCCGGACGCGCTCGCGACGGAACGAGCGAGGGGTCCGCGGCCGACGAGGTCGTGGCCGAGATCGTCGCGGCGGGAGGTCGCGCGGTCGCCTCGGCGCACGACGTGACCTCGTCCGAGCAGGTCGACGCGATGATCGCCCTCGCCCAGGACGAGCTCGGAGGACTCGATGCGGTGATCAGCAACGCCGGCTTCCTGCGTGACGCGACGTTGACCAACCTCTCCGACGACGACCTGCGCTCGGTCGTCGACGTCCACCTGGTCGGTGGCCTGTTCGTCGCTCGCGCGGCGATGCGCGCCTTCCGCGAGCAGGGCCACGGCCGGATCGTGCTCACGACCTCGGCCGCTGGGCTCTACGGCAATGTCGGGCAGACCAACTACGCCGCGGCCAAGCTCGGCCTGGTCGGTGCGGTCAAGGTGCTCGCGCTCGAGGGTCGCAAGCGCGGGGTGCTCGTCAACGCCGTCGCCCCCGCCGCCCGGACGCGGATGCTCGACGGCGTCCCGCTCGGCCGGCTCGGCGACCACATCGCGCCGGAGCAGGCCTCTCCGCTGTTCGCCTTCCTCTGCTCCCGGGCCTGCAGCTCCAGCGGCGAGATCTTCGAGGCCGGGGGCGGCGCCCACCGCCGGGTAGTGATCGGCGCGACCGAGGGGTGGTTCGCCGGGGTCGACGCGGTGCCGTCGGTCGACGACGTCGCCGCGCACTGGGACGAGATCACCGCCGACGACCGGCTCGGCTTCCCGCGGGACGCGATCGCCGCCAACGGGAGCTTCTTCGGGCCGCTGCTCGACGCGACCCGACGCGAGGCCTCGGCGTGAGGCCGGTAGCGATCGCCGGGGTCGGCGAGTCCGCCTACGGCGTGGTGCCGGACCGGACCGCGCTCCAGCTGCACGCCGATGCCGCCGCGGCGGCGCTCGACGACGCCGGGCTGACGCTCGAGGACGTCGACGGCCTGTTCACCTGCGGCGAGGGGATCGACCTGCTGCACGTGGTCCGGGTCGCCGAGTACCTGGGGATCCGCCCGACGACCTTCGACTCCACGCTGAGCGGCGGCAGCGCGTGGGAGACCTTCGTCGAGCACGCCGCGCTCTCGATCGCCGCCGGCCACTGCGAAGTCGCACTGATCGTCTACGGCAGCACCCAGCGCTCGGACATGGGGCGCAGCCTCGGCACGTCGACCCGCGGCCGGGCCAAGGGGCCGCGCCAGTTCGAAGTCCCGTACGGCAGCACGACGGTCTCGGAGTACGCGTTCGCCGCGCAGCGCTACATGCACGAGACCGGCGCGACCCGCGAGCAGCTGGCGGAGGTCGCGGTCAGCACCCGCCGCCACGCCGCCGACAACCCGCGGGCGCTCTACCGCGACCCGATCACCGTCGAGGAGGTGCTCGGCTCGCGGCCGATCTCGTCGCCGCTGCATCTGCTCGACTGCTGCGTGATCACCGACGGGGGCGGCGCGCTCGTGCTGACCTCGCTCGAACGCGCACGGACCTTGCGCAAACCGCCGGTGACGGTGCTCGGCAGCGGCAGCGCGATCGGCGCGATGACCGCCAGCCAGGCGGGCGACATCACCGACATCCCCGCGCGGGTCTCCGGCGAGCGGGCGTACCGCCGGGCGGGTCTGACACCGACCGACGTCGACACCGCGCAGCTCTACGACTCGTTCACGATCACGGTGCTGCTCCAGCTCGAAGCGCTCGGGCTCTGCCCGCCCGGCGAGGCGGGGCCGTGGGTGGCCGAGGGCGCGCTCGACCTGGGCGGTGCGCTGCCGACCAACACCGACGGCGGCGGGCTGTCGTCGAATCACCCCGGGATGCGGGGGGTCTTCCTGATGGTCGAGGCCGTCCGGCAGCTGCGCGGCGAAGCCGACCGCCAGGTCGAGGGCGCCGAGGTCGCGCTCTGCTCGGGCACCGGCGGCTATCTGTCCGTCTGCAGCACCGTGATCCTGGGGGTCGACCGATGAGCGAGAAGAAGCCGGACGCGAAGGCCGGACGTCACCTGCCGCTGCCCGACGTCGACACCGAGCCGTTCTGGGCCGCTGCCGCCGAGCATCGACTGGTCTGCCGCTACGACGAGGACCGCGAGCGCTACTACCACTACCCCCGCGAGCGGGCCCCCGGCACGCTCAGCGACCGGACCAGCTGGCGCGAGGTCTCGGGCCGCGGCGTCGTCTACTCGTTCACCGTCGTCCACCAGGCGGCGAGTCGGGCGTTCCGCGAGCGCGTGCCCTACGTGCTCGCGCTGATCGACCTCGAGGAGGGCGCGCGGATGATGGCGACGGTCGAGGCCCCGGTCGACGCCGTCGCGATCGGGACCCGGGTGCGGGTGGCGTGGCGGACCGACGAGGACATGACGCTTCCGGTCTTCGAGGTCGACGACGCGGGCGCGGCATGACGGGCGACGCCGACCGGCCGCTGGCCGGGATCTCCGTCCTCGAGTGGGGCCCGCTGCTGCCGGTTCCCTCCGCCGGGGCGGCGCTCGCGCGTCTCGGCGCCGAGGTCACGCGGCTCGAATCGCCGAGCGGCGATCCCGCACGCGTGCTCTACGGCGGCTGGTTGCACGAGCTCTACGGGGTCGGCAAGCGCGCCACGACGCTCGACCTGGCGTCCGAGGCCGGACGGGAGCACCGTGACGCGCTGCTCGACGCCGCCGACGTGCTGATCGTCGGTCACCGCCCGTCCTCGGCGCAGCGGGCGGGGCTGGACGCGGCCACGGTGCGACGCGACCGCCCGGGGCTGGTCCACTGCTCGATCGTCGGCTTCCCGAGCGATGGTCCCGACGCGGACCGGCCGGGCCACGACCTCTCGGGCCTCGCACGGTCCGGGGCGCGGGCGGTGCCGGCGCCGCCGTCCGCGGTCGGCGCGGCGCCGCGCCGACCGGCGATCCCGATCGCCGACCTCGCGGCCGGGGCGGTCGCCGTCCAGGCGATCCTCGCCGCGCTGCTCGGCCGCGACCGCGGCCACGGTGGCCGGACGCTCGAGGTCAGCATCGACGAGGTCGTCCGCGGCTGGATGGCCCCCCGGCTGGGCCCGGCGGTCGCCGCGAGCTTCCCCGCCGCGCTCGACCCGGCCAACGACCTGTACCAGGGGGCGGACGGCCGCTGGCTGGTGGTTGCGGCGATCGAGCCCCGGTTCTGGACCGCGCTGGCCGCAGCGCTCGGCCGTCGCGCCGCGTTGCCGGACGGTGCCGAGCGGTGGGGATCGGCCGAGCGGATTGCCGCCGGCGACGCGCTCGGCGGCCCGATCCGCTCGGCGTTCGCCCGCGAGCCGGTGTCCGTCTGGATCTCCGAGCTGGAGGCGGCCGGGGTCCCGGTCGACGAGCTGCTCGACGCCGAGGGCGTGGTCGCGCGCCACGGCCGCGACGTCGCAACCTGGCGCGACGCGGCGACCCCGCTGCGTTACGCATTGTCGTGCAGTTCGCCCGTTCACAGCGGGTCAACTGCACACCAGTCCGGGGAGCTGTCGCGCTCCGCGGGCGTCTCGACCGGGGAGGACCGATGACCAGCGACGGACCGACGGTGCGGCTGACCCGCCGCGACGGCGTGGCGACGATCGAGATCGACAACCGGGAGCAGCGCAATGCGCTGACCTTCGCGATCGTCGAGCAGCTGCACGCCGCGTTCGACGAGATCGAGGGCGATTCCGCGGTCGGTGCGGTCGTCGTGCGCGGGGCCGCGGGGACGTTCTGCTCGGGGCTCGCGCGCGACGCGATCGGCGTGCAGCGCGACGACCCGGTCGCGACCGAGAGCACGCGGCGCTCGGTCCGGGTCTACTCGACCTTCACCCGGCTCGGCGCGTTGCCGGTGCCGACCTTCGCCGCGGTCCGCGGCGCGGCGGTCGGGGCCGGCCTCAACCTGGCGCTCGCCCCGGACCTGCGGATCGTCGCGGACGACGCCCGGCTGCTGGCCGGATTCACGCGGCTCGGCCTGCACCCCGGTGG
>JBQGEK010000265.1:0-4325 GCA_052039575.1 Patulibacter sp. | reverse complement strand
ACGCGCCGGTGACCACGGCGACGAGGGGACCGGCGGGCGTCGTGGCGGATGCGGGTGACGGCGTGCTCATGGCACCATCTCATCGCATCTCGGTTGCGACCGCTAGTCGCAAATTCGTACACGCCGGTTGGCACGACGCTTGACAGCACCCGGAAGAGTCACGACGCTGGAAGGGCACCGACCGTCATGAGCCGTCGCAGGCGGCACGAAGCGACGCGGTCGGCCCGCCCCGGGAAGGACCTCATGAGCACCACCTCCGATGCCGCCACGACCGACCGCAGCGCTCCGACGCGGCAGGTGCTGAACCAGGCGCCGCCGCTGCAGCCGACGAACTACGCCGCCCACGACCTGGCGTTGCTCGAGGGACTCCGGCGGGAGGGCGGCAGCTGGGGCGAGGAGCGCCTGCTGGAGATCGGCGCACTGGCCGGGACGGTCGAGGCGCGCGAGCACGGCGAGCGGGCGGAGAAGCACGAGCCGCGCCTGGTCACCCACGACCGCTACGGCAACCGGGTCGACGAGGTCGAGCTCGACCCGTCGTGGCACTGGATGCTGCGGGAGGGTGTCGAGCGCGGTCTGACCGGTCTGCCGTGGCGCTCGTCGCAGCCCGGCGGTCACGTGGTCCGCGCGGCGATGATGACGCAGTGGGGCAACGTCAACGGCGGCGTGCTCTGTCCGATCTCGATGACCTATGCGGTGGTGCCCGCGCTGCGCGACGGCAGCCCGGAGCTGGCCGCCGAATGGGAACCGCGGCTGACGGCACCGTCGATCGCCGAGGGCGCGATCGCCGGGATGGCGATGACCGAGCGGCAGGGTGGGTCGGACGTCCGCGCCAACATCACGACCGCGACCCCGGTCGGCGGCGACGAGTACGAGATCTGGGGCCACAAGTGGTTCTGCTCCTACCCGCCGTGCGACATCTTCCTGGTGCTCGCCCAGGTCGAGGGCGCGGGGGTCACCTGCTTCCTGGTCGAGCGCGGGCCGGGGATGGAGTTCCAGCGGCTCAAGGACAAGCTGGGCAGCCGCTCTCTGCCGTCGTCCGAGGTCGAGTTCCGGGGGATCCGCGGACGGCTGGTCGGCCAGCCCGGGAAGGGCGTCAAGGCGATCATCCGGATGGTCAACCACACCCGGCTGGACTGCCTGGTCGGCTCGACCACGTCGATCCGCCGGGGCACCGTCGAGGCGATCCACCACGCGCGGTACCGGGCGGCGTTCGGGGCGCGGGTGGGGGACCAGCCGGCGATGACCAACGTGCTCGCCGACCTGGCGCTGGAATCCGAGGCGTCGACCGCTGCCGCGCTACGGATCGCCCGCGCGTACGACGACGGCGAGGTCGCGTTCCGGCGGTTCGCGACCGCGGTGATGAAGTACTACGTCTGCAAGCGGGCGTCTCCGCACGCGAACGAGGCGCTGGAGTGCCTCGGTGGCAACGGCTTCGTCGAGGAGTCGGGGCTGCCGCTGCTCTACCGCGACGCGCCGCTGATGTCGATCTGGGAGGGGTCCGGCAACGTCGCCGCGCTCGACGTGCTCCGGGCGATGGTGACCGAGCCCGAGGGGTTGCCGGCGTTCCTGGCCGAGTGCGGCCTGGCGTCCGGGGCCAACCCGCGGTTCGATGCGCACCTGCAGCTGGTGCGCGAGCAGACCGGGGCGCTGCTGTCGGGCGGCCCGGAGAAGCTCGCGGAGGGTCAGTTCCTGGCCCGGCGGATCGTCGAGGACCTGGCCGTGGCACTGCAGGCCAGCCTGCTGCTGCGGTTCGCGCCGGATCCGGTCGCCGACGGCTTCTGCGCCGCGCGGCTCGGCGGGGGCGGCGGACGCGCCTACGGCACCTTGCCGGTGGGCGTCGACGCGCGGGCGATCGTCGACCGCGCGCTGCCGGCGTAGCTCAGCGCCGCTCGCGGCCGCGAGCGGCGTCGATCTTCCGCCGGTCGCGCTTGGTCGGACGGCCACCCCGCTCCGGCACACCGGGGAACGCGAGCCGCCGCTGCTCGGCCAGCCGCTCCCGCTCCTCCCGGTCCTCGGGGCGCTCGCTGTAGAGCAGGGCCGCGTCGGTCGCCGACCCGCGGCGCCGCGCGAGGCCCGTCACGTCGACCCGGTGGCGGTCCTGGCCGATCGTGACTTCGACCCGGTCGCCGACCTTGACCGGCTTGCTCGGCTTGACGCGGACGCCGTTGACCTGGACCCGGCCGCCGTTGATCGCGTCGACCGCCAGCGCACGCGTCTTGACGAACCGCGCGACCCACAGCCAGGTGTCGGTCCGCATCGCCTCGAGCTCGTCCTTCGCTCCCGCCATGACCGGATGCTCCCACGTGACGCGGTCGGCCGGGCGGGGGAGGAATCCGCGCGGCCACGGCCGGTCCTCAGGCGATCGCCGCGCCCTTCTCCTGGTTGCACGGCGCGCAGAGGATCTGCAGGTTCTCGACGTTGTCGGCGCCGCCGAGCGCCAGTGGGATCACGTGGTCGTACTGCAGGTCGAAGCTCGCCCCGCACGCCACGCAGCGTCCGCCGTCGCGCTCCCAGACTGCCCGCCGGACCTCGCGCGGGATTGCGGTGCGGGGAGCGCGGCTGCCGACGCCGTCGATCCGGGTCAGCGCCTCGGTGGCGGTCAGAGCCGCGTGGGCCCGCTCGAGCTTGCGGTCGCGGCGACGCTGGCGGTCGCGGACGAGAGCGAGCACGTCGTCGGACGCGAGCGCGTCGTCGTCCCAATAGATCCGCTCCTCGAACCACCACCAGGTGCGGTGGCCGTCGTCGAGCAGCGCGACGGGCGTGTGCTGCTGCTCCTGATGCAGCCGGGCGAAGCGGCGCCGGCCCCAGACCGCCTGAGCCTGGCCCTTGCCGTCGACGAGCAGGTAGCGGCGCCCGCGCAGCGTCGTCTGGGCTTCGAACCGGTGCGATGGGGCCTCCCGCAGCATCCCCCGCACGGTAGGCCGGGGCGAGGACGGGGTGCAGGCGCGCTTGCAGGCGCGCCGGATGCGGTGCGTCAAGGAGTGATCGCGTGGAGCAGCAGCTTGGCGAGCTCGTCGAACGCCTCGGCGTCCTGCAGGCCCGTGGCCTCGCGCAGTCGGCCGGACTGGATCCGCTCGACCGCGATCGCCAGCAGATCGGCGACGAACGCGGCGTGGACGGGTCGGAAGTCCCCGGACTCGACACCCTCGACGATCAGCTCGCTCATGCGTGTGGCGACGAAGTCCGCATTGCGCTCGTAGATCGCGCTGGCCACGTAATGCCGCGAGACGTCGTCCATGAAGGCGGGGGATGCCCGGTGCAGGGCCTCGCCGACCGCCGTCACGTACGCGGAGATCCGTTCCACCGGGCCGCCCTTCGCCGCCGCAGTCCGGGCCTCGATGAATTCGGTGGCTTCCCGGAAGTAGCGGATCACGATCGCGGTGACCAGTTGGTCCTTGTTGCCCCCGAGCACGTACAAGGTGGTCTTGGAGCAGCGAAGGCGCCGGGTGAGGTCGTCCAACGTGAGGTCGTAGAACCCCTCGTTTAGGAACATCTCGGTGATCTGAGTGAGCAGCTCTTCTTGTCGCCCCGTAGTCGCCATACGCACTGGGTGAGTCTAGTGTTGCTGGGGACGGAAGCGCAACTCGATCGGCAGGATACGCCGAATAGAGCCAAGCGATGAACGTTGCGGAACGGGAACTGCGAATGTCGTTTCCATCGCGGTGCCTGCTCTTGGAGGAGGGGCGAACCCGTGGGACCGGGCGTGGGCGGCGCGGGGGCCGCGGCAGATGGGGCGGGTCATGGTGGCGTTCAGGGCTCCCCGCGGTTTCCGTGGACCGGTCAAAGCGGTGGGTGGTACGCGGAGGATAGCGGTGGCTCGACGCCGTACGCGGTGGACGCGCGGAGTGCATGGTGTGCGGAGGACGTGCGACGCTTCGGGGCGTGGGTGGCCCTCGAACGGAACCGGGGGAACCGTCCGCCGTGGACGATTCCCCCGTGTTCGAACCAGAGCCTCCGAGCGGACTCGAACCGCTGACCCCTTCATTACGAGTGTCAGCGTAGCGGGATCGTTCGCGGCGTGCGGTGCGCGAATCCGCGCGATATGCAGGATAAAGCTCGGTCGACTGACCTGGCGCGACGCCGGCGATCCGACGCCGCATCAGCGCAGGTCGACGAAAAAACGCCGAACGATCAGCCCGTCGATCGCAGCCGGAATCGGCGTCGCCTGCCTCGCCATCGCCTGGGGCGTCGGGGTCTACATGATCGCGATCGAGGTCGACCGGCGCCGCACCGGTAGCGTCGTCACGACGTCCACGTCGAGCGTCGGCGCGACGGGTCTCGCCGGACGCTCCGGCTCGTCCGGAGGTGAACTCCGATGACGCCCG
>JBQGEK010000264.1:0-1728 GCA_052039575.1 Patulibacter sp. | reverse complement strand
GCCCGCTCGTCCGGCGGGAGCGCCGCGATCGCCGCGGCCAAGCCGCTGGACCAGGAGGCGAGCGCCGAGAAGCCCAAGGAGGCCGCCGCCTTCCGGCCGGCGGCGCCGGCGCCGGCGCCGGGCAAGAGCCTGGCCGCCGTCCAGTGCGGCGCGGTGCTCGAGGGCTGCCGGATCGCCAGCGAGGGCCACGTCGAGGCCGCGAAGGCGCTCGGCTGGAAGACCCAGCTGTTCGACGGCAAGGGCACCCCGCAGGGCTGGAACGACGCGATCAGCCAGGCCCTGCAGACCAAGCCGGACGTGCTCGCGCTCGGTGCGATCCTGCCGTCCGCCGTCGCCGACGTGCTGGAGCGGGCCAAGAAGCAGGGCGTCACCGTCGTCTGCAGCGTCTGCGGCGCCACCGACGCCGACACCACGATCGACGTGGCGACCGGCGAGGACTTCAACGAGGACATCGGCCGCTACTCCGCTGCGTTCATGCTGAGCGAGACCGGCGAGGAGACCGGCGCGGTGCTCCAGCGCTACCCGGAGTTCGGCGTGTCGCTGCTGCGCCAGGGCGGCGCCGAGGAGGTCCTGAAGACCTGCGAGAGCTGCGAGACCGAGACGGCCGACGTCAAGGCGTCGGAGTTCGGGACCACGCTCGGCGGTCGGATGCAGACCATGCTCCAGCGCAACCCCAAGATGCAATGGGTCTTTGCCCCGGGTGACTTCGCCGCCGCCGACACGGCGCAGGCCGTGACCGCGGCGGGTACGGGCGACAAGGTCAGGGTGGTCGGCGGCAACGGCGAGCAGCAGAGCTTCCAGTTGCTCCGTGAGGGCTCACCGTACGCGGCGATCGGCGCGGTCTCGTACCAGCTGGCCAGCTGGCAGGCGATCGACAACGCCAACCGCTTGCTCAGCGGCGAGGAGCAGGTCCCGGTCAAGAGCCCGGTCCGGCTGATCACCAAGGACAACATCGCCGACATCCCGGAGGGCAAGTACTACGAGCCCTTCGACTTCCGGGCCGCCTACACCGAGCTCTGGAAGCAGCAGTAGCGAGCTTCACCGCCCGGGAGCACGCTGCTCCCGGGCCCCATCCGGCGCGCGTCGCTCCGGCGTGCGCGCTCATCCGAACGGAGTTCCCGACATGTCAGCGACTGCTGTCACCCTGCCCCAACGCCGCCCGCTGGGCGACGCCTTCGTGCTCTGCCGCGACGCCGACGGCCGCCAGCGCACCGAGTGCGCCGAGTGCGGCTTCGACTTCGGCGACGCGACGCGCGACCCCAAGCTGGCCGCCGTCGTGCGCGAGCGCTCGATCGCCGACCTCAGTGCTCACAACCACCACGGCCTGGTCGACGAGATGGTCGCCCGCGAGTTCTACTGCCCGGGCTGCAGCCTGCTGCTGACGGTCAACGTCCAGCGCCGCGGCGCCCCGATCATGATCGAGGCCAGCCTCGATCCGACCGCCGCCTGACCGCGCGACGCACCACAAGGGAGAGAGAGCCCCATGTACAACATCGCCGTCGACATCGGCGGGACCTTCACCGACTGCGCCGTCCTCGATCTGGAGCGCAACCGGATCACGACCGCCAAGGCGCCGTCGATGCGCGCGGACCTGGCCGGCGGGGTGCTCGGCGCGATCAAGATCGCGGCCGAGAAGATCGGCGTGCCGGTCGAGGACGTACTCGGCGGGACCGAGCGATTCATCCACGGATCGACCGTCGCCACCAACGCGATGATCGAGCGCGACGG
>JBQGEK010000263.1:0-6475 GCA_052039575.1 Patulibacter sp. | reverse complement strand
CCGGCCAGCGGCAACCGCGTGCTGCCCCGCACCGACACCTGCACCGCCGCCACGCTCAACCCGGACTCGGGCACGGTCACGACGGTCGGGACCCAGACGGTCACGACCCTGCCCGCACTCGACACCGCCCATGGCAGCGTGCCCCTCGCCGTCGGCGCGAAGCGGCGCTACCGGATCACCGTGTCGCTGCCGGCGAACGCCCCGGCGGCCGCTCAGGGCGGCACCGCGACGTTCAGCCTGACCTGGACGGGGACGGCTCAGACGAGCTGAGGCCCGCGCCCCCAGCGGAGATCCGACGTGGCGCTCTCCCCCGCCACGGTCCTGTCGCCCGGCGTCGTCGACGCCCCGACCAGCCCGGTCCGTGCCGTTGCGCACGCCGGGCTCGTCGGCGTCGTCGGCGTGGCCGTCGTGCTCGCCCTCGCGGTGCTCGGGCTCAAGCTGGCCGGGTGGCAGATGCTGACCGTCCTGACCGGATCGATGCGTCCGCTGATCGATCCGGGACAGGCGATCGTCGTCTCGCCGATGGCGGCGACCGAGATCGCCCCCGGCCAGGTGATCACCTTCCGCCGGCCGAACGCCCCGGGAACCACGACCCACCGGGTCGAGCGGGTCCGGCGCCTGGAGGACGGCCGGCTGAGCGTGACGACCCGGGGCGACGCCAACCCTGCCGGTGAGACCTGGCAGATCCGCCCGGAGGGACAGGTCGGCCGACACCGAGCGTCCCTGCCGGCCGCGGGCGGGGTGATCGGCGCCGTGGTGGCCGGCCCCGGACGGCCGTACCTGCTCGGGGCCACGGTGGTGCTCGGCACGCTGCTCGTCCTGTTCTGGATCTGGTGGCCGGAGCCGCGACGCGACGACGACGTCCGTTCCCCGAGCACCGGTCCCCCGGCGTGAGCGCGCCGGGCCGATCCGGCGCCGTCCTGGCGCTGCTGGTCGCCACCCTGGTGGTGACCGCCGGGGCCGGGGTCGCCTGGGCCGTATGGAACACCTCCACCCGGCTCACGGGCAGCGCCACCGCCGCGTTCCGCCTCCCCGTGATCCAGCGCGTGCCGCACGTGACCGGCACGCCGGTCGACCTGGAGACGCTGACCGCCGTCGACGCGCTGTGGGACGGATTGGCGCCGTCGGCGACCCGCGCGCGGCAGTGGTTCGGATGCAACGCCGCACTGGGCAGCTGCACGGCGATCGCGGGGGCCACCGGCGCGAGCTTCACGGTTCCCGCCGGTGCCGCCGTGGCGGGCACCCGGTACGTCCTCCGCGAGCGGGTGACCAACGGACCGAACGTGGTCGACGCGGTGTCCGTGCCGACGGACCAGCAGACCACCGGCAGCGTGGTGCTCGGCCTCCTGATCACGTACGCGCTCGTTGCCTCCCCGGCACCCGTGGTCACGGCGCCGAGCCCCGTCCGCGTGGGCAGCTCGCTCACGGTCACCAGCGGGACCTGGCAGGGGCGCTCGCTGCTCGGCGACGGCCTGGCGCTCGGGTCGCGGGTCTACGCCTACCAGTGGCTGCGTTGCGGGCCCGTCGGTCACAACGGGACCCCGACGGCCACCACCGCGGCCTGCGTCAACGCCACCGGCACCGGCGCGACCACGGCGACGTACGTCCCGAACGCCGCGGACGTCGGGCAGCGGCTGCGCGTCCGCGTATCCGCAAGCGCCGCCCAGGCGGTCGGGACGACCGCGACCGGGCGGCTGATCAGCCAGGCGACCACCGTCGTCGCGCCGTGATGCCGTCGCGACTGCTCGTGACCTCGCTCGTGCTCGCGATCGCCGGCGTGGTCACCGCGCTGGGCGTGACCTGGGCGGCGCAGTCACCGGCGCCGCGGCTGGAGCGCAGCTCGTCGGCGGTCCTGTTCGACGACGTGCACTTGACGCCGGGAGCGGCGGTCCAGCGGTGCGCTGCGCTGGTGCCGCGCGGCGCCGGCCTGGTCGCGCTCGGTCTCTACGGCGCGGCCACGGGATCGCTCGGCGCGGCGGCCCGGCTCCGGATCGAGCGCGGCGCCGCCGGGAGTGCGGTCCCCGCCGACTGCAGCGGCTTCGTCCCCGAGGAGACGATCCACGACGGGCCGCTCGACTCCCTTCCGGCCGAGGCCTCGCCGGCCACGACGGCCGTCGCGATCGGCCCTGACGTCCCGGTCGCCTACCGCGCCACGCTGACCCTGCCGGAGCCCGCCTCGGGCGAGACCGCGTTCGGCCTGCGGATCACCGGACACTTCGCCGAGACGCCGCTTCCCAATCACCCGGCGCCTCCGCCCGACGCTCCGCCCCCGGCACCCCCACGGAACCCGCCGCCTCCCCCGGGGTCGCCCGCGGAGCGCTCGCAGCCGTGCGTCCAGCTCCAGACCGAGCAGCGGACCCAGCGCGCGTCTCGCGACGGCGACGTCCGCGTCGTGGTGCGGACGCCGGAAGCCCTGCCGATCCAGCTAGTGCGCCCGCTCCCCGTCTACGTGACGACCCGTGGGGGCGGCCGCCCCCGCGTGACCGCGGGCGACTACCGCGTGTCGCTGCGCCGGACCCCCGGGGACCGCTGGGTCGGGCACGTGCCGATGTCCGCGCTGCGACGCTCACCGAGCGTGCGCGTGATCGCGGGCGACGACACCGTCACCGTGCCGGTCCGCACCGAACCGTGCGCGGCGCGCGTACGCAGCTTCCTGCGGAAGGACGGAACGGTCGATCTGCGGGTCGACACGCGCCAGCCGCTCGCCGGCCTGCGGGTCCGGATCCCCGCGGCGCTCGGGCGTCCGTCCGGTGGCATCCTGCGCGTTGGGGCCGTCGACGAGCGCGGCCGCGGCCGCGCGAGTCGTGGCGTGGTCAGCGCGCGTGGCAGCGGGCCGACCACCCGGCTGCCGCGGATCGCGATCTCGGGACGGACGGTCGAGGTGCTCGACGTCCCGCCCGGAGTTCGCACGTTGAGCCTGCGTCTGGAGGCTCCGCGCGTCGAACGGACCCGGTCGTCGGTCTGCCGTCGTGAGCATCCCACGACCGGGCACGTCGTGGTCCGGGGCGACGCGGGATCCGAGCGCGACCGCGTGCGAAGCCCGCTGCGGCTGATCGGCGACCGCTGTCCGGAGGACGAGGACTGATGCGCGGGCGGCCCGAAAACACGTGCGGCGCGCCGCCCGGAGGGCAGACGCGCCGCACCGCTTCCGCGCGGAGGCGACCGATCAGGGTCGGAACCTCAGCCGAGGATCCGGTCGATCTCGGCGTTCAGCCGCGGCTTCGGCATCGCGCCGACGATCTGGCCGGCGGGCTGACCGTTCTTGAAGACGATCATCGTCGGGATCGACATGATCCCGTACTTGGCGGCCGTCTGCTGGTTGTCGTCGGTGTTGAGCTTCACGACGCGGACGTCGTCCCGCTCGCCGTCGATCTCCTCGAGCACCGGGCTGACGGCACGGCACGGACCGCACCAAGGGGCCCAGAAGTCGACGATCGTGGCCTGGTCGGACTCGATGACCTCGGCCTGGAAGTTGCTATCGGTGACGTCGGCGACGGATGCCATCTGCGCTCCTCGGAGGGGACAACGGGACGGTGCGGGACGACCGTCCTGCACCAGCTGCCCAGGCACTATACAAAATGAAGCGCCCCACCGCAAGTCGTGCCCGCGCGCCGTTCGAGCCTCGCCTGGCCTCGATCCGGGACCCGGGACCAGCGCCCCGAAGGACCCCTCCTGCCGCCGTCGAGCGTCGACGTCGTCAACCGGACGGATGCTGCACCGGCTTGGAGCTGGCAGCGCCGATCGGCGGCTTCCACCCCGAGAACCGCAGCGCCGGCACCAGCAGCGCCGCCTCGCGGGCGATCCGCCAGTTCATCTTCGAGTCGCCGGCCTCTCGGTCCTTGAAGACGATCGGCACCTCGACCACGGTGTGCCCCGTTCGGATCGAACGCCAGGTCAGCTCGACCTGGAACGCGTACCCGACCGACCGCACCGACCCCAGGTCGATCGCCCGCAGCACGTCCGCACGGAAGCACTTGAAGCCGCCGGTCAGGTCGCGGACCCGCAAGCCGAGGGCGCGCCGCGCGTAACACGACCCCCCGCGCGAGACGAGGCGTCGGAGCAGGCTCCAGTCGCTGACACCACCACCCGGGACGTAGCGCGAACCGAGGGCGACGTCGGCGCCGTCACGGACCGCTTGCAGCAGCCGGGCCAGATCGCGCGGATCGTGCGACAGGTCGGCGTCCATCTCCATCACGTGGCTGGCGCCGGCCTCGAGCGCGACGGCGAATCCGGCCAGGTACGCCGGTCCCAGGCCGTTCGGCTCCGCACGGTGCAGCACCTGGACCTCGTCGGGATGCTCGGCCGCCAACCGGTCGGCCAGCTCCCCCGTGCCGTCGGGCGAGCCGTCGTCGACGACGAGGATCCGGAATCCGTCCGGGCAGGCGGCGGCCAGGGTCGCCCGCGCGAGTCCAACGACGCGCTCGATGTTCGCCGCTTCGTTGTACGTGGGGACGACGAGCCAGGGAACGTTGGCGGCCACCGTCATGCGGGGCCCATGGTAGTTGGTCGGGGGTCCCGGAGGGCCGCCCCAGCGCCGCACGATCCTCGCTCGTGTACGCCGGCTCAGGACCGGCGCTAGCCGAGCAGAGTCGGCAGCAGCTCGTCGGCCACGGTGGCGTCGACCGCCGCCGCGGAGAACCGCTCCGTGACCCACGCCCGCGCCGCTGCCGTCTCGCCGCCCGCCGGGTGGTCCAACGCGTCCCGCAGCGCCCGCCCGAGCAGGGCCGGATCGTCCGGGTCGGCGACGACCCAGCGCGGCGCGACCGCCCGCGCGATCGTCAACGCCACGTAGGCCCCGGGGGCGGTCGTGGTGACCAGACGGCAACCGGCCGCCAACGCCTCGAGCTGGACGAGCCCGTGGTCCTCGCGCCGCGGTGCCGTCACGAACGTCCGCGCGCGGCGCAGCAGCGCCGCGAACGCCACCCGATCGAGCGTGCCTGCGTCGTGCACCCACGCCACGTCGGACGGGACGGCGCCGGGCGGTGCCCCGCAGACCACCAGCGTCTCCCCGTCGCGACGGATCCGCGCCCAGGCCGCCATCACGCGGTCCAGGCCCTTCTTGTGGGGATCGGCGGCGTAGGTGACGGCCGCCACGTCGCGGCGGTCCCACGACGGCGGTTCCGGGCCGGGATCGATCGGCGGCGGCACCACCACCGCCGCGGGCCGCGGGACCGGCGTCTCGGCCAGCGCCTCCGCCGACTGCGGGATCAGCAGCGGGCACCGACGCAGCAGCATCCGCTCGCGTGGGCGCTGCCAGACTCCGTGGTGGCCGGGGCGATTGGCCGCCATCGCCGCGTCGATCCGGATCGCGCCCGGGACCGGCCACAGCAGCGCCGCACCCATGCTGCCGTAGAGCACGGCGCGGGGTCGGTGACGCTCGATCGCACGCTGAGCCGTGCGACGGGCCGCCAGCGCCCAGACCAGATCCGTGCCGGCCATCGTGCGGACCGACGGCGGGGCCGACGGCCGGACCATCACCACCCGGGCCCCGGCCCGCTGCATCGACCCGCTCAGCGCATCGTCGACCGCCCGGAGTCCCGGGGTCGACCCGAGCGACACGAAGAGCACGTCCGCCGGCAGCGACGCCGGCGTCGTGAGCGCACGAACCTCAGAACTCATTCTCGAGATGATCGGACATCAGAGACGACCGCCGATCGTGGAACGGGTTCTCAGGCACCGGCCGTGTGCCGCTTGTGCTCGGGGCGATCTCGGCGGAGCCCGGGCAGGCGGACCAGGCGCAGCGGCTCGAAGATCCCGGTCCGCTCGACCCGGAACTCGACGCCGTCGCGCTCCTCGACCGCCTGCACCGCGCGCTCCTGCTTGCGCCACGAGAGCGCCCAGATCAGCAGGAAGCCGACGGCTACGCCGGTCACCGGTGGGACGAAGAAGACCGCCGCACCGGACACGATCGAGACCAGCAGCAGCGGCCACAGCCGGTTGAGCAGGGTCCGCACCGGACGCGGGGTCGCCAGCTGCTCGGCCGAGCGGGCGTCCGCCAGGACCCGGGCGATCTGCGCGTTGGTGCCCTCGTCGCGCCCCATCGTGAAGCCGACCACCGATGCGACGGCCCACCAGATGGCAGAGATCAGCACCGGCCCGAACTCGCCCGAAAGCTGCCCGTTGACGATCACCAGCAGGGCGAGCGCCGACGCGGATCCGCCGGACAGGATCACCGTGGAGTGGAGCAGCTGGCGGAAGGTCATGGAAGCAGCAGGGCGTCGAGCAGCCGGCGCAGGCCGTCGGTGCCGTCGACCGACGCGTCCGCCGCGTCGGCGACCGCATCCGGCGTCTCGGCGTCCCGAACCGCGACGCATGCGGTGCTCTCGATCATGCCGTGATCCCGCAACGCGCGCAAACCGCGGAACGCGTCCACGTCGGTGTGGTCGTCCCCCGCGTACAGCGCCGCATCGAACGTGCGGTCGGCCAGCAGCCGCTGGATCGCCGAGCCCTTGTCGAACGGCAGCGGCGGCCGCAG
>JBQGEK010000262.1:0-21826 GCA_052039575.1 Patulibacter sp. | reverse complement strand
CCCCCGGCGGGCGCCCCGCGGGGCGGGCGCGGGCCCCCCGGCCCCCGCCCCACGTCGTGGGGTCAGGCCGCGTCGGTGCCCGCGGAGGCGGCCTCGCGCAGGTGACGCACGATCACCTTGCCCGTGGGGCCCTTCGGCAGCTCGTCGACGAAGCGGAGCTCGCGCGGCTGCTTGTACCCGGCGAGCTCGACCCGGCAGCGCGCCTCGATCGCTTCGCGGGTCTCGGCGGGTGCGACGACGAAGGCGACGACGCGCTGGCCCCAGCGTTCGTCCTCGGCCCCGACCACGGCGACCTCCGTCACGCCCTCGACGCCGCCGATCGCCTGCTCGACCTCGGCCGGGTAGACGTTGAAGCCGCCCGAGAGGATCAGGTCGGTGCGACGGACGCTGAGGTAGAGGAATCCGTCCTCGTCGAGGTGCCCGAGATCGCCGACGGTCATCCAGTCGCCGGCCGCAAGCGATGCGGGGACCGCGGGGGGGCGTTCGCTGCCGACATACCCGGTGTGCGTCATCGTGCCTCGGGTGTAGACGTCGCCGACCTCGCCGGGCGGCAGCGGGGCGCCGTGTTCGTCGGCGATCAGCAGCTCGTACCCGAACGATGCGCGCCCGACGGATTCCGGGCGCTGCAACTGATGCTCCGGGCGCAGGCAGGTCACCATGCCCATCTCGCTCGAGCCGTACATCTCGAACAGCCCGGCCTGCGGAAAGCGCGAGGTGAGCTCGTGCTTGAGCGAGACGGCCAACGGGGCGCCCATCGACACCACCGTCCGCAGTGCGCTCGGGTCCCCGGGCGAGGCCAGCGACGACGCGATGATCGTTGGCACGACCGCGACGTTGGTGATCCCCTGCTCTTCGCAGTCGCGCCAGAGCCGCTCGGCGTCGAACTTCTCGCGGATCACGACCTGCCCGCCCGCGGTGATCTGCGAGAGCGCGAGTGATCCAGCCATGTGCGTCAGCGGCGCGACGGCAAGCTGGACGTCCGTCGCGACGTGGCCGAGCTCGCGGCCGACGAGCAGGTTGAACAGCCCGACGTTGCGGTGCGTGCTCAGCGAGACCTTCTGCTTGCCGGTCGTCCCCGAGGAGAAGCGCAGGTGGAGCGGCATCAGCTCGTCGACGGCCACGTCGACCCGCTGCTCGCCGCCGAGCTGTCCCAGCGCCTCCGGAGTGATCCCGCCGGCGCCGACGATCAGCGCGAGCTCGCCGGCTTCGACGGCGTAGTCGACCTCGGCCTGGGCCAGCCGCTCGTTCAGCGCGGCGTGGACGAGTCCGGCGCGCGCGGAGGCCAGCACCAGCGCCAGGTAGTCGGCGCAGTTGGGCAGGCGGATTCCGAACGCCTGACCGGTCTGGAGACCGAGGCTCAGCAGTCCGGCGGCGTAGCGCTCGATCCGAGCGTCGAGCTCACCGAAGGTGACCTTCGAGCCGTTGGGCTCCACCAGTGCGGTGCGCTGCTCGTTGACCTTGGCCTGCAGACGGAACTGCTGGTCGGGGAGCAGCGAACGACTCGGCGGCAGGCCCGTGTGGCTGGACGCCGCGAACGAGCGCGTTCCGGCTCGTACGATCGACGTTGTCGTTCCCATTCGTTCTCCCGGTGCGTCGGTGGATTCGTGCCGAAACTTCCGGCATGTTCAGTAGCCTGAATTTACTACTCGCGGGCAAATTGGGCGACGGGACATCAGCGATCTTCCGCTGTGTAGCGGAATTCCGCCCCGCCGCGCGCCCGAGGGCTTGCTCACGCTTGGTATAGAGAGTACTTTGTTTGGACGGCTGGGTCGATCTCGTGTGACCGCGTGGTCGCACGGTACCCGGAAGGCCCGTCGGGGTTGCCTCGGCGGACCGTTCGGATGCGCCGATCGGTCCCGAGAACCTTGGAGGAGAGCGATGTTGCTGATCACGGGAGCCACGGGGCTCGTCGGGGCGAACGCCTGCCGGCAAGCGGTCGACGGCGGCATGCCGGTCCGGGCGCTCGTGCGCGAAGGCAGCCCGGTCGGTTCGTTGCGCGATCTGGGCGTCGAGATCGTGCACGGCGACCTGGGGGACGAGGCGGCGGTGCGGCACGCCGCCGACGGCTGCGACCGCGTGCTCCACTCCGCGGCGGTGCTTGGGGGGCCGGAAGCGTCGGCGTCGGCCGAGGCGTTCGAACGCATCAACCACCGGGGCACGTTGCACGTGCTCGACGGTGCCCGGGCCGCGGGCGCGCGCGTCTGCCTGGTCTCGACCACGAGCATCCTCGGGCGAGGACAGGGCCGGACCCTGACCGAGGCGACGCCGATCACGTCGCCGCATCCGCGAGACACGGCCTACGTCTCGTCGAAGCGCTCGGCGTTCCTCGGCGGCATGGAGCGGGCTGCGGCGGGCGAGCCGATCACCGCGGTCTTCCCCGGGGCGATCTACGGGCCGTCGCCGCTCCCCGAGCGGGCCGTCGCCGAGACCAGCTTCAACCGATTGATCTTGAACGCGATCGGGGGCCGCGTCCCGCGCTATCCGGCGGCGACCTTCGGCTGGGTCACGGGCGCGGATGTCGCCGCGGTCGCGCTCGCTGCGCTCGAGCACGGGAACGCCGGTGAGCGCTTCCTGGCGATGGGGCGTCAGGAAGACGCTCTGACGGTCCCGGCCTTCCTCGACATCGCGTGTGCATCCGCGGGTATCGCCCACCGAGTGGCACCGGCGGGCTCGGTCGCCGACGATCCGTCGTTGCTCGACGAGTTTGGGGCGATGGCGCGCGCCGCCGACATTGTCTGGCCGGACCCGCTGTTCGACGCGAGCGCGACGCACGCTCGGCTCGGCGACCGTCCGACCTCCGTCGCGGACGGACTGGCGGCGACCGTCGCCTGGCTGCAACGTCACGGGCTCGCGCCCGCAGCGGCATGACCCCCGCCGTGAGGGACGACGAGCTGCCCCCCTCGGTCGACTGCGACGTCCATCCGGTGCTGACGTCGGTCACGCCGCTGTTGCCGTACCTCGACGACTACTGGCGCGATCTGATCACGAACGCGCTGTCCCCGAGCTACGAGCCGAACACGCATCCTCCCGGCGCGCCCAACGCACAACGTCCGGGACTGCGGGTCGACGCCGAGGGCCGGGCCGGGACCTCCGCCGAGAACCTCTGCGCGGACCTCTTCGACGACGGCCCCGACCTGGCCGTGCTTCAGTGCCTCTACGGCGTTCAGCAGATCCACCAGCCGCAGATGGAGCGGGCCCAATCCCGGGCCCTGAACACGTGGCTTGCCGAGCAGTGGCTGGACCGTGACCCGCGGCTTCGGGGCTCGATCGTGGTGCCGATCGGGACGCCGGCGGCGGCCGTCGAGGAGATCGAGCACTGGGCCGACGACGAGCGGTTCGTTCAGGTGCTGCTGCCGTCGCACTCGGAGCTGCTCTACGGACGGGAGCTCTACTGGCCGGTCTGGGAGGCCGCAGAACGCGCCGGGCTGGCGGTGTCGATCCACCTCGGGCAGGTCGGACGCAACGCACCGAGTCCCGCGGGGTGGGGATCGACGTACCTCGAGTGGTACGTCGGACAGCAGTCGACGATGGAGGCGCAGGTCGCCTCGATCGTCTCGTCGGGCGTGCTCGAGCGGTTCCCGGGCACCCGGATCCTGATCGCTGAGGCGGGGTTTGCGTGGCTTCCGGCGCTGATCTGGAAGCTTGACAAGGGCTGGAAGGGCTACCGCGCCGACACGCCGTGGCTCGACCGCCTGCCGAGCGAGTCGGTCCGCGAGCACGTTCGCCTGACCACCGCGCCCTGCGACGGGATCGCCGACGCTGTCGCGGTGCAGGCCTTCGTCGACCGCGTCGAGTCGGACGAGATGCTCGTCTTCTCGAGTGACTACCCGCACCGGCACGCGCTGCCGCCGGGCGTCGCCGACGCGGCGCTCGGCCCGGCGTTCGAGCGGAGGGTCCGCCGGGACAACCCACGATGGCTCTACGGGCGGCGCGGGCGTGTCGCCCCAACCGGCACCGACGAGCGGAGGACGGACGGATGACCGCCAGACCGACGACCGGATCCCGGCTGGAGCCCGTGCGCACCACGGTCTCGGGCGTCGTGGATCTCGACGTCCATCCGGCGCTGCCGCGTCCCGACGCCCTTGACCCGTACCTGGCGTCGCGCTGGCGGACCCACCGCCAGCGGTTCGGGCACCGGATCCACGGCGGGCTCGCCGCCGGGTACAAGTACCCGCCGTTCATGGGCGGTGCGCAGCGGGCCGACGCGTGGCCCGCGTCCGGCGGACCACCCGGATCGGACCTGCCGCTGCTGCAGGAGCAGCTGCTCGACGCCTACGGGATCGAGCTCGGCGTGCTGACGGCGCTCGAGCCGGCAGCGAGCCAGCTCAACCAGGAGTACGGGGCCGCGATCGCTCGGGCGCTCAACGACTGGCAGCTCGAGCACTTCGTCGCAAAGGACGCTCGCCTGCGCGTGGCGATCGCCGTCGCCTACGAGACGCCCGAGCTGGCGGTCGCCGAGATCGAGCGGGTCGGTGCGGATCCGGGCGTCGTCGGGGTCCTGATGCTCAGCCGCACGCTCGAGCCGCTCGGTCGCCGACGGTACTGGCCGATCTACGAGGCGGCAGAGCGCCACGGATTGCCGATCCTGATCCACCTGATCCAGACCGGCGGATACCCGAACACCTCCAGCGGCTGGGCCTCCTATCACCAGGAGTACCACGTGTCGCACGTCCAGGCGTTCCAGGCCCAGCTGCTGAGCCTGATCTGCGAAGGCACGTTCGAGCGGTTCCCCGGACTGCGGTTCGCGCTGCTGGAGGGCGGGTTGGCGTGGGTGCCGACGATGCTCGGCCGGCTCGACCACCACTGGGAGCTGCTGCGATCCGAGGTACCGCAGCTCGAGCGGCGGCCTTCGGAGTACCTGCGCGATCACGTCTGGGTCTCGACGCAACCGATGGACGAGCCCCGTCGACCCGCGCAGCTGATCGAGATCTTCGAGGAGCTCGGGATCGAGAACGTCGTGTTCGCCTCGGACTACCCGCACTTCGACTTCGACTCGCCGACCCACGCGCTCCCCAAGGGGTTGACGGACGAGCAACGTCGCCGGATCCTCGTGCAGAACGCCAGCGAGCTCTTCGGTCTGGAGCACCGAGCCTGATGCCGCGGTACGTCGCGTGCCGAGCCGACGAGATCGGTCCGGGGGAGCGCAAGATCGTCGACGTGGGCGGGCGCTCCGTCGGGGTGTTCAACGTCGGCGGCGAGTACTTCGCCCTGCTCAACCACTGTCCGCACGCCGGCGCACCGCTCTGCGAGGGCGTGCTCACCGGGCTCGTGGAGCCGACGCTGCCGGGCGATCCGGTGCGCTACTCGCGGCGCGGCGAGATGCTCCGCTGTCCGTGGCACCAGTGGGAGTTCGACGTGCGGACCGGACAGTCGTGGTTCGATCCCCGACGCGTCCGTACCCGCTCCTACGACGTCGAACGGGTCGGCGACGTTCCGGCCTGCTCCGGAGATGACGGCGGCCCCCGCGAGGGTCCGCACGTGGCCGAGAACTACGCCGTCGTTCGGGACGGCGACGTGCTGATCATCGACACCGGTCGCCGCCGCGGAGGCAGCGACGACACGCAGAGGACACGCAACGATGACTGATCGCGACGGGGACCGACGAGCACGAGGCTTCCTGCACGGGATCCGGGTGCTCGAGATCGCGGACGAGCTCGGCGAGTACTGCGGCAAGGTGCTTGCGGGGCTCGGCGCCGAGGTGATCAAGATCGAGCCGCCCGCCGGCGAGCGTACGCGCGGATACGGACCGTTCTACCGGGACCAGGAGGACCCCGAGCACAGCTTGCACTTCTGGCACTACAACCACGGCAAGAAGGGGATCGTCCTCGATCTCGACGACCCGGACGACCAGCGGTCCTTCCGGGCGCTGGCGGCGACGTCCGCGGTGCTCTTGGAAACCCGTCCCCGGGGCTACCTCGACGAGCGGGGGATCGGCTACGCGGAGCTCGCGGAACGCTCCGCTGATCTGATCCACGCCCGGATCACGCCGTTCGGCGACACGGGACCGTGGGCGGACTTCGCGGGCAGCGACCTGGTGCACCTCGCGCTGGGCGGCGTCGCGATGAACTGCGGCTACGACCCCGACACCGCCGGGGTCTACGACACGCCGCCGATCGCGCCGCAGATGTGGCAGGCGTACCAGATCACCGGCGAGATGGCCGCGATCGGGATCGTCGGCGCCCTGCACCACCGCCGGCGGACCGGACTCGGGCAGCGCGTCGAGACCGCGGTCCACCAGGCGGTCAGCGGCAACACCGAGACCGACGTGCCGAACTGGGTGTACCAGCGTCGTGAGCACCACCGACAGACCTGTCGGCACTCGATGCCGTCGGTCAGCCTGCCGGCGCTCGCCCGGACCAAGGATGGACGGTGGCTGCTGCCGTACCGCACGTACCTGCCGCCGAGCTTCGGCGACCCGTTCGCGGGGACGGTGCGCCTGCTGGCGCGCCACGGGATGCAGCACGATCTCGAGCACGAGCGCTACGCCGACCCCGAGTACCGGATGCGCCCGGAGGTGGCGCAGCACGTCGGGGGGATCACCGACGCCCTCGTCGCGCGGTGCCTCTACGAGCGCGACCTCTGGCGCGAGGCGCAGGACGAGGGTCTGCCGTGGGCGCCGTGCCGGCGCCCGGAGGAGAACCTCGTCGACGAGCACTGGGCGCAGCGCGAGACCTTCTGCGAGGTAGAGCATCCCGAGCTCGAGCGCTCGTTCCCGTACGTCGGTGCCAAGTGGTACTGCGAACAGGTGCCGTGGACGGTGGGTCCGCGAGCGCCGCGGCTCGGCGAGCACACGTCCGCGGTGCTCGACGCACTCCCGCGACAGGCCGCGCACGGTCCGGCGGGCGTCAGCCCGGGGGTAGACTCCTCGACGACCGCGACGGTCGGGCCCCATGGGGCCCCGTTCGCGCTCGAAGGGGTTCGCGTGATCGACCTCTCGTGGATGCTGGCCAGCGCGGGTGCCGGGCGGTTCCTCGCCGCGATGGGGGCCGACGTCATCAAGGTCGAGCACGACTCGCGGGTCGACGGGATGCGCCATGGCGTGGCGCTGGCCCCGGACGGCGGCCGCGAGCAGCGAGACCGGGCGACGGCGCCGATCGACGTGGTCCACGACGGGAGCCTGAACCGCTCGGGCGCGTTCATGGAGATCAACGCGGGCAAGCGCGCGATGACGCTCAACCTGAAGAGCGAACGCGGTCGCGAGCTGCTGACCGAGCTGCTCCGCGACGCCGACATGGTGGTCGAGGGATTCTCGCCCGGGACGATGGAGCGGATGGGCTTCGGATACGAGCAGCTCAAGGCGATCAACCCGCGGATCGTCTACGTCCAGCAGTCGGGCATGGGCCAGGCCGGGACCTACGGCCGTCTCAGGAGCTACGGGCCGACCGCGGCGGCGATCACCGGGATCAGCGAGATGTCCGGCCTGCCCGACCCGTTTCCCCCGGCCGGAATCGGTTACTCCTATCTCGACTGGTTCGGCGCGTACAACATGGCGCTGGCGATGCTGACGGGGCTCTACCGCCAGCGGGATACCGGGGAGGGGTGCTGGATCGACTCGTCGCAGGCGGAAACCGGGATCTTCCTGACCGGCACGGCGATCCTCGACCACGCCGCCAACGGCCGGGAGTGGTCGCGGACGGGGAACCGCTCGCCGTCCAAGCCGGCCGCCCCGCACGGGATCTACCCGGCAGCCGGGGACGACCGGTGGATCGCGGTGGCCGCGTTCAGCGAGCAGCACTGGCAGGACATCACCGATGTGCTCGGCCTCGGCCGGGCGCGCGACGATCCCCAGTTCTCCGGGCTCGCCGAGCGGATCGCGCACCAGGACGAGCTCGACGAGCTCGTCGGTCGGGCGACCAGCGCCCACGACCCGTTCGAGCTGATGCAGCGCCTGCAGGCGCGCGGGGTCCCGGCGGGCGTCTGTCAGACGGCGCGCGACCGCTGCGACGACGACCCGCAGCTGGCGCACCTCGGCTGGATGGTCGAGCTCGAGCAGACCGAGATCGGGCGGTGGCCGGTCAAGGACGTGCCCGTGCACCTGAGCCGTACGCCGATGCACATCGGTGGTCCGGGGGATCGCCACGGACCGAGCTACGGCCAGGACGGCGAGCAGATCCTGCGGACGTTGCTGGGGCTCGAGACTGACGAGATCACGAAGCTGGCGGAGCAGGGCGTGATCTGAGCGGGCCTCTGGGACGAGGCCGGCGTGCAGACCGCGCCGGGTCGTCCCGGGCGGTCAGGAGATCCGCGGCCGCCGCCACCAGAGAGCGGCGGTCGTGGCGGCGGCCAGCATCGCGGCCAGGGCGAGCGAGAACAGCGCGGTGCGGTAGCCGTCGTCGCTGGGCAGCTGGGTCCCGTCGACGCTGCCGAGCAGGATCGCCGTGCACGCCTGAGCCCCGATAGCGCAGCCCAACAGCCGTACGACGGTGTTGAAGCCCGTCGCCTCGCCGCTGCGCCGCGGCGACACCGACTCGAGGATCAGGTTGGGCATCGCCGCGAAGGTCAGGCCGACGCCGATCGACATGAAGGCGTAGAAGCCGACGATCGCGGGCAGGGAGTCGTGGCGCACCGCCAGCAGCAGGAACCCGACGCCGGTCAGCACGGCGCCGATCAACAGCGGCGGGCCGCTCCAGCCGGCCCAGCGCGTGATCCGGCCGGAGAACGACGCGACCACCGAAAGCACCAGGACGCCGGGCACCAGCGCCAGGCTGGCCTGCGTGGGGGTCAGACCGAATCCGTGCGGTGTCGTGTCCGGAGCCTGGAGCAGCTGCGGAACGAGCACGAAGCCGCCGAACATCGCGAACCCCATCAGGATCGACGCGACGTTGCTCAGCAGGACCGGGCGGGACCGCAGCGTGTCGATGTCGACCATCGGCTCCGGCGTCCGACGGGCGACGGAGTACCACGCCGCCAACCCGGTGACGCCGACCGTGGCCAGCGCGAGCACGCGCGGGTCGCCGATCCCCCAACGCCCGGCGCTGGAGATCGCGATCAGCAGCGGGACGATGCCGCCGGCGAAGAGCACGGTGCCCCGAACGTCGATCCGTCCGGGAGATGTCGCGCGTGACTCCGGAAGCAGCAGATGCGTGCTCAGCGCCCCGGCGAGCCCGAGCGCCACACCGACCCAGAACAGCGCCTGGAACGAGTAGTGGTCCAGCAGGAAGCCTCCGACCAGCAGGCCGACGACGCCGCCCGCCGAGAGGATCGCGGACAGCATCCCGATGCCGACGGCGACCCGCGGCGCGGGGAGCTCATCGCGCGCGATCGCGAAGCAGAGCGGCAACACCCCGCCGCCGATGCCCTGGACGGTCCTCCCGAGGATCACGACCTCGACGGAGCTGGCGAGGGCGGCGATCAACGACCCGACCGTGAAGCAGATCAGGGCGATGCTGAGGATTCGGCGCTTGCCGAACATGTCGCCCAGGCGTCCGATCAGCGTCGTGACGGCCGCGGCGGCGAGCAGGTAGGAGCTGACCGTCCACGACGCGCTCGTGGCGTTGGTGGCGAGCTCGCGCTCCATCACGTCCAACGCGGGGACCACGGTGGTCTGCGCGAGCGAGACCGCGAACGCCGCGAACCCGAGCACCGCCATCAGCAGGATGCCGCTGATCCGGACCTCTGGTGGTGCGCCGGGGGCCGTCCCCGGCAGCGGAGGCCGGGGCCCGCGGAGCCGGGACCGCGAAGCCGGTGCGTATCCGCTCAACGTTCCGCGAGCCTGCGACGGAGCAGGTCGAGATCCCCCGGGGGTACGGCGAATCGTGCCACCGCGGTGGTCGTCGGCACGCCTGTGACCCGGATCTCGCCGCTGGCGATCAGCGTGGTCCCGTCGAGCTCGTCGGCCCGGCACGTGACCTCGAGGTCCTGGTCGTACGGCGTGCCCTTGCGGTACGCGACCTCCAGCGTCCGCGTCATCACCAGGCAGCCGAGCGACAGGCACGCCCGGGCGAGCGCGTGATCGAGGATCAGGGCCGTCCAGCCGCCGTGCACGCGACTGGGAGGTCCCTCGTGGTTGCCGCGGAAGCGCACCCGCCCGACGTAGCGCCCGAGGGAGTGCTCGATCTCTTCGAGCGGTGGGGCCATCGGGTTCAGGGGACCGTCGACCGGATTCGAGAGCAGGAACTCGCGGCCGTCCGCCATCACGGACGGCACGGTTGGTGTCGTCCGCTGTCGCTCGCCGAGCCGGCGAGTGGCCTCGGCGATCGCGGCCCGGGCTGCGTCGAGGTCGGCGTCGGCCACATCGGTGTACGCGACCGCGGACAGCAGGGCGCGGACGTCGTCGGCGAGGCCGGCCCGTGCAGGCGGAACGGCGGGCCGCACCGCGTGTCGCTCGGAGATCTCCGACCAGATCGACGGCGTCGGCGTGGACGAGTCGTCGGTCATTCCGCCGCCCAGCGGACCGCGTCGTCGAGGGTCGCCCGCTCGGTGCGGAACGCGTTGGCGGGGTGGGACGGGTCCTCGTAGCCGAACGACAGGCCGCAGAGCACGTCGCGGTGCTCCGGGACGTCGAACATCTCGCGGATCAGCGGGGCGGCGGTGGCGATCGCGGCCTGGGGGATGGTGGCCAGTCCCAGGCTCGCGGCGATCGTGATCAGGTTGCCGAGGTACACGCCGCAGTCGACGGCTCCGTAGGTCCCGAGGCGACGATCGGTCGTCACGATCGCGACGTGGGGGGCACCGAACAGCTCGAAGTTCCGGTTGGCCTGGGCGGCCGACGCGACCCGGTCTCCGCGCTCGACGCCGACGGCCTCGTAGAGCTGCCACGCGCAGGTGCGGCGGCGCTCCTGCGCCTCGTCGACGTACGCCTCCGGGAACGCGATGTCGGGGGCCGGAGGCTCGGACGACGCGTAGTCGGCGAGCGCGCGACGAAACCGCTCGGTGCCGGGACCCTCCGTCACGATCAGCTGCCACGGCTGCGTGTTGCACCACGACGGACTGGCCTGCGCGAGCTCGAGCATGCGCGTGATCGTGGACCGCTCGACGGGGTCGGAAAGGAAGCCGCGGCAGCTGTGGCGTTCGCGAATCACGTGCGCCAGATGCTCGGCGTGCGGGCTGCGGGACGATGTGTCGGTCATCTTCGGGTCGAGCTCCTGGTGGATGTGGGCCGGGGCGCGGGCCGTCAGACGACGGCGCCGGAGGCGCGGAGGGCGGCGATCTCGTCCGGGGTCCGGCCGAGCTCGCGGCGAATCGCGTCACCGTCTGCCCCGGGCGACGGCGGCACGGAACCGATCTCCAACTCGGTGACGTCGAACCGCGGCGCCGGCGCCGGCTCGACCACACCGCGGCGCTCGACGTACGTCCGGCGCTCGGCGTGGTGCGGGTGGAGCGGCGCCTCGTCCCAGTCGAGCACCGGCGACACGCAGGCGTCGGTGGCCTCGAACGCCGATGCCCACTCGTCGCGGGTCCGGTCCAGGAACGCGGCGATCAGCGCCTGGCGCATCTCGGGCCAGGTGGTGCGGTCGAAGTGATCGGCCACCGGCGTGATGCCGAGCACGTCGCAGAGCGTGGCGTAGAACTTCGGCTCGATCGCACCGACCGCGACGAAGCGTCCGTCGGCGCACGCGTAGACGTCGTAGAACGGTGCGCCTCCGTCGAGCAGGTTGTCCTGGCGGCGCAGCGAGAGGTCGCCGTTGGCCCGCATCCCGAGGAACGCGCCGGTGAGGGCGGCGACGCCGTCGATCATCGCGGCGTCGATCGTCTGGCCGACGCCCTCGCGTTCGACGTGCAGCAGCGCCGACACGACCCCGAGCGCGAGCAGCATCGAGCCTCCGCCGAAGTCCGCCGCCAGATTGAGCGGAGGAACGGGTCGCTCCCCGGTTCCGATCGCGTTGAGCGCTCCCGACAGGGCGAGGTAGTTGATGTCGTGACCGGCGCGCTGGGCCATCGGGCCGGTCTGGCCCCAACCGGTCATCCGGCCGTACACCAGGCGCGGATTGGCGGCCCTGAGCGGGTCGGGTCCGAGCCCGAGACGCTCGGCGACCCCGGGGCGCAGGCCCTCGAGGAAGACGTCGGCGTGGACGGCCAGGTCACGGACCAGCTCGGCGCCATCGGCGGACCTGAGGTCGACGACGATCGACCGTCGGCCGCGTGCGTGGACGTCGCGAGTCGGATCGTGGCCGTCCTGGAAGACGGCCGCGTCGGGGCGATCGATGCGGGTCACCGAAGCACCCAGATCGGCCAGAAGCGTTCCGGCGAGCGGGACAGGGCCGATCGCGGCGAGCTCGACGATGCGAATTCCGTTCAGGGGTCCTGCCATGCTGTTCTCCTCCCGCTGCCTCGAGGGCGGTGTCCCGCTGAGAGCGAGAGTCCTCTCTCGGGCGCCCGACGCGCGTTGCGTTTCCCTGGGATCAGAGAGTACTAAATACGGACTGCCCCCCGGTTAGATCGACTCAATGAGGGGTTGGGCCAGCGTACTTTCTGATAAAAGGTTACTCATTATGCAATCACGGCAGAGCGATGGCCCGGCACGCGACGCTCCGAGCGCGTCGCAGGCGTGGGACGGTACCCAGCCGGCGCTGGCCGGTCGTGCCGTCCTCGTCACGGGCGGGGCGCGTGGCCTCGGGCGGGCGTTCGCGTTCGCCGCGGCCCGCGCCGGTGCACGGGTTGCGGTCAACGGTCGCTCCCGCGAGTCGGTCGCCGCGGTCGTCGAGGAGTTGCGCGCGACGGGTGCCGACGCGGTCGGGGTCGATGGCAGCGTCGCGGTCTGGTCGGACGCCGAGCGGATCGTCGGGGCGACGATCGCGCGGTTCGGGCGGCTGGACGGACTCGTCAACAACGCCGGGGTGTTCCACTCCGGGCTCGGTGGCGACGACCGCCCCGAGGAGCTGCGGGCATCGGTGGAGGTCAACCTGCTGGGCGCGATGCACTGCGGCACGCTGGCCCTCCAGGCGATGCGGGAACAGGGCAGTGGAGCGATCGTCAACGTCACGTCCGACGCGCAGCAGGGCTTCGTCGGGATGGGGGCCTACGGCGCGGCGAAGGCGGGGGTGACCGCGCTGACCTACGCGTGGGCCCGGGAGCATGCCGGGACCGGGATCCGTGTCAACGCCGTGGCCCCGGTGGCGGCGACCGAGATGACGAGCCGGTGGGATGGACTCGGGGCCGATGCGACGCCGGAGTCACCGGATCGCGTCGCCCCGCTGGTGGTCGAGCTGCTGCGGGAGGACGCGCCGTCCGGGCTCGTCCTGCGCTGCGACGGCACCGAGATCACCCTGCTGCGGCCCGCGCGCTATCGCGTCGCCCAGAGCGTGCCACTGGAGGGGGACGCCAGCGTCTCCGCGGCGTTGCGGGCGATCGTCGATCGCGTGCCCGCTGCGCGCCGCTCTCCGGCGCGCGAGTGAGCGGACGGGGCGCGCTTCGTCTCGTGCGCGGGCGGGTGGCCACGGGTCATTCAGTGGAGCGACCCCTCGACGTAGCGGGGCAACGGACAGGCGGCGCAGGCGGCGTCGGGAACGAGAGGACAACGTGAAGAACGAGCAGCTGAAGCAGGAGGGGACGACTCCGGAGGAGCTCTACGAGCGCTATCCGAACGCGTCCATCGATCACGACAACCGCCATCTCTACGAAGGCTTCCTGGCCGGCGAGCTGCGGATCAACCGGTGCGGAGCGTGCGCGACGTGGCACCATCCGCCGCGGGCGATCTGCCCGTCGTGTTGGTCCCAGGACGTGGGTGCGCAGGCAGTGTCGGGGAGCGGCACCGTCGCCCTCTCGACGGTCCTCCGGCACGGTCACCCGGAGCCGGGCGTCGCGTTCCCGCATCCCGTGGTCGCCGTCGACCTCGACGACGCGCCGGGCGTGCGGTACACGGCTACGGTGCGCGGCGGCACGGAGCTCGTGCCGGTCGGCACCCGCGTGGTCCTGGACTGGGAGGAGCGTGCGGGGGCCCCGGTGCCGATCTTCGTCCTTGCGACCCGAGGGGAGTCCGACCGATGAGTCGCAACGGGATTCGCGACCAGATTGCGATCGTCGGCGTCGGGTCGACGGGCTTCACGCGTCGCTCGCTCGACCGCTCGAACTCGGCGCTCGCGTACGAGGCGTCGGTGGCGGCGATCCGCGACGCGGGGCTGCGCGCGGAGGACATCGACGGCGTGATCTCGTCGCCGGGCCTGGGCCGCGTGGGACTGCTGGCGCCGAGCGTGCGCGAGATGGTCTCCGGCCTGCGACTGCCGACCGTGCGCTACTTCTCCGACGGCGGCGGTGTGATGGCGTCTCCGCTCGTCGAGGCGATGAACGCGATCCACGCGGGCAGCTGCGACACGGTCCTGGTCTACCACCCGAACTACCGGACGCCGTTCCACTCGCGACGAGCGGCGGAGGATCCGTACCGGCGGACGATTCCGCCTAGCGACGGTGAGCCGACCGAGTCGGTGCGCGGCGCGGCGGCCTACGCCGCTTGGATCAGCAACTACCGGCACCACCACCCGCAGCTCGAAGAGCGGCACCTCGGCATGGTGGCGCTCAACTCGCGCCGCTACGCGGTGGACAACCCGCTCGCGGCGATCCGCGAGCCGCTGACGATGGACCAGTACCTCGCATCGCCGATGGTCCGCGACCCGCTGCGGATGCTCGACATGGACCTGCCCGTCGACGGGGCCGATGCGTTCGTGCTGACGACCGTCGAGCGGGCGCGGGAGCTGGTCGACGTGCCGGTGCTGGTGCGCGCGGCTGTGACCGGCATGGTCGGATACAACGACGAGGACCAGCTGCCGTCGCTCGGCCGCCACGGCCACGACGTCTCCGTCGAGCAGCTCTGGGAGCGGAGCGGGATGACCCGCGACGAGATCGACCTCGCGTTCCTCTACGACGGCTTCACGTTCATCGCGGTCTCCTGGCTCGAGAAGCTCGGCTGGGCCGCGCCCGGGGACGGGGGGCCGTACTTCGAGGCCCACTGGCAGGCGGAGGATCAGCGTCTCCTGCTCGACGGGCGGATTCCCGTCAACACGCACGGCGGATCCCTGTCGGAAGGTGGGACCCAGGGGTCGGGGCACCTCCGTGAGGCGGTCCGGCAGCTGCGGGGGACCGAGGGCGACCGCCAGATCCGCGGGGCGCGATCGGCGGTGCTGGGGATCGGCGGGTTCTTCTTCAACGCCGGTGCGGCGATCCTGGTGCGCGATCCCGAAGCGGCGACGCCCTCGATCTAGGGTGTCCTGAAATCGGCAAGCCCGGCCCATTCGAGAAGTCTGGGCCGGGTCGATCTCTAATCCGTGTACTTTATTGCTAGTATCGTCTAGACGTAGAGTAATTCGGTGCCTCGCCACTGGGCGACTGGGAGAAGGAGACTGCGAATGCAGATGGAGTTCAGCCGTGAGCACGAGGCCTTCCGCCGGGAGCTGCGTGAGTACTTCGAAGCGTTGATGACGTCCGAGATGCGCGCTGGCCTCGGGATCGAGGGCGGGCCGCGCTTCCGCGAGGCGATGCGTCAGCTCGGTGCCGACGGATGGTTTGGCATCTCGCTGCCGACCGAGTGGGGCGGCCGCGACGCGACCGTGATCGAGGAGCTGATCTTCAACGAGGAAGCGCTGCGCGTCGGTCTGCCGATCCCGCACATCACGACCAGCACCGTTGGGCCGCTGATCCTCCAGCACGGAACCGAGGAGCAGAAGGAGCGGTTCGTCTCCGGGATCTCCAGCGGCGACACGATGTTCTCGATCGGCTATTCCGAGGAGGGCGCGGGCACGGACCTGGCAAGCCTCCAGACGACGGCGGTTCGCGACGGTGACGAGTGGGTCATCAACGGCCAGAAGCTCTACACGAGCGCGGTCAGCGAGGCGCAGTACGTGTGGCTCGCCGCCCGCACCAACCCGGACCCGGCCGCCCGCCACCGCGGGATCTCGGTCTTCATGGTCCCGACCGACGCTCCGGGCTTCAGCTGGACCCCGATCGACATCATCGCCGACTACGCGACGGCCGCGTCGTACTACGACAACGTCCGGATTCCCGCGAACAACCTGATCGGCGAACTGAACGGCGGCTGGAAGCTCGTCACCGGCCAGCTCAACCGCGAGCGCGTCGTGCTGTTCACCGGGGCGGCGGTTCCGGCGGTCCTGGAGCATGCCGTGCAGTGGGCGACGGAGACGCGGCTGCCCGACGGCCGGAGGGTGGTCGACCAGGAGTGGGTCAGGACCGCCCTCGGCGAGGTTCGGGCGAAGTCGGAGTTCGGCCGGTTGCTGGCGTTGAAGCTCGCGCTCGACATCGAAGAGGACCGGCTGGACGCGGCGGGCGCCGCGGCCAACAAGGTCTACGCGACCGAGCACGTGCTCGACTGCTACCGCACGCTGCTCGAGATCTTCGGCGCGGCGGGTCGCCACCGCGAGGGTTCGGCCGGCGCCGAGCTGAGCGGCCGTATCGAGCTGCTTTACCGCGGCGGCCTGATCGAGCTGTTCGGCGGCGGGGCGAACGACGTCATGCGCGACTTCATCTCCACGCTCGGACTCGGCCTGCCCCGCAGCCGCTGATTGACCTGCTCTGCACGATCGACGAGAGACAGAACGATGGACTTCAACTTCACTGCGGATCAGCTCGAGCTGCGGGCCCTGACCGAGCAGATCCTGGCCGACCATGACGACGATGCCCGGCTCGAGGCGCTCGACGCTGCCGGCACCTTCTACGACGACGAGCTGCTGCGGACGCTCGGCGAGTCCGGGCTGCTCGGCGTCATCGTCGGCGACGAGGACGGCGGCACCGGCCTCGGCATCATCGAGGCCGCGATGGTGCTCGAGCGGGTCGGGGCACACGCGTCGCGCGTGCCGCTGCACGCGGTCTCGCTGCTCGGCCTGCTGCCGATCGCGCGCTACGGCACCGCCGAGCAGCGCTCGCGCCTGCTGCCCGACGCGCTCGTCGGCAAGCAGTGGCTCACGGCGGGCCTGGAGGAGGTCGGCAACGCCGACCTGCTGCGGCCGGGGACCCGCGCGACGCGGTCCGGCGACGGCTGGACGGTGACCGGGACCAAGACCGGGGTGCCGGTGGCCGACGGCGCCGCCCGGATCCTGGTGCCCGCGGCGACCGACGAGGACGAGGTCGTGCTGCTGCTCGTCGACCCGCGGGCCAGCGGCGTCACGCTCGAGGAACAGACGACCGGGTCCCGGGCACCGGAAGCGCTTGTCACGCTCGACGGCGTCGAGGTGCCGGCGGCCGACGTGCTCGGATCTACGGCCGACGGTGCCGAGATGCTGCGGACGATCGTGGAGCACGCTACCGTCGGGCTGTGCGCGTTGCAGCTCGGTGCCGCGGAGAGCGCGCTGGCGGGCACCGCGGACTGGGCGAAGCAGCGGCACCAGTTCGGTCGGCCGATCGGGACGTTCCAGGCCGTGTCGTTGCGGCTCGCCGACGCGTACATCGCGCTCGAGGGCAACCGCCTCACGCTCTGGCAGGCCGCGTGGCGGCTGTCCGAGAACCTCCCCGCCGCGCAGGAGGTCGCCGTCGCCAAGTACTGGGCGGCCGAGGCCTCGACGGTCGTGATGACCGTCTCGCACCGGATCCAGGCCGGCGTCGGCGTCGACCTGACGTCGAAGCTGCCCCGCTTCACGCTGCTGAGCCGGCACACCGAGTTCTCGCTCGGCGCGGGTCGGGTCCAGAGCCTGCGGCTGGGCACGCTGCTGGCCGACGCGGCCGTGGGCGACGCGGTCGAGGCCTGAGCGATGACCGGGGTGCCTGAAGCACAGCGGTACGAGACGGTCGTCGAAGCGCGGGATCCGGTCGGGACGGCTGCGATCCGCGCGTGGTGCGACGCGATGGGCGATCGCAATCCGATCTACGTCGACCAGGCCGCCGCCGTGTCCCACGGGCATCCCGGGATCGTCGCGCCGCCGGCGATGCTCCACGCGTGGACGATGCCGGGGTTGGCGGGCCACCGGCCGGAGCATCGGCCGGGCGTCGAGCGGATCAAGTCCGACCTGCTCGCCGAGGACGGCTACGACGCGGTGGTCGCGACGAACTACGAGCAGCGCTACGCCCGCTACCTGACGGTCGGCGACCGGATCTCGGAGCGCTCGTGGATCGAGCAGCTCTCCGACCCGAAGACGACCAGGATCGGCGAGGGACGCTTCGTCTCGACCCGACACGAGTTCGTGGACGCGGACGGGCAGGTCGTGGGGGAGATGGGCCTCCGCGTGTTCATCTTCCGCGGTCACGAGCCGGCCGAGCCGGCGTCGCCGAGCGAGGACCGCCCGCGACCGGCGGCCGAGCCCCGAGAGGACGGCGAGCTCGGCGGGCTGGACGTCGACGTCACGCCGACGCTGGTGATCGCCGGGGCGCTGGCGTCGAACGACTTCGAGCGCGTGCACCACGACCGGGACCTGGCGCAGAGCCAGGGGCTGCCGGACATCATCATGAACATCCTCACCAGCAGCGGCCTGGTGCAGCGGTTCGTGACGGACTGGACGGGGCCGGCGGGACGAATCCGCTCGCTCGACCTCCGGCTGGGCGTCCCGAATCATCCGGGAGACCGCATGCACCTGACGGGTGGGGTGCGGAGCCGCGACGGCGGCGTCGCCGCGCTCGACGTGGGGGGGCCCACCGGGCGCGGCCAGCCCGTCGGCGCGGTCGTGAGCGTGGACGGCGAGCGTGCCGACGGTGGTCGGTGACTCGGCTCGCCCGGTGCGCTCGGTCGGGGCCCGAAATCGGTTGACGCACCGAGTTGCGCGAGCGGGAGCATGAGCGATCCCTCCGACAGCGAGTTCTCTGCGACACGGGAACGGTGGGACGCGGCGTACCCGGCGGGAGACGAGTACGCGGCTGCGGTCTGGCTGCTGCGGGCGTCCCGCCTGCTGCAGCGCCGGATCGGTGACGTGCTGGCCGGCTTCGACCTCACGATGCCGCAGTGGTCGACGTTGACGATGCTGGAGCTTGCCCCCGAAGGCCGCTGCTCACTGGGCGCGATCTCGCAGGATCTCGACGTCCACACCACGACGATCACCAACGCGATCGATCGACTGGAGCTGCGGGGGCTCGTGGTCCGGGCACCGTCGGAGCGCGATCGTCGCGCGGTGCTGGCCGAGCTGACCGCCGACGGCCGCGAGATGATCGGTGCCGTCAACCGCGCGCTGGCCGCCGAGCGCTTCGGTTTCGGCGGCTTGGCCGTCGACGACGTCCGTCAGCTGCTGGACCTGGTCACGCGGATGTCGCCGGTCGACGACCGCGATTGAACCGCAGACTGCGCGGGTTGCCGGTCCTCAGCTCGCGGTCGGCCCCAGCGTACCGAGATCGGCCACCAGCGGCCGCAGACGGGTGCCGAGCGTCTCGACGTGGCGGAGCGCGAGATCCTCGGGCATTCCGGCGATCGACGCCATCACGAACGCGGTGTCCGCGGGGACACCGGAGAGTGCGGCTCGCAGTTCCGCGGCGGCGTGCTCCGGGGTGCCGAAGAGGAAGTTCCCCATCCTGAACCCGAGTCCGCGGGCGCGGTAGCGCTCCGGGTCGATCGGTCGCGGGGTGGGCTGATCCGTGCCCTCGACCATGTGCCGCCGGTACGAATCCTGCTCGTACGACAGATGGCGCGCCACGGTCGGCCAGTCGCGCTCGGGGTCGTCGGTGACGAACGCGTACACCGGGCCGCTCATCCGAGCAACGGCTGGGACGTGCCCGGCCGAGGCCAGACCTTCACGGTAGGGCTCGACCAGCTCGGGGTTGAGCGAGAGCAGGCGTTCGCCGCGGGCTCCGACGCGCCGAGCGCCGAGCGGTCCGTTGAAGCCGACCCAGATCGGAACGTCGGCCTGCACAGGAGCGGGCGGGGAGCTCTTCCAGACCGCCCGGATCTGTTCGATCCGCGCGAGCGTCGTGGGCCGACGGGCGTCGAAGTCGGCGCCGTAGAGCTCGAATTCGGCGGGACGATATCCGGGCCCGAGACCGAGCTCGAGCCGTCCGTCGCTGAGCAGGTCGACGAGCGCGGCTTGCTCGGCGATCTGGACCGCGGAGTGCAGCGGAGCGAGCATGATCCCCGTCCCGAGCCGGATCCGCTTCGTCCTCGCGGCGGCCGCGGCGAGGAACGTCAGCGGTTGCGTGACGTAGCCGTCCTCGAATCCGTGGTGCTCGGTGATCCAGACGGAGTCCACGCCGACGTGCTCGGCGTGCTCGATCAGTTCGAGTACGAAGGCGTGCAGCCGTGCGGGGTCGCGGCGCCACGACGGCGGATTGCGAAGGTCGAGCTGGATTCCGATGCGCATGGCTGATGTCTGCTGTCGGGAGCGGAGACGAAAAGAATACTCTTTTTGGCTGTGGTCGGCCGGGCCCTTGTCGGCGGGCTGCGAGTCGAAGTCGCCCTAGAATCCGGCACTGGGACTGAAACTGAGGGTTGCTCAGTGGCCACTCGTCCTCGCCAAAACGTTGCGATGGGCGGCGAGGCCGCGAAGTTTCCTCACGCGCGTCTTCGATATTAAGTATGCTCATCGTGGCCGGTATCGCCGGTTCGGTATCCGCCAGTGGCGGTCCGGCAGCCCGGTCGGCAGTCGTGCCTCAGGGCGCGTTCTACAGGATGAGGAGCGAGTGATGAAGGTCAATATCTTCACGATGCCGACGGTTCCGGCGTCGGTCGAGGAGCGCGAGCGGCTTCGACCGATCGGGCGCAACCCGGCGAAGTACCAGGAGATGCTCTCGGAGCTCGAGGCGATCGCGAAGATCTGCGACGAGCTCGGGTACTACGGCTTCTCGACGACGGAGCACCACTTCCATACCGAGGGTGGGGAGGCGCTGCCGAACACACTGCTGCTCTACGCGAAGCTCGCGACGCTCACCGAGCGGCTCGCGTTCATCCCGCTGTCGATGGTGCTGCCCGCCGGCGATCCGATCCGGATCGCCGAGGACATGGCGCTGTTCGACAACATGTTCCCCGGCCGTGGCGGCGTCTGCTTCGCCCGTGGCTACCAGAAGCGCTGGTTGCAGGTGCTGGCCCAGAAGGCCAACACGACGTCGCTCGTGGATCCGGAGTCGGACCGGATCAATCGCGAGATCTTCGACGAGTACCTCGAGATCATCCTCAAGGCCTGGGGCGAGGACGTCTTCGACTACGACGGCAAGTACTACCAGGTGCCGTTCCCGCACGACAAGGGCATCGAGGGCTGGGCCGGCGTCGACTGGACGCGCAAGTTCGGCGCGGACGGCGAGATCGACGACGACGGCATCATCCGCAAGATCGGCGTCGTCCCGAAGCCGGTCACCGAGGGTGGGCCCCCGGTCTTCATCCCGTTCACGCTGTCGCCGAAGACCCTGACCGACACCGCGCGCCGCGGAATGATCCCGCTGATCGCGCACAGCCAGCACGACAAGTTCCTCGAGTACTCGAAGACGTACCAGCGGGTCTCCGCCGAGAACGGGTTCGAGCGTCAGCTGGGCCAGAACCTCGGCGCGGTCCGCAGCTTCGCGATCGGCGAGAGCTACGACGAGGCGTTCGAGATCTGCGTCAAGACGACGGCCTACGAATACCACAACTACTTCAACAAGTTCGGGATGGGCGAGTTCTTCCGCACCCCGGAGGATCCGCCGGACCAGATGGTCCAGTTCAAGGACGAGGAGGACGGTGCCCGGCGTCTGATCGACTCCGGCATGGTCCTCTTCGGGACGGTCGACGAGGTCAAGGAGCAGGTCGCGGACCTCAACCGCTGCCACCAGACGGAGGAGCCGGCCGGGCTCGAGTGGTTGATCCTCAACCACTTCGCCCAGGGCACCGTCCCGCACGAGGTCGGCAACCGACAGCTGCGCCTGTTCGCCGAGCAGGTCATGCCGGCGTTCCAGTAGCTCCGGCGGGAGCCACGCGCGCCGGACCGGCGCGTCGGCCGCTCCCGTCACCCTCCCGGGCTCGGACGTCGCGGCGGCCGGACCCGTCTGCCGTGGTTGTCTGTGT
>JBQGEK010000261.1:0-1622 GCA_052039575.1 Patulibacter sp. | reverse complement strand
GGTTCTCGGGCTGCGCCCCTCAGCTCGCACTCGTCAGCGGCGGCGCAGCCACTCGGCGAGCAGTGGGTCGAGCAGGCGCACCTTCGCGTCCACGTCCTTCACGAGGTGCTGGCCGTCGTCGACCACCGGGGCGACGCCAAGCGGATCGCTACACGGTTCGCAGCCGCGTCCTGCAGCGCATGCAACTCGTCCTCACGGTCGATCAGTCGCGTGGGGTCCAGTGGACGCTGATACTGGAACGGGTTCACAGCATCCCATTGTACGGCAGAGCCGTACATGTTTGTACGTAAGTTCCGTACATACCCGTACGATGGTGCCGTACGAGAGGCTCCGTGACGGCGCCCGCCTCCGCGTCCGGCTCAGAGCCCGAGCGGGGTGCCGGTCTCCGAGATGACCGGCTCGGTCGGGGCGTCGCCGAGGATGAAGACCTCGACGGCGTAGTCGGGGTCCGCGCTGTTGGCGCTCATGAAGGTGATGACCGGCTGACCGGTGATCGATTCGATCGCGGCGACCGTGTCGTCGCGCATCGCCCGCTGGTAGGTGCGCCGGATCGCCAGCACCTCGTCGATGTGCCCGGCGTCGACGAGGTTCTGCTCGCCCTTGCTGAGCGCGTCCCGCATGATGACGACGACCGCATCTGAGTCGCGGAGAACCCGGGTGGCCGTCGGCCCGCGACCGGTGTAGCTGCGGACGCAGGCGGCGACCGCGTCGGCCAGCTGACTGCGCTGGTTGACGCCCTGGGTGACTTCGGGGACCTCGGACATGCCGTCCGCCTTCCGCTCCCCTCAAGGTGGTTCGCAGGTCGCGCGAAGGGAGCATGGCCCGACCAGAGATTCGGTCCGATCACGTCGTCGAACCGCAGGGTCGAGTCTGGCAGACGCGAGCGGGCACGTGGAAAGGTCGGATCCTCGCGTCGGCGTATCCGGCGCGATACGCGGTCGAAGCGGCGCGGCGTCCTCGCGGCGCGCTCCGTCGACCCACGGGAGCCGGCTCAGTCGAGCTCGTCCAGGAAGCCCTCGAGGGCTGTCGCGAAGACGTCGTTGTCGTCACCCGCGACCATGTGGCCGGCGGCCGCGACGTCGGCCGCCCGCGCGGTCGGCATCCGGCGCAGCGCGTCGGCCATCCCCTCGTCGCTGACCACGTCGGATTGCGCGCCGCGCACGATCAGCGTCGGGATCGTCACCTCGGCCGCGGCGGCGGCCAGGCGCTCGGGGTCGACCTGGCGCTGCGGCTCGTCGCCGATCCGGATGAACGCCGGGTCCCAGTGCCAGTACCAGCGGCCGTCGTCGTGCAGGCGGACGTTCTTGCGCAGGCCGTCGAGCTTGCTGGGTCGTTTGCGCAGCGGGTTGTACGCCGCGATCGCGTCGGCCACCTCTTCGAGCGTCGCGAATCCGTCGGGGTACGCGGTCATGAAGTCGTGGATCCGATCGACGCCGGCCGGCTCGACCTGGACGACGACGTCGACCAGCACCAGTCCGCGCGCCAGGCCCGGGTGCTCGCCGACCGCGGTCAGCGAGGTGATCCCGCCGAGCGACGCGCCGACGAGCACGGGCGGTTGGTCGAGCGTGCCGACGAACGTGACGAGGTCGTCGACGAAGCCGCTCAGCCCGTAGTCGTGGTCG
>JBQGEK010000260.1:0-3268 GCA_052039575.1 Patulibacter sp. | reverse complement strand
CCGATCTTGTCGAACGACCAGCCGAACGTGGTCAGGTAGCGCTCGTCCCACTGCGGCGGGGCGAACACGTGGCCGAGCCAGCGGGAGACCTCGCGCAGCATGTCGGCGACGGCGGCCTGCGCGTCGTCGTTGCCGGGGGTCAGGTCGGCCAGCAGCTTGACGCCGAACGCGATGTGGCGCAGCTCGTCGGCGGACACGAACTCCATTCCCTGGCGGAAGCCGGGCATCACGTCGCGCTCGGCCAGGTAGGTGGTGATCATGTGCTGGCCCGGCTGGGCCATCGTCGCCTCGATCACCAGGTGGTAGAGCGTGACGGCCCGGCAGAGGTTGGGGATCGAGCGGTCGGCGCGCAGCTCGTCGGCCATCCGGTCGAGCCGGTCGAAGATCTGGTTGAAGCCCCAGCTCAGCAGCGGTCGGATCTCCTGCAGGCCGGAGCGGGCGTCGCCGCTGCCGATGCCGAGCGCCTCGTGCATGAACCGCTTGAAGAAGACCGCGTGGCGGGCCTCGTCGACCTGCTGGGTGGTCAAGAAGTACTTCTGCTCCTCGAGCGGAGCGGCGTCGATGTACGGCGAGAGGTTGTCGGCGACCGCGTCCTCGCCCCAGAAGAACAGCGCGTAGTTGAACAGCGCCGCCTCACGCTCGAACGGCGTGAACTTCTCCTGCCAGTCGATCGCGTCCTGAGTGAAGTCCAGCGCCATCGCGCTCCAGTTGCCCTTCTCCCAGCGGTGGTAGAGGTCGCTGTAGGAGAGGTTGTCGGTCGGGCGCTTGCTGCGCGGATCCTGCGTGGTGGACACGGTGTTCCTCGGGGTCGACGACGGGCACGACGCAACTTCGATAACGGATGCTATCCCGATAACGCCCGTTCGGGGGACTTTCGTGTACACCCATCCATGTGGGAGGATCGACATCGATGCCCGCCGTTCGCATGACCCGTGAGGAACGCCGAATCCAGACCCGTCGGCGCCTGCTCGACGCGGCGGGCGAGGTCTTCGCGCAGCACGGCTACCACGCGGCCTCCGTCGATCAGGTCGCCGAGCGGGCCGGCTTCACCACCGGGGCGGTGTACTCGGCGTTCGGTTCCAAGCAGGAGCTGTTCCTCGGCGTGGTCGAGGACCACATGCGCGCGAGCGTCGCGACGATGGAGGCGGCGGTCGCGCAGCGGACCACGGTCGACGATCGGGTTCGGGTCGGGGCCGAGCACTGGATGGGCCTGATCCAGCGCACGCCCGAGATGATCCTGTTGCACACCGAGTTCTGGGCGTTCGCCGTGCGCGATCCCGACGTCCGCCCTCGGGTCGCGGCGTACTACGCCGAGGTCCGGGCAGCGCTCTGTCGGCTGCTCAGTGCCGGCGCCCGCGAGCTCGGCCTGCGGCTGACGATGCCGGTCGAGGAGATCGCCGTCGCGGTCGAGGCACTGGCCGACGGCGTGGCCCGCCAGCGGCTGTCCGATCCCGAGGTGGTCGCGGACGACCTGTTTGCCCGGCTGCTGTCGCAGCTGCTCCAGAGCGTCTCGTCGCCGGTCGACGAGGCGGACTAGCTAGTTCAGTCCACGCCACCCGGCGGCCAGGGCGTCGACGGCGGCGTCGCGGACCAGCGGACGCCCGTCGATCGACGCGACCGGCACCACGCCCCGTCCGGCCGACGTGATGAACGCCGAGCGCACGGCATCGAGGTCGTCGAGGTGCAGCGGCCGATCTTCGCGGGCTCCGCCGTCGAGCACCCACGAGCGGGTCACGCCGGGCAGGATCCCGCGGGCCGGTGGGGTGGCGATCCGGCCGCTGTGGTCGATCAGGAACAGACTCGCGCGGGTCGTCTCGCCCAACCGTCCCGACGACGACACCAGCAGCGGCTCGTCGCCGCCTCGACGGGCGGCCTCCGCCTCGGCCTCGGTCGCCCACGCGCGGGATGCGCGCTTCTGCTCCCGAGCGCGGTCGTCGGGGTCGTAGCCGCCGACGGTCACCAGGCGGACCGGGTCGGTCGGGGCAGGCGCTCGGGCGGCGCTCGAGACCAGCGCGTCCGGAGTCACGTCGAAACGGACGACGGTGGGGGTCGTCGCGGTCCGCGACCAGGCGCCGGCGAGCATCCGCACCGCCTCGATCTGCGATGCGCTCGCCCCGGCCCGGTGCAGGCGCAGCAGGTGACGGTGGAGCAGGCGGATCCGGCCGTCCTCGATCAGGACGGTCTCCAGGACGGGTTCCGGCGGCTGCCGCGGAGGCACCGCCGCATCGTCTCAGACCCGTTCCGATGCCGCTTCGGACCGGATCTTCCGGCCCCTACAAGATCGATGCGCAACGCGCGTCCCGCCGGCATCCGGTTGAATCCTTCGAATTCCCTGTTGGACCTCAGGAGGATGTTCTAGTGCCCGACACATCAGTGCTCACCGAGAACCGCAAGCTGCTGGCCTGGGTGGACCAGATCGCTCAGCTGACGCAGCCCGATCAGATCGTTTGGTGCGACGGATCGGCTGAGGAGTACGACCGGCTCTGTCAGGAGCTGGTCGACGCAGGGACCTTCCGTCGCCTGTCCGACGCGAAGCGCCCGAACAGCTACCTGGCGTGGTCGGATCCGTCCGACGTCGCGCGCGTCGAAGACCGTACCTTCATCGCGTCGGAAAAGGAAGTCGACGCGGGCCCGAACAACAACTGGCGCCCGCCGTCCGAGCTCCGCGCCGAGCTGAACGGCCTGTTCGACGGCTGCATGAAGGGCCGCACGATGTACGTCGTGCCGTTCTCGATGGGTCCGCTCGGCTCCGACAAGAGCCAGATCGGTGTCCAGCTGACGGACTCGGCCTACGCCGTCGTCTCGATGCGGATCATGGCCCGGATGGGCAAGAAGGCGCTCGACGTGCTCGGCACCGACGGCGAGTTCGTGCCCTGCGTGCACTCGATCGGCGCGCCGCTGGCCGAGGGTCAGGCCGACGTGCCGTGGCCCACGAACGCCGAGACGAAGTACATCGTCCACTACCCCGAGACCCGCGAGATCTGGTCCTACGGCTCGGGGTACGGCGGCAACGCCCTGCTCGGCAAGAAGTGCCTCGCGCTGCGCATCGCCTCGGTGATGGCGCGCGACGAGGGCTGGATGGCCGAGCACATGCTGATCCTCAAGCTGACCTCGCCCGAGGGCGCGGTCAAGTACGTCACGGGCGCGTTCCCGTCGGCCTGCGGTAAGACCAACCTGGCGATGCTGATCCCGTCGCTGCCGGGCTGGACCGTCGAGACCGTCGGCGACGACATCGCCTGGATGAAGTTCGGCGAGGACGGCCGGCTCT
>JBQGEK010000259.1:0-5896 GCA_052039575.1 Patulibacter sp. | reverse complement strand
GCGGTCTCCATCACCGTGCGGTTGGTGACCTCCGACGGCGACAGCTCGACCGGGTCGTTCTCGAGCAGCGCCTGCGCGGCGTCGCGGACCGACATGCCGACGCTCACGCCGCAGCGGGCGGCGACCGCGTTGACGAAGCTGATCGTCGCGGTCTCGTACATGTCGACGCCGTCGCCCATCCGGACGGTGGCGATGTCCGCGGTCGCGGCGGGGACGCCGAGCGCCTCGAGGTACCAGAGGCCCGCGATCCCCGCGCCCTCCGGACCGACGCCGCAGTCGACGCCGATCGCGCCGCGCGGCATGTGCTCGGCGACGAACCGCGCCGGCAGCACGCCGCTGTAGGACGCGTTGACGACGACGTCGCGGCCGCGGTTCTGGGCCTGGGTGTCGTAGGCGGAGTCGACCGCGACGATCTTGCCGCGCGGCCCCTCGTGGACGACCGACTGGATCACGTCTGACATCAGGGCTGCTCTCCGTTCACGTTGGGGCGGGCCGGGCTCACGGCAGCGCGTCCCAGCGGATCGGCGCGTCGAGCAGCTGCGGGAAGAACCGCTCCAGGTAGGTGCCGTAGTCGTGCATGTGGACCGCCATCGCCGCGGCGGCGCGATCGCCGTCGCGGGCGTCGATCGCCTGGTAGATCCGACGGTGCTCGCGGGCGATCGCCTTGCGCTGCGGCTCGGAGTAGGTCACCCCGAGCACCGAGCCGTCGACGATCCAGTTGAGCGACCCGATCACCATCGAGAAGACCTCGTTGCCGGCCGCGGTCGCGATCTCGGCGTGGAAGACCGCGTTCTCCTCGAGGAAGCCGTCGTCGTCGCCGGCGTGGGCCTCGATCCGGCGGACCGACTCGTGGAGCGACTCCAGCTGGGCCTCAGTGCGACGCTCGGCGGCGCGGCGGGCCATCCACGGTTCGAGCGTCGCCCGCGCCTCGAGCACCGAGCGGAACGGCGCGTTGTCGAGCTGCAGCATCATCGCGATGATGCTCGCCAGGTGGCGCGACGCCGGGGCGTTGACCACCGGGCCACCGCCTGGACCGGTGCGGATCGTGATCACGCCCTGGATCTCGAGGAACCGCAGCGCCTCGCGCAGGGTGCCGCGGGCGACCCCGTACGCCTCGAGCATCTCGCGCTCGGAGAGCAGCGACGCTCCGGGCTCCAGCCCGCTGTCGACGATCTCGCCGACGATCCGCTGCGCGAGCAGCATCGCCGTCTTCTTGGGCTTGTGCGCGCCGGCCCGGCGCGGAGACCGACCCGGCGCCCGGCTCATGCGACCGCTCCGGCGTCCTTCGCGAGGTCGACGGCCCATTCGCGCAGCTCGATCTTGCGGACCTTGCCCGACGGCGTCATCGGCAGCGCGTCGACCACCGACACGAACTCCGGCCGCGCGAACGCGGGGAGCCGCTGGTCGCACCAGCCGCGCAGGTCGTCGACGGACGCCTCGGCGCCCTGCTCGAGGACCACGAAGACCGCGACCTCGTCCTCGCCGGCCTCGGTCGCGGCGGGCGCGGCGACCGCCGCGCACTCGATCACCGCAGCGTGCCCGAGCACGGCCTGCTCGACCTCGTACGACGAGATGTTCTCACCGCGTCGGCGAATCGCATCCTTGAACCGGTCGACGAAGTAGTACCAACCGTCCTCGTCGCGGCGGAGCGCGTCGCCGGTGTGGAACCACAGGTTGCGCTGGGCCTCGGCGGTCTTGTCCGGCATCCCGTAGTAGCCGGTGCACATCGTCCAGGGCAGCTTGGTCCGCACCACGAGCTCGCCGACCTGTCCGGCCGGGACCTCGATGTCGGTCTCCGGGTCGACCAGCCGCACGTCGAAGTAGTCCTCGACCAGCAGACCGGCCGCGCCGGCCGGACGGTCCACGCCGTAGGGCGAGAGGAACGGCATCGACGTCTCGGTCAGGCCGAACGACTCGACGAACGCCTCGATCCCGAACCGCTGCTTGAACTGGTCGACGATCGAGCTCGCCGTCGGCGCCGCGAAGATGCAGCGCAGCTGGTTGTCCGCGTCGTCCTCCTGCGGCGGCTGCTTCCAGGTCCAGTCCATCATCACGCCGACGAAGTTCGTCACGGTCGCGCCGCACTCGCGCAGCTGGCGGACCCAGCCGCTGGCACTGAACTTCTCGCGCAGCACGAACCGCGCGCCGGCCAGCAGGGCCGGGTAGGCGGCGAGGAACTGCGCGTTGCCGTGGAACAGCGGCCCGACGCACATGTAGACGTCCTCGTCGGTCAGGCGCGTCAGCGAGACGCACTCCTGCGCGAAGAACTCCATGTGCGCGTGGGGCATCATCACGCCCTTCGACAGCCCGGTGGTACCGGACGTGAAGAGGATGCAGGCCAGGTCGTGCGCGCGGACGTTCGGCAGCTCGGCCTTGTCGGACGCGAGCAGCACGTCCCACGGCTCGGCGGTCCAGCCGCCGGTGCCGAGGGTCTCGATCGCCGCGGACACGGCGGCCGCGTCGTCGCCGAGCACGTAGAACCGCTCGATGCTGGCGAAGGCCGAGCGGTCGCCGTCGGCGACGAAGCGCTCGGCGAACTGGGCGTCGACGACGGCCACTCGCGGCTCGGTCGTGCGCACCTGGTGCTCGAGGAAGGTGCCCGAGTAGCCGGTGTTGATCGGCACCTCGGCCATCCCGGCCACGGCGGCGCCGAACCAGGTCAGGATCAGCTCGCCGCTGTTCGGGGCCATGATCAGCACCCGGTCGCCGACCTGACCGTTGGCCAGGAACGCCGACCCGATCCGCTCGGCGGCGTCGAGGGTCTCCGCGTAGGTCCAGCGCTTGTCGTGATCGGGGACGTCCAGGTAGACCTTGTCGCCGTAGGTGGCGGCGCGGGCCCGCAGGATCCCGGGCAGGTGCCAGTCGGCGGGGTCGGGGACGACGGGGTGGAGGTCGCGGTAGGTCTGCATGGTCACGCTCCGGGTCGGCCGGGGAAGTTGGGCTTGCGCTTCTCCATGAACGCCGCGGCACCCTCGACCATGTCGGCCGAGCCGACGGCCTGGCGCAGCATCCCCAGGCCGGACAGGTAGCTGTCGCGCATCTGGTTCCACCAGACGTTGGAGCTGATCTTGGCGATCTCGAGGTAGCGCGGGCTGAGCTGGAGGATCTCCTCCTCCCAGCGGGCGACGGCCTCGTCGAGCGTGCCGTCGGGCACGACCTCGTTGATCCAGCCGAGCTCGAGCGCGTCGGCCGCGGTGTACTTGCGGCAGAGCATCGAGATCTCCTTGGCCCGCTTCTCGCCGACGTTGGCGGTCAGCATGTTGGTGGCGCCGAGGATCGGAGCGCTGCCGATCCGCGGGCCGGTCTGGCCGAAGGTCGCGCTCTCGACGGCGATCGCGAAGTCGCAGGCGACGACGAGCTCATTGCCACCGCCGAAGGCCCCGCCGTTGACGGCCGCGATCACCGGGCGCGGGCTGCGACGGATCTCGTCGAACAGCCGGAACGACGCGTCGAACATCGCACGGATCTCGGCGTCGTTGGCGTTCGCCAGGTTGGCCAGGTAGCCGCCGGAGCAGAACCCCTTGCCCTCGCCCGTGATAACGATGATGGCGGCGTCCGCGCTGTCGCGGACGGCCTGGATCATCTCCTCGCCCATCGATGCGTCGTAGGCGTTGCGGCGCTCCGGTCGGTTCAGGCGAATCCAGGCGGCTTCTCCGCGACGTTCGACGAGGATGTCGCCGCCCTCGGCGGCCCCGCTCTGCTTCGTCATATATTCATTATACTGGCTAGAGCGTCACTCGGTGCAGAATCTTGTGACCGGGGTCACGCAGGCCAGGGCCGGGCTCGGCGAGCCACGTACTGCACGGTCCCGCCGCACGCCGAGGCGTGCAGCGCAGAGCGCGTCCATCAAGTCAGGCGCTGCACGGCCCGCCCCACGCCGAAGCCCCGTAGCGAGAAGCTCGCCCAGCGAGACAGGTCCTGCACGGGCCCCGCCTCACGCCGAGGCGCGCAGCGCGGGACCCGCTCGACCGCTGCTACTTCCGGGCGGGCGCCGTCGCCCGGCCGCCGCGGCCATCACCGAGTCCGTCGCCGCGGCGCTGGCTGTAGATGAAGGCGACGATGCCGACGATCATCAGGGCGAACGCGACCCAGAAGTTCAGTCGCATCCCGAGGATCTCATTGGCCGGGTCGAGCCGCTGGGTCTCGGCGAAGATCCGGAAGGCCGAGTAGCCGGCGACGTAGAGCGCGAACAGCCCGGGCGGGCGGAACGTGCGGCGGTTGAAGAGCACGATCAGGATCGCCGCCAGGCCGAGGCACCACAGTCCCTCGTAGAGGAACATCGGGTGGAAGGTCTCGAACTGCTCGTAGCCGACCGGACGGTTCTCCGGGTCGATCTCGAGGCCCCACGGCAGCGTCGTCGGCTTGCCGAAGATCTCCTGGTTGAAGTAGTTGCCGATCCGGCCGATCGCCTGCGCGACAAGGATCGACGGCGCGGCGGCGTCGGCGAACAGCGCCGTGTCGGCACCCGCTCGGTGGACGCGCCACCAGCCGACGAGCACGCCGACGGCGATGCCGCCCCAGATCCCCATGCCGCCTTCCCAGATCGCGAACGGGCCCCACCACTCGTCGGGCAGCTCGTTCCAGCTGGTGATCACGTGGTAGAGCCGGCCACCGACGATGCCGGCGGGGAAGCCCCAGGTCGCGGCGTCGAAGACGAGCTCGCGGTCGCCTCCGCGGCTCTCCCAGAGCTTGAGTCCGATGTAGATCGCGGCGGCCAGACCGACGACGTAGGCCAGGCCGTACGCCTGGAGGGTCAGCGGGCCGATGGACAGCCCGCCGTCGGCGGGGCTGGGGATCGAGGCGAGCACGGGCACATCTTGCCCGATGGAACGACTCAGGGCGCCCCGGAGGACGCCCTGATGAGAGACGGAGCGACCCGCGAGGGTCGCCCGGAGTACCCGCTACGCGACTACGCGTAGTGCTTCGCGTTGAGCGCGACGAACGGCTCCCACTCGTCCGGAATCTGATCCTCGGCGAAGATCGCATCCACGGGGCAGGCCTCGACGCAGGCGTCGCAGTCGATGCACTCCTCCGGGTCGATGAACAGCTGCTTCACCGTCTCGAACTCCGGCTCGTCCGGGGTCGGGTGGATGCAGTCGACCGGGCACACCTCGGTGCAGGAGGCGTCCTTCTGCCCGATGCACGGTTCGGCGATGACGTAGGCCATGAGCGGTGGGTCCCCTTCTCGTTCTCTCGTGTCGTTGCGGGATCAGCCGTTGAGGCGCCCGGCGACGACGTTCCAGTCGACGACGTTCCAGTACGCCTTCAGGTAGTCCGGGCGACGGTTCTGGTACTTCAGGTAGTAGGCGTGCTCCCAGACGTCGTTGCCCAGCAGCGGCGTCTTGCCGTCCGACAGCGGCGTGTCCTGGTTGGGCGTCGTGACGATCTCGACGGCGTCGCCGGACTGCACGAGCCAGACCCAGCCCGACCCGAAGCGCGCCACGCCGGCGGCCTCGAACTGCTCCTTGAACGCGTCGAACGAGCCGAAGGCGGCGTCGATCTTGGCGGCCAGGTCACCCGACGGGGCGCCGCCGCCGTCGCCCGACAGGGCCTCCCAGAACAGCGAGTGGTTGTAGTGGCCACCGGCGTTGTTGCGAACCGGACCCTGCTTGTCGGCGGGCAGGCTGTCGAGCTTCGTCACGACCTCCTCGACCGAGGCGTTCGCCAGGTCGGTGCCCTCGAGCGCCGCGTTCGCCTTGTCGACGTACGCCTGGTGGTGCTTGTCGTGATGGATCCGCATCGTCTGCTCGTCGATGTGCGGCTCCAGCGCGTCGTAGGCGTAGGGGAGCGGGGGAACGGAGAAAGCCATCTGATCAGCGTCCTTGGTGTCGGATCGGTCGGAGGGGAAGCGGTTACGGCGATCGTGCCGGGTTTCGTCGTGCCGTGCGCGTTCGGT
>JBQGEK010000258.1:0-26939 GCA_052039575.1 Patulibacter sp. | reverse complement strand
CGCAAGCTGGGCGAGGATCAGGTCCTCGCCGGACGCGGCTGGTGACGGGAGCGTGGCCGTGCGGGCCCGCACTCTCGCGGGCTCCCCCGGCCGCGGAGGTAGGGTCACTCGTGCCCGACCCCGCGACCTCCGGGACACGCTAATGACCGACCTCTGGACCGCCGTCAAGGACCTGCCGATCACGATCGAGTCGTTCTCGTTCGAGACGCTCCGGCCGAGCGGACCGACCGCGATCGGACCGAACCCAACGGAGGACTTCTCGACCACCCAGCTGCGCCTGCGGGGTGGCGGCGAGGAGGGCATCGGCGAGCAGGTCGGCATGCCGGAGGCGCAGGAGAGCCTGCGCGCGCTCGACCTCTCCCTGACCGGCGAGTGGGCCACGCTCGCGGAGTTCCTCGCCCACCTCGACACGATCGAGATGTGGGCCCAGCCACCGGAGTTCGAGCTGGCGCGCAACTGGCGACGCTGGACGTTCGAGTCGGCAGGGCTCGACCTGGCGTTGCGACAGGCGGGCACGAGCCTGCCCGAGGTCCTTGGGCGGACGCCCCAGCCGATCACGTTCGTCACCTCGTTCGGGCTCGGCGATCCACCGGACATCGACAAGGTGGCCAAGCGGCGGACGCTCCACCCGACGGTCGGCTTCAAGCTCGACGTCGCGCCGTCGTGGACCCAGGAGATCATGGACCGCGTCGCGGCCGTCGAGGGCGTCGCCACGATCGACTTCAAGGGCCAGTACGGCATGGAGATCGAGGACGAGCCGGCGCTGCTGGCGATGTACGAGCGCACGCTGGCGACGTTCCCCGAAGCGGTCTTCGAGGATCCGATCGACCACCCGGCGGTGCACGAGATGCTCGCGCCGATCGCCGACCGCGTGTCCTACGACGCCCCGATCGTCAGCGTCGCGTCGATCGACGAGGTCGCGATCCGGGTGGGGATCGTCAACGTCAAGCCGTGTCGCGTCGGGCGCCTGGAGGAGCTCAGCGCGCTCTACGCCCACTGCGAGTCCGCCGGCATCCGGATGTACAACGGCGGGATGGGCGAGCTCGGCGTCGGACGCGGCCAGGCCCAGCTGCTGGCGTCGCTGTTCCACCCCGATGCGCCGAACGACATCGCTCCCTCGGACTACAACCTGGAGGACCCGCCGAGCGATCTCCCGCCGAGCCCGCTCGATCCGAACGCGGGTCGGGGGTTCCGTCGGGCCTGACCGCCCTGCCCCGCGTGCTCGCCGACGAACCGGGCCTCGGCACCGGCGTGCTCGCCGTGTACGGTGCACCGATGCTGAACCGCCTTCCCGCTCGACTCCTGCCGCTGTGCGGGCTGGCGATAGCGACGGGTGCGGTGGCTTCGGCGGCGGTGGCGGCGCCGGCTCACGCGGCGTCGGCCTACCGTGCGTGCGGGGCGACGTCCAACGCCGAGGTTGGCCGGCACGGCTTGGCGGCCTGGGGCAGCATCAAGGTGCGGGGCGGGGCGACCTGCAGGACGGGCGTGCGGATCGTCGGACCACTGCAGAAGCGGATGGGCGCATCGGCATCCCCGTCGCAGTGGCCGACGTCCGTGACGGTGCGCGGCTACCGGTGCCGGTACCTCGGCGGCACGAACGCCGAGGACGGCGGTGACGGGTCGGCCGAGTACCGCTGCTCGCAGGGACGTCGGCACGTTCGGGTCCTCATGGTCTTCTGAGGGCGCCGGAGCCGCATCGTCGTCGACCGCGCTCCCGCCCCGCGCCCCTCGTGCCGGTTCATGCGTACGAAGGTCACCGCTGGCGAGCGTGCGGCCCCGCGTCGACCGCGGTCGCATCGGGACCGAGGGGCTACTGCGCAGCGGCGGCGTCCGTCGACTGGTCCATCACGTAGATCGTCGCTCCGTCCGGGTCGCGGTAGGTGGCCATCGCACCGCCGGGGATCTCCGACGGCGGGTCGGCGACGACGAGCGTGTCGGGACGGTCGGCGTGGAACGCCTCGACGCTGTCGACGATGAACAGCGGCCCGATCGGCGCGTCGGGGTCGTGGGCGTCGAGCATCAGCGCTACGTCGGCGCCCGGCAGCGCCAGGGCGACGGTTGCGTCACCCTCCCGCCACTGCTCCTCGAAGCCGAGGCCGTCGCGGTAGAGCGCCAGCGAGGCTTCGAGGTCGGAGGTCGGCACGAACAGGAACTCGAGCTTCATCTGCTTCCTTCGGGGTCGTGATCGGATCTGGTCGTCCGGTGCTCCCACCACTCCCGGAACGGGGCTTCGAACCCGCCGGGGATGAACACGTTGAACGCGGAGGCGGTGTCGTCGCCGCGGTTGGCGAAGTCGTGGGTCATCCCGGCCGGGATACGGACGAACGTGCCTGCCGGCGCCGCGATCCACTGCTCGCCGACGAGGAACGACATCGTCCCCGCGGTGACCAGGAAGAGCTCGTCGTTGCCGTCGTGGTGGTGCGGTCCCGGCCCGATCTGTCCCGGACCGAGCGACCACTCGGACACGCAGTAGCGATCGCCGGTCTCGACCCCGTCGGCCTTGAAGACCCCGCGCAGGGGACCGATCTCGTAGGTGCGCCCGGCGCCCGGCGGGAGCACGATCGGCTGGTCGCTCATCGGTCCGATCATGCTGGGCGACGCCGGAGGCGTCTTGAACAATTGGGAATCGGATCGAGGACTCCGGAAGGTGGCCGGCGAGCACGTGCCGCCGACCGAGGTCATCGAACCGGCGGCGTCCGATCGGACCTCATCGGACGGTGCGACCGACCCGGACGGTGGTGCTGCGTCCCGACGTGCCGGTCAGCCGCAGGGCGATCCGGTAGACGCCGGGTCGCAGCCGGAGCTTGAGGATGGACGGGTTCCGGCCCTTCGGGCGGATGGAGCGGGTGGCGACGGTCCGCCACGTCCGCCGCTTGCCCGCCTGCGACTGGCGGCGAACGGTGGCTCGCACCTGCTTCACCGACGACGTCCGGAACGTGATCCGGTTGCGGGTCACCCGAACCTGACGCACGGCGGGACGTGCGCCACTGGCCGGCGGGACGCTCACGACAGGGCTGGGCGGCGGCGCGGACGGGGCGGGCGGGATCGCCGGAGGCGGCGCCTCCGGGGCAGGCGGGTTCCCGTGGGCGTGCGGGACCTCGACGGTCTGCTGCTGGGCCGCGCCGGGGCCGCCGTTGCGCACGACCTGCCGTCCGGTGAAGACCCGCTCGGTCGACGTACCGACGGCGTCGGTGACCGTCAGGCGCACCGTGCGCGCTCCCGGCGTCCCGTAGACGTGCGAAACCTGCGGGCCGTGATCGGCGAGGATCGTCCCGTCGCCGAGATCCCAGTCGTACCGCGCGACCTGGCCGTCGGGGTCGTACGACGCCGAGGCGTCGAACGTCGTCGGTAGGCCGGCTGGTGCCGGGCTCGCCGCGAACGATGCGACCGGCGCCTGGTCAGGGGAGACGGCGAGCGCATCGTAGGGCTCGGGGCTCCACACGCGGTGCTCGACTACAGGCCGACGCAAGGTCGGGGCGCCGTCCGCTCCGATGTCGAAGACCGCCAGGCCCTTCGAGCTGTGGTGGGTCGCGTAAATCGTCCGCCCCGACGGCGCGATCGCGAACGAGTCCATCGACCACCCGGAGCCCACGGCCGCGCTCGCCAGATATACCGGTCTTCCGTCGGCCTCGAGGCGGTAGGCGTGGACCTCGTGGGAATCGAACGTGTAGACGAAGCGACCGTCGGGCGAGACCACGACGTCCTTCGCCGATATGTGGGTGCGCGGGACATCGACCCACGCCTGCGCGACCAGCGATCCGTCGGCCGCCACCCGGAACCACGATGGTCCGCCGAAGGTGCCCGCCCCGTAGACGGTGCGCCCGTCGGGGGCGACCGCCAGACGTCCGGTTCTCGGGCCCCGCGTCTCGGCGACGGCAGTCAACGACCCGTCGTCTCCGATCGCGAAGGTGCTGAACCGTCCCTGTTGCTCGCGGGTGTTCCCCAAGAACAGGAAGCGCCCGTCGGGAGAGACCGCGAACCCGTCTGCGAACTGGTAGGTCACGCGGCCCGTCACCGTCCCGGCCGACGGTCCGTCGAGGTGGAACGCCACGACGTCGTTGCCGTCGCCACCGATGCCGAAGCGCCCGTCCGGGGTCGCGGCGAGGGCCAGGCGGATCGGCCCGAACGACCCGGCCTCGCGGGTCGACCATCCCAGGTGGGCGGGGCGGAGCACCCGGATACCCGCGGACGACGACGAGACCCACGCCGACTGTGCGTCCGCGGCGAAGATCGGCCGGCGCACCTTGGCGCCCGACAGGCCCAGATTCGACCGCACGCCGTTGATCATCGGGACCGGCGTACCGTCTGGGTCCAGCGCGAGGCTCTCGACCGTCCCGCTGGTCCCTTCTCCGGCGATCAGCAGCGTGTTGCTGGCCTGCGTCGCGGCAGCGCCGAAGGCCAAGCCGGCGGCGGCGGTGGCGACGAGGGTGAGTGGTCGGCCAATGACGCGCATGCAGCGTATCTACCCCCTCCGCTAGCCAATATTCGTCTCGGGATTGGCGTGCGGACGCTGTGCGGTGTCCTGATCGGGGAGGAGCGACGTGCGGAGCACGGCCGCCTGGTCCTGGCCCAGGGCGGGTGGAGCGGTTCGGTAGGTGGCGGGCGTCGCCGAGAGCCGGATCGGATTGCGGACCAGTCGCACGCTGTCACCGGAGGCCTGGGGGACGTCCACGGTCGGCGCGAGCCCCAGCTGCTGGGCCATCGCGATCGCTCCCGCGATGTCGTTGACCTCGCCGGCGGGCACCCCGCGCGACAGCAGGGCGGCCGTCCACGCCGCGGCATCGCGCTCGGCGAACCGCTGCGCCAGCAACGCGCGAAGCGCGTCTCGGTGCGCGACCCGTTCGGCGTTGGTCGAGAAGCGGGCGTCGTCGGCCAGCTCGGGAGCCCCGATCTCGGCCGCGAGCTGCTCGAACTGGCGGTCGGTCCCGCACGCGACGACGAACTCGCCATCGGCACAGGGGAAGACCTCGTACGGCGCGATGCTCGGATGGGCGTTGCCCATGCGCTTCGGAACGGCGTCGGCGGTCGTCACCGCCGACGACTGGTTGACGAGGGCGGCGAGCAGGGAGGACATCAGGTCGACTTCGACCCGCTGGCCGACGCCCGTGCGCTGCCGGTGGCGAAGCGCGGCGAGGATCCCCGTCGCTGCGAAGAGGCCGCAGATCACGTCGACCAGCGCGACACCCACCTTCTGCGGTTCTCCGTCGGGATCGCCCGTGACGCTCATCAGCCCTCCGACGGCCTGCACGAGCAGGTCGTAGCCGGGCAGCGCGGCACCGCCGTCCCGACCGAAGCCGGTGATCGAGCAGTAGACCAGCGAGCGATCGGCGGCCGACAGCTGGTCGTACCCCAGGCCCAGACGATCCATCACGCCGGGGCGGAAGTTCTCGACGACGACGTCGGCCTTGGCCACGAGCTTGCGGACGGTCTCGAGGTCGGCCACGTCACGGAGGTCGAGCGCCACGCTCGACTTGTTCCGGTTGACGCTGAGGAAGTAGCTCGCCGTGCCGTCCTCGGCCCAGGGCGGCCCCCAGGTGCGGGTGTCGTCCCCGGACCCCGGCCGCTCCACCTTGATCACGGTGGCCCCGAGGTCCGCGAGGACCATCGTCGCGAGTGGTCCGGCGAGAACCCGGGAGAAGTCGACGATCACGAGGTCGTCAAGAGCGGACGCCATGATGCTAGATTATAGATATTCGAAAATTCTCGTGCGGGGGTTCCGCGGGAAAGAGCATCAGATGACCACGGCGGGGCGTCCGGATCGGCAGACCATCTACATCGGGGGCAGTTGGCGCGAAGCGGCCGACCACTTCGAACGGCGGAACCCCGCGAACCTCGCCGCAGCGGCGGGAACGTACGGGTCAGCCACGCCCGCCGACGTCGACGGCGCGTACGACGCCGCGTCCGATGCGCAGCCGGGGTGGTCCGGCGCGTCCGTCCACGAGCGGGCCGACGTGCTCCGCCGGGCGGCCGACATCCTCGAGGCGCGCGCCGAGCAGGCGACCGCAACGCTCGTCGCGGACATCGGCAAGGCGCACCGCGACGCTCGCGGCGAGGTGCTTCGCGGCGCGGCGATCCTCCGCTTCCACGCCGGAGCGGCGCTCCAGGCGTCGGGCGAGACGTTCGGGGCGACGGATCCGCAGACGCTCCTGCTGACGCTTCGGGAACCGCTCGGCGTCGTGGCGGCGGTCACGCCGTGGAACTTCCCGGTGGCGATTCCGCTGTGGAAGCTCGCCCCGGCGCTCGCGTACGGCAACGCAGTCGTCTGGAAGCCGGCGGAGGCCGCGTCCGGTTCGGCGGTCCTGCTCGCCCAGGTCTTCGAGGACGCCGGGCTTCCCCCCGGCGTGCTGAACCTGCTCACCGGGTCCGGCCGCGCGCTCTCCGCGTCGATCACGTCGCATCCGGCCCTGGCCGGTCTCACCTTCACCGGCTCGGTCGGCGTCGGGCAGACGCTCGAGCGCGCGCTGGCCGGACGGAACGTCAAGCTGCAGCTCGAGCTCGGGGGAAAGAACCCCGCCATCGTGCTCGCCGACGCCGACATCGACGACGCCGTCGAGCAGGTCGCGCGCGGCGCGATGCTGCAGGCCGGCCAGCGCTGCACCGCTACCAGCCGGGTCTACGTCGAGCAGGCGGTCCGCGACGAGTTCGTGTCGAAGCTCGTGGCGCGCGTCGAGCGGTTCGAGGTCGGAGATCCGTCCTCGCCGGCGACCGACATCGGTCCGGTCGCGTCGCGAGAGCAGTTCGATGCGATCCGCGGCTACCTCCAGGGTGCGGTCGCCGACGGCATCACTGCGCTCTGCGGGGGAACCGCCGGGGCGGGCGACGAGGGGCTCTGGATCATGCCAACGGTCTACGTCGACGTCCCGGAGGATCACCCGCTGATCCGCGAAGAGGTCTTCGGGCCGGTGCTGTGCGTGAACGCGGTCGACGACGTCGACGACGCGATCCGCCTGGCGAACGACTCCGAGTTCGGCCTCTCCTCCGGCATCTTCACCCGCGACCTCGGGACCGCTCTGCGGTTCGCCCGGGAGACGCAGTCGGGACTCGTCCACGTCAACCGCGAGACGGCCGGCGTCGAGGTCAACGCGCCGTTCGGCGGCGTCAAGTCCTCCAGCTCGATGCACCGCGAGCAGGGCCTGGCGGCCCGCGAGTTCTTCACCTTCGAGAAGACGGTCTACGTCCGACCCCGGTAGCCGGCTTCGCCCGCGCTGCTCGCTCCTGTCCATCCGTACGCACCCGAGAAAGCCCAGAGATGTCCCATACCGCTGATCCCACCACGCCGCTCAGGCCCCACGACTTCCTCAACGTCGATCACCTGCTCGACGACGAGGAACGCGCGATCCGCGACACGGTGCGGAGCTTCGTTCGCGACCGCGTGCTGCCCGACGTGGGGGACTGGTTCGAGAGCGCGAGCGCGCCGAAGGAGCTGTTCCCCGAGCTCGGCAAGCTCGGCGTGCTCGGGATGCACCTGGAGGGCTACGACTGTGCGGGCATGAGCGCCACCGCGTACGGGCTCGCGTGCCTCGAACTCGAGGCGGGAGACAGCGGCATCCGCTCGATGGTCTCGGTCCAGGGCTCGCTCGCGATGTTCGCGATCTGGCGCTGGGGCTCGGAGGAGCAGAAGCAGCAGTGGCTGCCGCGGATGGCCGCCGGCACCGCGATCGGCTGCTTCGGCCTGACCGAGCCGGACTCGGGGTCCGACCCGGGGTCGATGCGCACGACCGCGCGCCGGGACGGCGACGACTGGGTGCTCAACGGCCAGAAGATGTGGATCACCAACGGCTCGATCTCCGACGTCGCGGTCGTCTGGGCTCGCTGCACGAACGACGACCGGATCCGCGGCTTCGTGGTGCCTTCCGACACGAAGGGCTTCTCGGCGCCGGAGATCCACAAGAAGCTCTCGCTGCGCGCATCGGTCACCAGCGAGCTGGTGCTCGACGACGTCCGCCTCCCGGACTCGGCGGCGCTGCCCGAGGTCGCATCGCTGCGCGGACCGCTGTCGTGCCTGAACGAGGCGCGCTACGGCATCGTCTGGGGTGCGGTCGGCGCGGCACGGGCCTGCTTCGAGGCCGCCCTCGACTACGCCGGGACCCGGATCCAGTTCGACAAGCCGATCGCGTCGTTCCAGATCCAGCAGCAGAAGCTCGCGTGGATGGGGGTCGAGGTCAACCGCGGGACGCTGGTGGCCCTGCAGCTCGGGCGCCTCAAGGACGCCGGGCAGTTGCATCCGCAGCAGGTCTCGATGGGCAAGCTGGGCAACGTCAACGCCGCGCTCGACGTCTGTCGCGCGGCGCGCCAGGTGCTCGGCGGCAACGGGATCACGCTCGAGTATCCGGTGATCCGCCACATGAACAACCTGGAATCGGTCGTGACCTACGAGGGCACCGCGGACGTCCACTCGCTGGTCGTCGGCGAGGCCCTGACCGGTATCGCGGCCTACCGGTGAGCGCCGTCGCATCCGGCGAGATCACGCGGATCGGCGGCTGAGGGACGGCTCGGGTCCGTCGACCCCGAGCGTGCCGCCGAGGCGGGATCTCCGATGACTAGGATCGAACGAGCATGATCGCGCCCCGCGTCCCCAGGACGGCCCAGGAACACGCGGTCGCGTGGCTTCGTCACGCGATCGTCACCGGGGAGCTGCGCCCTGGGGCGCGCGTCGGTCAGGAGGATGTCGCGGCGAGCGTCGGGCTCAGCGTCGCGCCGGTGCGGGAGGCGCTGCGGGTGCTGGGGCAGGAGGGGCAGCTGACCTACATCGCCCGTCGCGGGTACTTCGTCACCGAGCTGCGGATCGACGACGTTCGCGAGATCTACGCCCTGCGTGGCCTGCTGGAGGAGCGTGCGGCTCGGCTCGCCCTTCCCGGCCTCGACGACGACGATCTGCGGGAGATCCGGGCGGCGGCCGACGACTGCGTCGTGGCGGCCGAAGCCGCCGACGTCGCGAGCGAGCTCGCCGCCAACCGGCGGTTCCACTTCGCGATCATGCGCTCCGACGATCAGCCGCACACGTTGCGGTTGATCCAGCTGCTGTGGGATTCGACCGAGGCCTACCGGGCGATGTACTACAACGACCCGGCGGAGCGCAGTCGCGCCGCCGAGGCGCACGAGCAGATCATCGCGGCCGTCGAAGCCCGGGATGCCGATGCGCTGACGGCCGCACTCGACGCTCACCGGGCCCGCGCGCTCGACGTGCTCTCGGGGATCCTCGAGCAGCCCGATACCGCAAGCTGATCCGGCCCAGCTCGCGGGTGAGCACCGGGTGACGGACGGGCGTCACCGGGGTGCGTACCGGGCCATGAAGGTCTCCACGGCCTCGGCGACCTCACGGTGCGTCGCGTCCTGCCCGGGGTCGTAGTCCACGAGCAGCATGCGGGGCCAGAAGCAGAACGTCGCGATCATCCCCAGGAAGTGGGTCGTGGCGACCTCGGAGTCCTCGACGTGCAGCGTGCCCGCCGCCGACTCAGCCTCGACGTAGGTCCGAACGGCGTCCCAGAACGGCAGCTTGCCGAGCGAGAAGTGGCGCTGGCCGAGCTCGGGGAAGCGGGGCACCTCGGCGATCACGATCCGGAACAGCGCGACCATCTCCGGCCGGGTCATCAGCTCGGCGTAGCGGAGCCCGATGGCCCGCAGCCCGCCCCGGGGGTCGCCCGTCCGCGGAGGCTCCTCGCCCTGCTCGCCGACGGCCCAGTGCACGGTGTCGATCGCGTCGAAGAGCGCGGCCTTGGTCGGGAACCGCTTGAACAGCGTCGCCGTCGAGACCCCAGCGGTCGCGGCGACCTTCGCCAGCGAGGTGCCGTCGTAGCCGAGCTCGAGGAACAGGTCGGTGGCTGCCCGCAGGATCGCCTCCCGCTTCTCGCGCTGGATCCGGTCGTGGTACTCGCTGGTCGTCGCCACCACGCGCACGATACCGACGAGGTGAGTCGGTCGACTTGCCTCGCTGGATCGCCGTGCTACTGTCAAGAGGTGAGTGACTCAACTCACCACCTGAGCCGAACGACCACACCGAGGAGCACCATGGCCCGTTTCACCGACAAGACCGCCTTCGTCACCGGCGGCACCTCCGGCATCGGCCGCGCCACCGTCGACCGCCTGGTCGCCGAGGGCGCCCGAGTCGTCACGACCGGCCGCCGGCCCGACGGCGTCGCCCGCGTGCAGGCGGAGCTGGGAGAGGCCGCTCGGGTCCTCGCCGTCGACGCGCTGGACCTCGACGCGCAGCGCCGGACGGTCGACGAGGCCGCCCGCGTCCTCGGTGGCATCGACGTCGCCGTGCTCAACGCGGGGGTCTCGGACTGGCGTCCGGTGGACGCCTGGGACGAGGCGGGGTTCGACCGCGTGTTCGACGTCAACGTCAAGGCGCCGTTCTTCGCCCTCCAAGCGCTGTTGCCGCACCTTCGATCGGGCGCGTCGGTGGTCTTCACCTCGTCGAACGCGGCCCGCGGCGGGTTCGCCGGCGGCAGCGTCTACGGTGGGAGCAAGGCCGCGGTGTCGGTGATGGCGCAGTCGTTGTCGGCGGAGCTCATGGGCCGGGGGGTCCGGGTCAACGTCGTCAGCCCCGGCCCGACCGACACCCCGCTGTTCACGAAGCTGGGTATCCCCGCGGACCGTCACGATGCCGCGATGCGGGACGTCGTGGCCGGGGTCCCGGTCGGTCGGCTCAGCAGCCCGGCGGAGGTCGCGGCGGCGATCGCCTTCCTCGCTTCCGACGAGGCCGCGTTCGCCTACGGCACGGACCTCGTGATCGACGGCGGGGTCACGCGGCTGCACGGAGCCGAGGCCCCGGTGGCTGCCTGATCGAGCTTCGGGCCCGGCGGCGCCGGTGGCCTGCGCTGGACGGCCACGAGCTGCCAGGCGCCTGCGCCCGGGTGGCACGCCGGCGCGTGCCTGCCTGCTCAGTGGATCCGAAACGCGAGCTCGAGGGGGTCGCGTACGCGTTGTATGGGTACCATCGGATCCGCAGCGCGGTGGTGTCGTCCGCGGTCGGAGTGCCGATCTCCCGTCCGACAGATCCGCGTCCGCACTCCCGAGATCCGAACGAGACCGACGAAATGCCTGCTGACCGCCCCGCCGCGCCAACGGACGTCGACCCGCCCGCGCGTCCTCGTGCCGACGGCCCTTACCAGCCCGTCAGCCAGACGATCTTCCGCGGGGTTCGCGATCGGATCCTGAGTGGGGAGCTGGAGCCCGGCGCCCGGATCCTCCAGGAGGCGATCGCCGAGGAGTACGGCGTGAGTCGTCTCCCGGTCCGCGAGGCGCTGCGGCTCCTGGAGAGCGCGGGGCTGCTGACGCTGAAGCCCCACAGCGGTGCGCATGTCGCCCGGATCGACGTCGAGGAGGGGATGGAGCTGTACCGCCTCCGCGAAGCAGTCGAGCCGTTGCTGATCGACGAGAGCGTCCGCCACCTGACGGACGAGCAGAAGGACGAGATCGTGCGGCGGGCCGCAGCGGTGGAGGAGCATGCCGGCGATCCGTCCCGGTGGCTGCTCGAGGACCGCGAGTTCCATCTAGCGACGTTCGAGGGTGCGCGCATGGGGCAGACGCGCGAGCTGGTGCAGCGGTTCTGGAACCAGACCCAGCACTACCGCCGGGCGCACATCGCCGGGATGACCCGCGAGCAGCTCGAGATCGTGCACATGGAGCACCGACTGATCGTCGACGCGATCCTGCGCGGTGACCCGCGCGAAGCGGCGGAACGGCAGCGCAGCCACATCCGTCGAACCCGGATCGACCTCGTGCGGCGCGAAGCCGCGAAGGCGGACGCCGCGACCGGCCCGAAGCGTCGCCGACGAGCGCCGAAGGAGTAGGCCTCCCGGGCCCCGGCGCTGCTGCGCCGTCGGCGGGCGGGCGGCCTGGGCACTGGGCCTCAGACGACGACTGGATCCGATCAGGGGACTTCGTGGGCAAAAATGGGCCTTGATCCGCCTTAGTGGATCCTCTACGTTGATGGGACGGTGACGTGTCGTCGCGTCGCAAGTCAACGAGGGATCCCGCCCATGCCAGAACACCCCGCCACGACGCCGACCGATCCGGCCGTCGCGTCGCGGATCGACGAGGTCCGAGCGCGCGCCGCGTTCATCCGCCGCGAGACCGTCCGGTTGATCGTAGTCGCCAAGACCGGCCACTACCCGAGCGTCTACTCGTGCGCCGAGATCCTGGCGGCGCTCTACTCCGGCGTGATGCGGCTCTCCGACGACCCGGAGTGGGCCGAGCGCGACAGGCTGGTGCTCTCGAAGGGGCATGTCGCGGTCGGCGTCTATCCGCTGCTGGCTGAGAGGGGATACCTCGACCCGGCCGTCCTCGACGAGTACACGCGCCTGGGCAACCCGCTCGGCGACCACCCCGACATGCGCAAGGTCGCCGGGATCGACTTCTCGTCCGGGTCGCTCGGGCACGGGCTGTCGATCGGCGTGGGAATGGCCCAGGCCGCACGGCTGAAGGGCTTCCGCGACACCCGCCTGTGGGTCCTCCTGGGCGATCAGGAGCTGAACGAGGGTCAGGTGTGGGAAGCGGCGCAGGCCGCCGCCCACTTCGGGCTCGGGAACCTCGTTGCGATCGTCGACCGCAACCAGATGGGCCTCGACGGGATCACGGACGAGGTCATGGGGGTCGAGCCGGTCGACGGCCGGTTCGAGGCCTTCGGCTGGGACGTGGTGCACGTCGACGGCCACGACATCGAGGCGCTGCTGCGGGTCTTCGACGGTCTCGGCGACCGTCGCGAGGCGACCCGGCCGGTCTGCATCGTCGCCAAGACGATCAAGGGCAAGGGCGTGGACTACATGGAGCTGTCGCGCACGTGGCACCTCGGATACCTGGCGCCCGCCGACGCCGCCGACACCCTGAAGGAGCTGGACGCACGTGCCTGAGCAGACCTACCGAGCCCCGGTCCCGAGCCACGAGGGGAGCTGGGACATGGCGGGCTCCGAGAAGCTCGCCACGTCGGCGAACGCGGGGAAGGTGCTCGCTCGGATCGCCGACGACGACGAGCGCATCGTCGTCCTGACGGCCGACGTCAAGTTCTCCAACCGCACCGTCGAGTTCGAGCGCCGGCACCCCGATCGCTTCTTCAACGTCGGGATCTCCGAGCAGCACATGGTGACGATGGCCGCCGGCATGGCGACCTACGGCTACGTGCCGTACGTGGCCACCTTCGCGAGCTTCGTCGGGCTGCTCTGCGCCGAGCAGATTCGGACGGACGCGGCCTACCCGAACCTGCCGGTGCGGATCCTCGCGCATCACGCCGGGATCTCGCTGGGCTTCTACGGGACCTCGCACCACGCCACCGAGGATCTCGGCCTGATGCGCTCGATGGCGAACATGACGGTGGTCTGTCCGTCGGACGAGACCTCGACCGAGCGGGCGATCGAGCAGACGCTGGACCTGCCCGGCCCGGTGTACCTGCGCGTGGGTCGCGGCCGCGACGTCGACGTCTACGGCTCGCGCCCCGAGGCCTTCGAGTTCGGCAGGCTCGCGCATCTCCGCGACGGGTCTGACCTCGCCATCGTCGCGAACGGCGTCACGGTCTCGGCCGCGCTCGGAGCAGCCGAGATCCTCGCGGCCGAGGGGATCAGCGCCGCCGTCGTCGACGCGCATACGATCCGTCCGTTCGACGGGGACGGGCTCTGCGAGCTCGCCGCCCGCACCGGTCGCCTTCTCGTGGCCGAGGAGCACAACGTCATCGGCGGGGTCGCGTCGGCCTGTGCGGACGCCCTCGTCGACGGTCGCGTCGGCGGCGTGCGGATGGTCCGCGCGGGGATGCCGAAGGACGAGTACGCGCTGATCGGTCCACCGACGCACCTCTACCGCCACTACGGGCTCGATGCCGCCGGGCTCGCCGAGCGCGCACTGGAGCTGGTCGCGTGAGCGTGGAGCACCGGGAGACGCGACTCTGGCACCCCAACGCCAACATGGCGGAGGTCCGCGGCGCGGAGTTCGTCCTCGAGCGGGGGGAGGGGTCGTGGATCTGGGACACCGCGGGACGCCGGTACCTCGACGCGACCTCGAGCCTCTGGTACGCGAACGTCGGCCATGGCCGCCCGGAGATCGTCGACGCGATCACCGACCAGCTTCGGCGCCTCGACGCCTACTCGGTCTTCGGGGACTACGCGAATCCTCCGGCTCTGGAGCTGGCTTCCCGCCTGGCCGACCTCTCGCCGATGCCGGATTCCCGGATCTTCCTCGGGACCGGCGGAGGCGACGGGGTCGACGCCGCTGCCAAGATCGCCCGCCGCTACTGGTCCGCGGTCGGCGAGCCGGGGCGGGTCCATCTGATCGGCCGACACAACAGCTTCCACGGCACCAACGGGATCGGCACGAGCGTCGGCGGGATTCCGCTCAACCGCGACGGCTTCGGCACGCTGCTGGCCGACGCGTCGCAGATCGCGCACGACTCCGCGGACGAGCTCGAGCGGGAGATCCTCCGCGTCGGTCCGGAGCGGGTCGCGGCGTTCTTCGTCGAGCCCGTCGTCGGTGCGGGCGGGGTTCTGCTGCCTCCGGACGGCTACCTCGTCGCCGTCGCCGACGTCTGCCGCACGTACGGCGTCCTGCTGATCGCCGACTGCGTGATCTGCGGATTCGGGCGGCTCGGGACGTGGTACGGCGTGGAGCGCTGGGGGCTCGAGCCGGACATGATCGTCTTCGCGAAGGGCGTGACCAGCGGCTACCAGCCGCTCGGCGGCGTGGTGGTGTCGGCTCGCGTCGCCGCGCCCTTCTGGGACGGCGACGGGATGGCCCTGCGGCACGGTGCGACGTACGCGGGGCACCCCGCTGCGTGCGCGGCGGCGCTCGCCAACATCGACCTGATCGAGCGGGAGGGTCTGCTCGAACGCGCCCTCGACCTGGAAGCGGAGATCGCGGCGGTGCTGGCGCCGCTCGCGGGTCATCCCGCGGTCCGGGAGATCCGTGCGGGCCTCGGCGTGATGGCGGCGGTCGAGATCGACCCGGATGCGCTCCACGCGCGAGGGATCGGGATCCCCGACGTCGCGCTCGCGATCCGCGACGCCGGCGTCCTTGTGCGTCCTCTCGGCTCCGCGGTGGCGATCTCGCCGCCGCTCACGACGACCGACGACGAACTGCGGTTCCTGGCCGCCGGCATCGCCGAGGGTCTCGAACGGTCGCTCGCGGTGGCCGCCTGACGTCTCGCCCGGTGGTGCGTGCCTGCTCGCCACCGGGCGGCGAGTGGCGGCCGATCGCGGATTCGGCGGTGGCCCGGGCCGCTTGACCGGGGCGGGCGGCAGCGGTGACCGCGCCAGGGCGGACAACGGTGACCGTCGAGGTTGTCCAGATGGATGAATCGGATCCAAAGAGCGCATGCGAACCTCGTTTCTGCGCAAATTCTGGTCCTAATGGATCCGATTGGGTTGACGGCGGGCTCGCTTCGGTCTAGCGTGACTCCCGCAACGTGCTCCCGCGCACAGAGCGCACCGCCGTCGTGACCCGTCCAAGGAGACGCCCGTGAACACCACATCTGGATACCTCGAGCTCGATGGCGTGACGAAGAGCTTCGGCGACACCCAAGTGCTCCACGGCATCGACGTGTCGATCGCCGAGGGCGAGTTCATCTCGCTGATCGGCCCGAGCGGCAGCGGCAAGACGACGACGCTGCGGATCATCACCGGGACGGACCAGCCCACGGACGGCTCGGTGCGCCTGGCCGGGGAGGACATCACGTTCCTCCCGCCGCACAAGCGCGAGTTCTCGATGGTCTTCCAGCACTTCGCGCTGTTCCCGCACAAGAACGTCCGGGACAACGTGGCCTACGGCCTGCAGCTGCGGAAGATGCCGAAGGCCGAGGTCGGTCGACGCGTCGACGAGATGCTCGGCCGCGTGCACATGCAGGAGTTCGCGGCGCGGAAGATCGACGAGCTCTCCGGCGGCCAGCGTCAGCGGGTCGCGATCGCTCGGGCCCTCGCCGTCGAGCCGCGGCTCGTGCTGCTCGACGAGCCCACCGGGGCGCTCGACGCCAAGCTGCGGCTGCGGATGCAGGCGCAGCTGAAGGAGCTCCACCGGGAGCTGGGACAGACGTTCATCCACGTCACGCACAACCAGAGCGAAGCCCTGGCGCTGGCGGACCGGGTGTTCGTGATGAACGACGGACGGGTCGAGCAGTCGGGCCCCCCGGGCGAGGTCTTCAACGCCCCGCGCACGCGCTTCGTCGCCGAGTTCGTCGGCCGGAACAACCTCATCGACGGAACGGTCGGGCCCGACGGGTTCACGGCGCCGACCGTGTCGTTCGTGCCCGCTCCTGCCTTCGACCTGGACCAGCTCTCCGGTCCGTGCACCGCCGTCGTGCGCAGCGACCAGATGTACCTCGGCGACCCGCCGGCGGGGGAACCCTCCCTCGACGCGGAGCTCCTGGGTCTGGAGTACGGCGGATCGACGGTCACGTGGATCCTCCGCGCCCACGGTACGGAGCTCCAGCTCGACCTCCGGGCCGAGGAATCCGGACGGCTCGGCCCCTCGATCGGACACTCGTACCGGCTCTGGTGGGCGGCTGACGACGCCCACATCCTCAGCAACGCCTAGCCGCACCACCACGTCACCCACCCCGAAGGATCCACGATGAGTCACCTGAGCTTCGAGCAGATGTCCCGCGACCGCGCGGCCGCGGAGCGCGGCATGAGCCGACGCGCCGTCCTCAAGTCGGCCGGCGGTCTTGCCGCGGTCGGCATGTTCGGTTCGATCCTCGCCGCCTGCGGCTCCGGCAGCGGCGGCAGCAACGCGGCGGCGGACGGCAGCGGCGGCACGATTCGCGAAGTCGGCCTGAGCCTGACGGAGGACCCGCGGATCTTCGGGCCCGCCAAGGAGGCGCTCGGCATCACCGTCGAAGGCAAGTCCGACAACCTCGGCAACCAGATCACGTTCTGGAACCAGAACTCGAAGCAGTTCGACACCAATCAGCTGAACTTCAACCAGCTCGGCGGCGTCGAGGCGAACATCAGCCCGATCAAGGTCGCGGAGATCCCGTCGTGGAACGACGACGTCCCCGCCCTGTTCCGCCAGCCGAACCAGCCCGGATCGAGCGAGCAGTCGGGCTGGCCGCTCGCTGGGATCTACACCGAGGCCGCGCTGGAGAACGAGACCTACGACGAGTTCCGGGCCGTCCCGACGTGGTACGGCTTCGACGCGTTCGGCTACGTCGAAGGCAAGGCGAAGGGGGACGTCACGTCCTACGGCGCGATCTTCGACCCCGCCAACAAGGGGCGCTCGACGCTGCTCAACGAGCCGATCACCTCGGTGCTGAAGGTTGCCACGTACCTGCAGGGGTCCCGGCAGGCGACGTTCGACGGCCCGCTGAACAACCTCACGAAGAAGGACCTCGCGACCGTCTTCTCCTTCCTGCGGGAGCAGAAGTCCCGCGGCCAGTTCCGGATCTTCTGGAGCGACTTCGGTCAGCTCGTGGACCTGCTGACGGCCGGTGAGGTCTGGGTCGGCGACTTCTGGGCCAGCGCCGTCGCCGCGGCCGCCGAGGACAACCCGAACGTGAAGTTCCAGAACCTTCCGAAGGAGGGCAGCAACGCCTGGATCCAGGGCGTCGCGATCTCCAACACGTCGCAGAACCGTGAGCTCGCGCTCAAGTACATCGACTGGAACCTCTCGGGCGGCGTGACGGGGGCGATCCTCGGCACGCAGGGCTACTACTCGCCGCGTCCCGACACGGCGAAGACCGAGCTCGACAAGCAGGACGCGCCGACCGGCTCGGGCACCGCGTACGACTACTTCTACGAGGGGTCCGATCCGACCGCCCGCCCGTCGCTGGACGAGCGGATCGAGAACATCGCCGACTGGCAGGCGTACCCCGACGAGTTCCAGGAGTACTCGCGACTCTGGACCGAGTTCACGGCGGCCTGACGCATGGCGACCTCGACCACCGACCCGCCCCAGGTGCGCACCGAGCCGCCGAGACCCCGGAGCGCCGACCGAGGGCGCGAACGGGCTCGGGACCGGATGGCGCGCTCCCGTCGCCGCACGACCCGGCTGCTGCTCGCGCCGGCCGTGCTGTGGGTCGTGGTCGCCGTCGCCGTCCCGCTCGCTCTGCTCGTCTGGGTGAGCTTCTGGCGTGTCGACGGCGGGAATCTCGTCCGCACCTTCGACACGTCCACGTGGAGCTCGGTCCTGAGCTCCGGGACCTACCGCTCGATCGTCTGGCAGACGCTCAAGGTGGTCCTGATCGTCCTCGCGATCGTCGCCGCCCTCGGACTTTCCGCCGGATACTTCCTCGCCCGCTTCGTGCGCTCGCGGCGGATGCAGATCCTGCTCCTGATGCTGGCGATCCTGCCGTTCTGGACGAGCTACGTGATCCGCATCATCACCTGGCAGCCGCTCTTCGGCAGCCGCGGATTCCTCAACTGGCTGCTCACGACGCTGGGCATCATCGACGAGCCCGCCAGCGCGTTCCTCTACAACCAGACCGCGCTGATCGTCGCGATGTCCTCGATGTACGTCGTGTTCGTCGTCGGGCCCGTGTTCTGGGCCTTCAGCCGCATCGACAAGGACGTGATCGCGGCCTCGCGGAGCCTCGGGGCGAACGCCTGGACGACCTTCCTGCGCGTCGAGTTGCCGCTGGCCAAGGGCGGTCTCGTCGCCGGGTGCTTCTTCGCGACGATCTTCCTGCTCGGTGACTACGCGACCGAGCAGCTCGTCGGCGGCGGCACCAACCCGAGCCTGTCGGGGACGGTCAACGCGATCGCCGGGTCGGGGCAGTGGCCCCTCGCGGCGGCCCTCGCAATCGTGCTGCTGGTGCTCGCGGCCCTGGTGCTGGGCGCCCTCATGAAGATCCACGACCTCCGGAAGGAGCTCTGACCGATGCCGCTGCAGCACCGAACCCGCGGGTGGTACGTCGTCCGCTTCGTGGGCGCGGCGATCTTCACCCTGGTCCTGCTCGGGCTCTACGCCCCGTTCGGGATCATGGCCTCGCTCTCCTTCCAGGAGCAGGGCACCGCGATCTTCCCGCCCTCCGACCTGAGCACCATCTCGTACGAGAAGCTGTTCTCCCCGAGCAACTACAGCCTCTTCCGGATCGCGGGCGAGCCGCTCACGAACTACGGGCCCCCGCTGCGACTCTCGCTGGTCCTGGCGCTGCTGACCGCCGTCGTCGCGACCGGTCTGGCGCTGATGGCCGCGCTCGCGTTCCGGCGCCGCTTCCGGGGACGGGGTCCGCTCTTCTACCTGCTGCTGCTCGGCATGCTCACGCCGGGCGTGATCCTCGGACTCGGCATGCGCCTGCTCGCCGATCAGCTCGGCCTCGGTGCCCACTGGTACACGACCGGGCTGCTGCTCCACGTCGCGTGGACGATGCCGTTCGGCTTCATCGTCTTCCTGATCTTCCTCAACCGCTACGACTCGTCGGTCGAGGAAGCAGCGGCCCTGCTCGGGGCGTCGCCCTGGACGGTGTTCCGGACCGTCACGCTGCCGATCCTTGCGCCGGGCGTGATGGCGTCGCTGCTGTTCGGCTTCACCCTCTCGCTCGACGAGGTGCAGCGTTCGAGCTTCGTGATGGGCCAGGACCAGACGCTCCCGATGGAGCTGATCGCGGTGACCGGCGTGCGGACGACGCCCGTCGTCTACGCCCTCGGGACGATCATCGCGCTGGTGTCGTTCGTGTTGCTCGCGATCTACGTCCTGAGCTTCGAGCGCGGAGCCCGCAAGACGGCGGCCGCACTCGCCCGCGTCGACGAAGACGACGCGACCCCCACAACGTCCGCAGGGAGCTCGCTCGCGTGAGCGCTTCCTCCCCGAACCCGAAGGACCCCATGACCTACCGCATCTCCGTCGACACGGGCGGCACCTTCACGGACGTCGTCGTCGCCGATTCGTCCGGCCAGCTGCACATCGCGAAGGCGCTGACGACCTTCGACCGTGCCTTCGACGGCGTCTCCGACGCGTTGGCGACGATCGCCGGGCGGCTCGATCTCGACCTGCGCGGACTGCTCGGCCGGACGAGCGGCTTCACGTACGGCACGACCCGCTCGACGAACGCGATCGTCGAGCAGAAGACGGCACGGACCGCGTTCTTCACCACCGAGGGCTTCCCCGACATCCTGCTCGTGCGCGAGGGCGGGAAGCCGGAGACGTTCCGGCAGCTGCCCTACCCGGCGCCCTACGTCCCGCGGCACCGCACGTGGGAGATCCGCGAGCGGATGGACGCGGACGGCACGGCGTTCACCGAGCTCGACGAGCGCTCGGTCGTCGACGCGATCGCCGGTGCCGTCTCCGCGGGGTGCGAGGCGGTCGGCGTGTGCCTGCTCTGGGCCACGGCGAACCCCGCCCACGAGGCGCGCGTCGGCGCGCTGCTCGAGCAGCACGCGCCGGGCTTGCCGTACACCCTGTCGCACCAGCTCAACCCGATCATCCGCGAGTACCGTCGGGCGTCGTCGACCGTCATCGACGCCTCGTTGAAGCCCGTCATGCAGGGGTTCCTCGCACAGCTCGAGGCCGATCTGCGTGACGCGGGCCTCGCCGGGAACCTCTTCATCTCGACCTCCTTCGGGGGCGCGTGGAAGCCGTCCGAGGTCGCCGAGCGTCCGATCTACTCCGTCGGCTCCGGGCCCTCGATGGCTCCGGTCGCGGCCCACACGTACGGGGCGGTGGAGATCCCCGCCGACGCGACGGGGGAGCCTGCCGACCTGCTGGTCTGCGACACCGGGGGCACGACCTTCGACGTTGGCCTGGTCGCCAAGGGCGAGGTCCAGTACACGTCCGAGACGTGGCTCGGCGGACGGTGGATCGGCCACATCACGGGCACGCGCGCCGTCGACGTCAAGAGCATCGGCGCCGGCGGCGGGTCGATCGCCTGGATCGACGCCGGTGGCCTGATGCACGTCGGCCCCGAGAGCGCCGGGGCCGACCCCGGGCCTGCCTGCTACGGCCGGGGCGGGACGGCACCGACGATCACCGACGCCGCGGTCCTGCTCGGGTACTTCGACGGCTCGAACTTCATGGGGGGCCGTCTGTCGCTCGATCGCGACGCCGCCGCTCGGGCGTTCGAGCCGCTCGCCACCCGCCTGGGTCTCTCGCTCGAGCAGGCCGCGGACGCGGCGCTGACGATCGCCAGCGAGAACATCGTCGGCGCGGTCCGCGAGATCACGATCAGCCAGGGCATCGACCCGCGCGAGGTGACGATCGTCGCCGGCGGTGGCGCCTCCGGGCTGAACATCGTCCAGATCGCCAAGGAGCTCGGCGTCGGTCGCGTGCTCGTCCCCAGCACCGCCGGGGCCCTGAGCGCCTGCGGCGCGTTGTACTCGGACGCGATCGCGGAGTTCGCGGTCAGCCGGTACGCGGAGACCCGCGACATGGACTTCGACGGTGTCGACGAGGCGCTGCGCGGAGCGGAGTCGAAGGCCGACGGGTTCCTGGAGGGGCTCGGAGACGTCGAGACGCTCTCGACGCGGAAGGACTTCTTCGTCGAGGCGCGCTACCGCTCCCAGATCTGGGAGCTGAGCATCCCGCTGCCGTCGGATGGCGTCCGGACGGCCGAGGACGTGTCGGAGCTGGAGGACGCGTTCCACGCGACCCACCGGCGGATCTTCGCGGTCGACGAGCCGGGGCAGTACCTCGAGTGCCTGGTCTGGAAGGCGCGGGCGGTGGCCGAGCTGCCGAAGCCCTCGGTCGCCGGACGTCCGGAGCGCGGGGACGCCGACGGCGAGCCGGTCGCGGTCACGCCGGCGTACTTCACCGGCCACGGCCGGATCGACGTCCCGCGCTACGACGGAGCGAAGCTGCCGCGCGGCGCTTCCGTCTCCGGACCTGCGGTGATCCTCGAGGAGACGACGACGATCGTCGTCCCGCCCGGTACCCGAGCGCGGGTCAGTCCCTCCGGCAACTATCTCGTCGAGACGATGCTCGACGCCCCCGCCGACGACGTCGGCTCGACCAGGAACGCGGTGATCGCGTGAGCAGCTTCGACCCGACCCTCCTCGCCGTCCTGTCCAACCGCATGGACACGATCGTGCGCGAGATGGAGAACACGCTTCTGCGTTCCGGCCGCTCGGCCGTGATCAACATGGCGCGGGACTTCTCGTGCGCGCTGATCACCGGGGACAACCGCCTGCTCTCGGCGGCGGAGGGCCTTCCGGTCCACGTCATCGGGACCGAGCGGCTCGGCAAGGCGGTGAGCGATCTGCACGACGACATCGCGCCGGGAGACGCGTTCCTGCACAACGATCCGTACCTCGGCAACACGCACCCCGCGGACCACACCATCCTCGTGCCGGTCTTCTTCCAGGGCGAGCACCTGTTCACGGCGGCGGCGAAGGCCCACCAGGCGGACATCGGCAACGCCGATCCCACCACCTACATGCCGTTCGCCACCGACTCCTACGCGGAGGGCGGGCTGATCTTCCCGGCCGTCCGCGTTCAGCGGGACTACCGCGACGTCGACGACATCGTCCGGATGTGCCGCCGCCGGATCCGGGTTCCGGAGCAGTGGTACGGCGACTACCTCGCGATGGTCGGCGCCGCGCGAACCGCCGAGGTCCGGCTGCAGGAGCTGTGCGAACGCTACGGAGCGGAGACGCTGAAGGCGTTCGTCGAGGAGTGGTTCGACTACTCCGAGCGGGCGATGGCGCACGTCATCCGGCAGATGCCGGCGGGCCGGATCGTCGGCCACGGTCGGCACGACCCGCTCGGCGAAGCGCTCCCTGACGGCGTCCCCCTGAACGTCGTGGTGACCGTCGATCCGGACGAGGCGATGATCGAGCTCGACCTCCGCGACAACATCGACTGCGTCCCGCTCGGCATCAACGAGTCCGAGGCCTGCGCGACGAACAACGTGATGACCGGGCTGTTCAACAGCATCGACCCGAGCGTCCCGAACAACGAGGGGGCGTTCCGCCGCGTCCGGGTGCTGCTCCGCGAGAACTGCATCGTCGGCATTCCCCGATTCCCGGCGTCGTGCTCGGTTGCGACGACCAACGTCGGCGAGCGTCTCGTCGTCACGACCCAGAAGGCGATCGCCGACGCATGGGACGGCTACGGGTTGGCGGAGGGCGCCTGCGGGATCGGCCCGGGCTTCGCCGTCGTCTCGGGCCAGGACACCCGCCGGGGCGACGAGGCGTACGTCAACCAGAAGTTCCTGGGATCCCAGGGTGGACCCGCCGGCCCGGAGTACGACGGCTGGATCACCTACGGGAACTCGGTGACGAACGGGCTGATGTTCCGCGACAGCGTCGAGATCGACGAGCAGAAGTACCCCGTGCGCGTCCGCGAGATTCGGATGCGAACCGACTCCGAAGGCGCCGGCCGCCGGCGGGGAGCCCCCGGAGCCGTCTCGGCCTACGGGCCCAAGACCGACACGATGCACGCCGCGTACGTCAGCGACGGCGTGGTCAACCCGCCCCGAGGGACCCGCGGCGGCGGGGACGCCGCGCCGTCCGCGGCGTTCAAGATCGATGCCGCGGGCCAGCGGCACGAGCTCCCGCCGATCGCCCAGGTCGAGATCCACGCCGGCGAGCTGCTCGGACACGCGGACAACGGCGGCGGGGGATACGGCGACCCGCTGCTCCGTGAGACCGCTCTGGTCCGCGAGGACGTGCTCGCACGGTGGGTCAGCTTCGAGCGGGCGCGCGAGGTCTACGGCGTGGTCTTCCGGGACGACGTCCTGACGGACGAGCTCGCGGTCGACGAGGCGGCCACGGAGGCCCGCCGGAATGCCGCCCGCAGCGCCGGGGTCGAAGGGTGAGCACGGTGCGGGCTGACGGCGGCAGCGAGCGTTCCGCGCGGAAGACGACGAGTGCGGCGCTGGTCGCCGGGACGTGGGCGGCGCCGGACGCGTTCGGCACGTTCGAGGTCCGTGACCCGGCCGACGGCTCGATCGTCGGCCGGCCGCACGACGTTCCGGCATCGATGGCGGCGGCCGCGGTCGACGGTGCCCAGGAAGGGTTCCTCGCCTGGTCGTCGGTGGCGCCGCGCGCTCGGGCCGACGCGCTTCGCCGCGCGGCGGACCTCCTGCTGGAGCAGCGAGACGACTTCGCGCGGCTGATGACCCGAGAGATGGGCAAGCCGCTCCGCGAGGCGCTCGCGGAGGTCGCGTACTCCGCCGGGTACCTGCGTGAGTACGCCGAGTGGGCGCCGAGGATGGGCGGCCGAACCGCGCGGCGGGAGGACGGCTCCGGCTCGTTCGCCACGGAGACGGTTCCGGTCGGCGTCGCGGTGCTCGTGACGCCGTGGAACTTCCCGCTCGCGATGGGCGCTCGGAAGCTCGCCCCGGCCCTGGCTGCGGGCTGCGCGGCGATCGTCAAGCCGTCCGACCGGACGCCGCTCAGCATGCTGGCGCTGGCCGAGCTGCTGCTGGAGGCGGGCGTCGACGCGCGCGCGGTGTCGGTCCTTCCGACGACCGACTCACCCGGCGTCGTCTCGGCGCTGATCGACCACCCGGCGACGGCGAAGCTGTCCTTCACGGGGTCCACCGCGGTCGGACGGCAGCTCGCGGCCTCCGGAGGGCACCGGCTCCTGCGGATGTCGATGGAGCTCGGAGGCAACGCGCCGTTCATCGTGTGCGCGGACGCTGAGATCGACGCCGCGGTCGACGGCGCGATGCTCGCGAAGTTCCGCAACGGCGGACAGGCCTGCACGGCGGCCAACCGGTTCCTCGTGGCGGAGCAGGTCGCGGAGCCGTTCGTCGAGCGCCTCGCCGAGCGGGCCCGGGCGCTGCGGGCGGGCTCCGGGCTGGACGACGACGTCGACCTCGGTCCGATGATCGACGTCGGTGCGGCGACCCGGATCCGGGCGCTGGTCGACGACGCCGTCGCGGACGGGGCGCGGGTGCTCGCGGTCGGGGAGACCGGCGATGCCCCGAGTCACGTGCCGGCGACCGTGCTGGTCGATGTCCCCGAGGGCTCGCGGATCACCCACGAGGAGATCTTCGGTCCGATCGCGGCGGTCTCGACGTTCCGGGACGTCGAGGAGGCGATCCGCCGGGCCAACGACACGCCGTACGGGCTGGCCGGCTACGTCTACAGCCGGGACGTTGCGACTCTCGCGCACGTCGGTCGCAGCATTCGCGCGGGGATGATCGGGACGAACGTCGGTCTGCTGGCGGACCCGGCCGCGCCGTTCGGCGGGGTCGGGGACTCGGGCTTCGGGCGCGAGGGCGGGCCCGAGGGCCTCGCGGAGTACACGTCCCTGCGCTACGTCGTCTCACCTGCGTAGGCGCGCAGAACCGGCCCCCGTCCGCGCTTGCGGCGAGGGGCCGGGAAGGGCCCGGAAGCCCGGGCCACGGGACCGATCAGGCGGGGTAGTCGACCGCGAGGGTGTGGGCGGGGTCGACGTGCATCTCCCAGTAGCGACGACGGATCGCCGTCGTCACGGGGCCCGGCGTGCCGTCACCGACCGGGGCGTGGTCGAGCGACTTGACCGGCATGATGCCGCCGGCGGTGCTGGTCAGGAAGATCTCGGTGGCCCGGTAGAGCCACCCGACCGGGACGGCCCCGTCGTGGATCTCGAGGCCCTGCTCGGCGGCGATCTCGAGGGCGATCTTGCGCGTGATGCCGTGCAGCACCCCGTGGTGGGGCGTGCAGAGCCGTCCGTCGACGACCGCGAACACGTTCACGCCGGGCCCCTCCGTGATGTTCCCGTCGCCGTCGCCCAGCAGCGCGACGAAGCCGCCGCGGTCGTATGCCTCGAGAATTCCGCGGGTCAGGTCCCCCCAGTGGAAGTTCTTGACGGTCGGGTCGACGGCCCCGCTGGGGATCCGGACGGTGTCTCGCGCCACGATCACGTCGGTGCCGACCGTCTGCTGCTCCGGCCGGACGATCCACACGTACGGCAGGGCCACGGCGTAGACGCGCGGGTCGAACTTGCGCGGGTCGCGCTCGCCGCGCGGCGGCACGCCGCGCGTGACGATCGTCTGGACGTACGACTCCCGGAGGCCGGAGCGGCGCACGCACTCCACCATCACCTCGCGGAGCTCGTCGCGGTCCAGCGGCGACTTCAGGCGGATCCGGTCGAGTCCACGGACGAGACGGTCGAGGTGGTCCTCGATCCGGAAGAAGCGTCCCTGCCATACGCCGACGACGTCGTACGTCAGGTCGGACCGGACGAACCCGGCGTCGACGATCGGAATCGCCGCTTCGGCCACCGGGACGAATCGACCGTTCACGTATCCGCAGCCGTCACGGAACGGATTGTCCGGTGCGGACTCCACGGACGGGAGCTGCACGGTTTCGGGGGTGTGCACGGCGGTATCTCCTTCGAACGGGCGCGGTGGCGGGCACCGAGCGTGCCGCCGCGCCCGAGTCTCGCAGCCCGGGCGGTGAGGTTCAAGTCGATTGGATCCTAAAAGGCACAATCGTGGTGAAATTTCGGCCTTCTGGACTGTTAGTGGATCCACTAGTACGGTGTCGGTGACTGCCGACGCCTGATCGGCTGGGGCGGCCGGAGTCGGCCCCCGGCCGATCGGATCCGTCGGGACACCCGTTCGCAGGAGGACAGGACATGGAGCACGCCGACGTGGGCCGCGAGCCCGAGGCGCAAGCAGACGAGGCGTTCGACGCCGTCGTCGTCGGCGCCGGATTCGCCGGGATGTACGCACTGATAACCCTGCGGTCGCTGGGGATGTCCGCGGTGGTGCTCGAGGCCGGGTCCGGCGTCGGCGGCACGTGGTTCTGGAACCGCTACCCCGGGGCCCGCTGCGACATCGAGAGCGTCGACTACTCGTTCTCGTTCGACGCCGATCTGGAGAGCGAGTGGGTCTGGAGCGAGCGCTACGCCACCCAGCCGGAGATCCTCCGCTACGCGGAGCACGTCGCCGAGCGCTTCGACCTGACCCGGGACATCCGCTTCGACACGCGGGTCTCGAGCGCGACCTTCGACGAGGCGGACCGGCGCTGGCGCGTGGTCACCGAGGGCGGGGCGCGGCTGTCGGCCCGTCACTGCGTCATGGCGACGGGGTGCCTGTCGGCGGCGCGACTGCCGGACATCCCGGGCCTGGACGACTACCGGGGCACGTGGATCCA
>JBQGEK010000257.1:0-2634 GCA_052039575.1 Patulibacter sp. | reverse complement strand
GATCCGAATCAGAGGCGGTCGGGATTCGTCGCCTTCGCCGGGCGCCCGAACGCCGGCAAGTCGACGCTGACCAACGCGATCGTGGGCGCCAAGGTCGCGATCACCTCGGACAAGCCGCAGACCACGCGGCGGGCGATCCGCGGCGTGCTGACTCGGCCCGACGCCCAGCTGGTGGTCGTCGACCTGCCCGGCGTGCAAAAGCCGAAGGACTCGCTGACCGGGCGGATGCAGCGCCGGGTCGACGCCGAGATCCGCGATTCGGACCTGCAGGTGCTGGTGCTCAACGGCCAGGAGGGGATCGGTCCCGGCGACCGCTACATCGCGTCGCAGCTGCGCCAGCTGCGCACCCCCACGGTGATCGCGGTCAACAAGATCGACACGCTCAACCGCCCCGAGACGCTGGCGGTCCTGACCGCCGCCGCGGAGCTGGAGCTGGGCGACGACGTCTTCCCGATCTCGGCGCGCAAGGGCCACGGGATCCAGCCGCTGCTCGAGCACCTGGTCGGGATGCTGCCGCGCGGGCCGTTCTTCTTCCCGGTCGACGAGAGCTCCGACCAGCCGCAGCACGTGCTGCTGGCCGAACTGATCCGCGAGCAGATCATCCGCCGGACCTTCCAGGAGGTCCCGCACGCGGTCGAGGTCGCGGTCGAGGAGATCGACCGGGCCGGCGACAACCTGCACGTCGTGGTCGCCAACGCCTGGGTCGAGACCCCGTCGCAGAAGGGCATCCTGATCGGTGCTCGGGGTTCGATGATCCGCAACATCGGCACCGCCGCCCGCAAGGAGCTGCAGCGCGAGCTCGGCACCAAAGTCCACCTGGACCTGCAGGTCAAGGTCCGCCGCAACTGGCGCAGCGACGACGCCGCGCTCGACCGGCTCGAGATCGACTGAGCCGACTCAGCCGTCGAGCGGGGTCAGCGTCCGCCGCACCGTCGCCTCGCCGGTGACCGGGAAGCCGATCGTGACCTGTTGGCCGGGGTCGTTCAGGGTGCTCCGCGCCGGGGGGCGTGCGATGTCGACCCGGGCGTTGGTCGGCAGCCCGGTCAGCTCGACGCGGAGCCGCGCCGCGCCCGAGCGGATCACGTAGACGTTGCCGGCGGGGCAGCCGGGAACGACGCCCGGCGTGGTGCCGGTGGGCGCCGGCTGGCACTCGACGGTGCCGTCGTCGCCACGACTCGGCAGTCGCATCGTGACCCACGCCTCCCCGTCGGTGCGGAGTGCGTAGTCGGTCACGATCCCGGCGGCGGTGAACCGGTGCTCCACGTCGATCGCGTCGCCGTCGGCTTCGACGGTCGCGCGGAACCGGCGGTCGTCGCGGGGCACGCGGCGGAACCGCAGGTCGTCGGCCCGGGTCGGTCCGGGCTGGGTGTCGAGCGGGTCTTGGCCGGACCGCAGCAGCTGCAGGCCGAGCGACCCGTCCCCGCCGCCGCCGAGCGGGCCGACCGGTCGGGCCTGGCCGTCGAGGATCCAGCCGGGTTCGAGGCCGCCGCCGGTCGGCCGCGCGGTCGGCGACAGCGTGGTGGCGTAGCGCGGGCCGTTGACCGTGATCCGCTGGAACCGCTCGTCGAAGGTCACCCGCAGACGCTCGCCGGACGCGGGCGCTTCCGGCAGCGTGCCGTCGCAGCCGCACGCTTCTGCCCACTCCGCCAGGATCGAGGCGATCCTCATGCTGGCGGTGATCCGGTTGTCGCGGACGCTCTCGAACGACGTCGGGTAGCCGAATGCCGTCGCGGGCAGGAACGCGTTGCGCTGGCGCGCGACCCACTGCCGGTACAGCCCCTCGGCGCGGGCGACCAGGTCGGCTTCGTCGTCGGCGGGGATCCCGGTCAGATCGGGTGCGCCGCGGATCGCGCTGCTGATGCCGTCGAGCGCCAGCGCCCAGTACTGGCGCAGGTGCAGCCGGGTCGAGCCCTTGCCGGTCTCCCAGTTGAGATAGCCCGATGCGGTCCAGCTGGCGTCCCGCGTCCGCTGCGCCCACGCGGCCAGGGTCCGCCGCTCGTCGGCGGGCAACGGGAGCATGCCGGCCTCGAGCGCTTCGCGGTAGTAGCGCAGGCTGCCGAGCACGACGTTGGCGTACTCGGTCGTGTCGCTGCGGTTGAGCAGCGCGTCCGGGTCGCCCGCCGGGTGGTAGAAGAACGCGTTGTCCGCGGTCAGGTTGGGCAGGCCGTCGTCGTCGACCGGGGCGTGGGCGTGCTGGGCGAACCAGCGCAGCTGCTCGCGGTAGTCCTCCCGAAGCCGGGTTGGGTCCCCGGAGATCGTGGCCGCGGCGGCGTAGACGTCGGCGTTCCAGTTGACCTGGTTGAGCAGTCGGGTCGGCGCGCGGAAGGCGGGGGAGTCGGCGACCGAGACGACCGCCCGCGCCATCGCCGCCCGGGTGCCTGCGGGCAGCGCGACCTGCTCCTGGGCGAGCCACGCAGCGCGCAGCGCGCGGGCGACCGCGGCGTCGATGCTCGGGTGCTGGTTGACCGGCTGCAGCGACGATTCGCGCCAACCGGGGACGTGGACCACGGTGTGGCGGGAGTCGTCGAAGGTGACCCCCTCGGCGCTGGTCAGGAACGCGGGGCCGGTCAGGTACCCGATCAACGACTCGATCCGGTCGTCGCGACGGGCGTTGCCGTCGTGCTCGGCCCGGGC
>JBQGEK010000256.1:0-8258 GCA_052039575.1 Patulibacter sp. | reverse complement strand
TGACCCCGAGCAGGACCAGCAGGCCGCCCCCGATCTCTCCGACGATCTCGCCGTCGACGGTGACCGAGGCGGAGCGGACGCGTTGGATCAGGGCGCGCATCGGCCGGAGTCTGACGGGCCCCCGGACCCCGCGCTGCACGACCCGCCGCGCGCCGACACCGCGCAGCGCCCGACCCGCCGAGCTCAGACCGCTGCCGCGGCCTCCTCGCCCGCCGCCACCGCGTCGTCGAACCGGTCGTCACCCCAGAACCGTTGACCGGCGACGTCGATCGTCGGGATCCCGGTGATCCCGTCGGCGACCGCCGCTTCGGTGACCGTCCGCAGCAGGATCTTCGTCTCGTCGCGCTCGGCATCCGCCACCAGGGCCCCGACGTCGGCCCCGACCTCGCGCGCGATCTCGACCACCACCTCGAGGTCACGCAGGTCGCGGCCCCTCCCGAGGCCCTCGCGGAACGCCGCCAGCGAGAACTCGCGGATCAGGCCCTGCTTCTCGGCCGCCAGCGCGGCGCGCACGATCGCCACCGAGTAGGTGCCGAGCGGCCATTCGTGCGGCCACGTCAACGGCAGGCCGAGCGACGCAGCGCGTTGCTCGCACTCGCGCATCCCCGCCCCACGGTCCGGCTGGAACGACCACGGGGTCTTGCCGATCGTGCCGATCAACGCGCCGAAGAGGATCGGCTGCCAGCGCACCTCGACGGGGAACCCCCGCGCGATCCGGTGAGCCGTGAAGTACGCGTACGGGGAGCTGAAGTCGTAGTAGAACGTCGCCTCGGTCATCTCGCGCCCTTCGGATCAATCGGCCCGGCCACCCGCCGGCTCGCCGACATCCTGCCACGCGCGACCCCACGCCGGCCGCCGACGCGTATAGCGTCCCTACCGACGGTCCGAACCCGCACCCCGACCCGGAAGCCACCACGCCATGACCGACGTCACCCTCACCTACATCGGCGGTCCGACGCTGTTGATCGACGTCGGGGGCTGGAGGATCCTGACCGACCCGACCTTCGACCCACCGGGCAAGCGCTACTTCTTCGGATGGGGCACGGCGTCGAGGAAGCTGCAGGGTCCGGCGATCGACTTCGACGAGCTCGGGCCGATCGACGCCGTGCTGGTCTCGCACGACCACCACGACGACAACCTCGACCCGACCGGCCGCCGCCTGCTGCCTCGCATGGGACAGGTGATCACGACGGTGCCCGGCGCCAAGCGACTCGGGGGCGGCGCCCGGGGACTGGCCCCGTGGCAGTCGACGACGCTCTCGGCGCCCGGCAAGCAGGACATCGAGATCACCGCGACGCCGTGCCGCCACGGCCCGCCCGGCTCCAAGCCGATCGTCGGCGAGGTCGTGGGGTTCGCGCTGCGCTGGGACGGCCAGCAGCACGGCGCATTCTGGATCACCGGCGACAGCGTGCTCTACGACGGTCTGCGCGAGGTCCCGCAGCGGATCGACGTCGGCACCGTCGTGGTCCATCTCGGCGGCGTCACGTTCCCCTGGATCTCCGGTCCCCTGCGGTACACGATGAACGCCGAGGAGGCCGTCGAGCTCTGCGGCGCGCTCGACCCGACGACGATCGTCCCGCTGCACTTCGAGGGCTGGAAGCACTTCCGCCAGGGCCGCAGCAACGCCGAGACGATCCTCGGCGGCTCGCCGGTCGGCCACCGCGTCCGCTGGCTGCCGCCCGGGACAGCCGAGACGGTCACCACGTAGCCGCACCGATGACCGGTCGAGGTTCGACACGGGGCACGTGCTCGACCTCGACCGGGTCGTCCCACCAGCCGGCTCCCGACGACCACCGTCGCCCGCGACCGATAGCGTCCGGGGAGCCGCATGAAGCTCGTCGACGCCCGCCCCACCGATCCCGACGCCGACAGCCTCTACGACGCGTTCACCGACTGGGCCGCGCACGAGGGCCTGAACCTCTACCCGCACCAGGAGGAAGCGTCGATCGAGCTGTTCAGCGGGCACAACGTCGTGCTTGCCACGCCGACCGGATCGGGCAAGTCGATGGTCGCCACCGCGGCGCTGTTCGCGGCGCTCGCCGAGGAGCGGGTCGGCTTCTACACCGCCCCGATCAAGGCGCTGGTGTCGGAGAAGTTCTTCGCGCTCTGCGAGATCTTCGGTGCGTCCAACGTCGGCATGCTGACCGGCGACGCCGCGGTCAACGCCGACGCGCCGATCATCTGCTGCACCGCCGAGGTGCTCGCCAACATCGCGCTGCGCGAGGGCGCCAAGGCCGACGTCGGCCTGGTGGTGATGGACGAGTTCCACTACTACGCCGACGGCCAGCGCGGCTGGGCCTGGCAGGTCCCGCTGCTCTGCCTGCCGCAGGCGCAGTTCCTGCTGATGTCGGCCACGCTCGGCGACGTCGAGAAGATCACCACCGACCTGACCCGGCGGACGGGCCGCGAGACGGTCCTCGTCGACGAAGCCGAGCGCCCGGTGCCGCTGCACTTCTCGTGGTCGCTCGACCCGCTCCACGAGCTGCTCGAGGATCTGGTCGAGCAGGACCGCGCGCCGATCTACGTGGTCCACTTCACGCAGGCGTCGGCGATGGAGCGCGCCCAGTCGCTGCTCTCCGCCAAGCTCTGCACCCGCGAGGAGCGCGACCAGATCGCCGAGGCGATCGGCGCCTTCCGCTTCACCGCCGGCTTCGGCCGCACCCTGTCGAAGCTGGTCCGCGCCGGGATCGGCGTCCACCACGCGGGGTTGCTCCCCCGCTATCGCCGGCTGGTCGAGCAGCTCGCCCAGACGGGGCTGCTCAAGGTGATCTGCGGCACCGACACGCTCGGCGTCGGGATCAACGTGCCGATCCGCACGGTCGTCTTCACCGGCCTTGCCAAGTTCGACGGGACGAAGTTCCGGCTGCTCAAGTCGCGCGAGTTCCACCAGATCGCCGGCCGGGCAGGCCGCGCAGGCTTCGACACCGCCGGGTACGTCGTCGCCCAGGCCCCTGAGCACGTGATCGAGCGCCAGAAGGCCCTGATCAAGGCCGGCAACGACCCGAAGAAGCGCCGCAAGATCCAGACCAAGAAGCCGGCCGACGGGTCGGTGGTCTGGACCGAGGAGACCTTCACGCGGCTGCAGCACGCGACGCCGGAACCGCTGGTCTCGCGGATGCGAGTCGACCACTCGATGATCCTCAACGTCGTCCACCAGCCGACCGACCCGGTCGTCGCGATGAGCGCGTTGATGGAGGACAACCACGAGGACGACCACCGGCGGCAGAAGCTGACCGAGCAGGCCCGTGCGCTCGGGGACGAGCTGGTCGCTTCGGGGGTCCTGGAGTGGCGCGACGAGCCGGACGAGCACGGCCGGACGCTGCAGCTGGCCCTCGACCTGCAGGACGACTTCGCGCTGAACCAGCCGCTCGCGTCGTTCGCGCTGGTCGCCTTCGACCTGCTCAACCCGGAGTCCGAGAACTACGCGCTCGACGTGCTGTCGGTGGTCGAGGCGATCATCGACGACCCCTTCCCCGTGCTGATGGCGCAGGAGCGCAAGGCCCGTGGCGAGGCGATCGGCGCGATGAAGGAGGAGGGGATCGAGTACGACGAGCGGATGGAGCTGCTCGAGGAGGTCAGCTACCCGAAGCCGCTCGACGAGCCGCTGCGCGACGCCCTTCGGACCTACCGCGAGACCCACCCGTGGGTCCGCGAGACCGACCTGTCGCCCAAGACGATCGTCCGCGAGATGTACGAGTGGGGCCGCAGCTTCACCGACTTCGTCGCGCACTACGAGATGGCGCGTTCCGAGGGCCTCGTCCTGCGCTACCTGAGCAACGTCTACCGGGCGCTGCGTCAGACGGTCCCCGAGCAGGTCAAGACCGACCTGCTGAACGAGATCACCGAGTGGCTCGGCGAGACGATCCGGCAGACCGACTCGAGCCTGCTCGACGAGTGGGAGGCGCTGACCGACCCGGAGTCGGTGGAGCGCGCCACGGCGGCCCTCGCGGCCGGGGACCCCACGCCGCCGGCCCGGCCGATCACCGCCAACGAGCGGATGTTCCTGGTGATGGTCCGCAACGCGATGTTCCTGCGCGTGCGGCTCGCCGCGCGCGACGACTTCCACGAGCTGGCCCGCCTCGACGCCGCGGCCGCCGCCCTGACGGAGCCGCCGGGCAAGATCGCGATGCGCGCTCCGCAGTGGGAAGCCGCGCTCGGGACCTACTGGGAAGAGCACGACCAGCTCGTCGCCGGCCCGTCCGCCCGTTCGCCCGAGCTGCTGCTGCTCGACCGCGATCCGGCGGGTGCGAAGGGGCGGATCTGGACGGTCCGCCAGATCATCGACGACCCCGCCGACCACCGGGACTTCGCGATCGTGGCCGACGTCGACCTCGACGCCTCGGACACCGCGGGCGAGCCGGTGATCCGCGTTCGCTCGTTCGGCAACGACCCGATGGCCGACTGAACGCGCCGTCCCGCCTCGGGCTCAGCGCTCCTCGAGCTCGGGCGGCAGCGCCTTCGGCCCGTCCGGGTAGAGGAACGCGAGCTGCTCCGGCGTCATCTCCAGCGTGTTCGCCGCCTCGACCGGTGCTCCGACGACCAGCCAGAGCACCGTCTCGTCCGTGTCGTTGAAGACCTGCCGCACGGTCGCGGCCTCGACGTGCAGCGTCGAGAGCGGCGGCAACGTCAGCAGCTCGTCGCCGACCCGGATCCGCCCGGTGCCCTCGACCACCACGTACAGCTCGTCCTGCTCGCGGTGGCGGTGACGGGTCGACGCCTGCCCGGGTTCCAGTCGCCAGTACCGCGCACCGAGCGCCGTCGCTCCGTGCTGCTTGGCCAGGTCGGTGTTGCGGACTCCCATCTGGTTGGACGGGCGCCAGAACGCGTCGTCGGCGGGCAGGACGGAGTATCCGCTGGTCATGGCGCGCGCGATTCTACGACGCGGTCGAGGAACGCCGTACGTTCGCCTACGATGGTGCGGTGAACCGTCCACGCATCGCCGTCCTCCTGACCCTGGCGCTCGCCGCCGTGGCCGGGACCCCGACCGCGGCGATCGCGGCTCAACCAGCCGGCTCCGTGATCTCGGCGCTGCCCCAGGCGGACGGCAGCGAGGTCCTGCACTGGTCGTTGAGCGGCTCGAGCGACGAGATCAACGTGCTGCCGCACCTGCGGTGCGGCAACGATCCGGCGGCGAACCCGCTGTTCTCGCCGAGCACGATCCCCTGCATCTGGCTGGTCGACCACGAGGCGCCGCGCAACGCGAGCGCGCCCACCGCGTGCGTGACCCAGCCGGAGGCGTACGCATCCGAGCGCTGCGACATGCGTCGCTTCTCCGGCGTCGTGATCGACGCCGCCCAGCGGGCCGGCGACCGCACCGTGATGATGTTCAACACCAAACAGGCCGGGGGGTCCGGCATCTGCGCGTGGATCCCGATCACCGTCCGCGTCGGAAACGGCACCGGGGAGATCCGCGCCCAGGACGGCTGCGTCCAACGGATCGACTGCGTCGCGGCCTACCGCGGCACGATCCATGCCGACACCCACGACGTGGTGCGCGGGTGCCGCGCCGTCGAGCGCACGGGACAGTCCGGAGCGAGCAGCGACGACGAGGACTCCGCCGCGGGTGGCCCGAAGACGAGTTCGTCCGGCCGGTCGGACGCCCGACCCGGGCGAAACGTCGAAGCCGCGACCTGCCCCGGCGCGAAGAGCGGAAAGCGCGGCCAGAGCCCGCTCTACAGCGTGATCAACCGGGCCCGCGGCAAGCGTGGGACGATCGTCGCCGTCCACACCCGCCGCGCCGTCCCGATCACCGTCGAGGTGCGGATGCGAACGAGCAGCGGAACGAGGATCGTGCGCTGGATCTCGCGCTGCGCGCGCAAGGGTCGGAACGTCTACACGTTCCCGAACACCACCGGAGGCGCGCAGCAGCGCCAGGCGTACCGGGTGATCGTGCGCTCGCCGAACAGCACCTACCCGCTGCTCGCGAGCTGGGAGACGCTGCCGCGCGGCTAGCGTGGTCGGGGGCGGCGAGGCACCCGATCCCGAGCCGGGGAGCCTGAGCCCGCGCAGGGTGCCCGAGACGATGCCCCGCCCCTCGTGGGTACAGGGGACGCGCGATGTACGTCGTCCCGACACCCCAGGCCGGCGCTGCCCGGCACGGCGCGCGGTCCGCTCTGGCCCTCGGAGCCCTGGGCGTCGTCTTCGGGGACATCGGCACCAGCCCGCTCTACGCGCTGTCGACGGTCTTCGCCAGCGGCCGGGTCACCCCGACGCCCGCCGACGTCTCCGGGGTGGTCTCGATGGTCCTCTGGACCCTGGTGCTCGTGGTCGCCGTCAAGTACCTCGGATTCGTGATACGCGCCGACCGCCACGGCGAGGGCGGCATGACGGCGCTCATCGGGCGTCTGCAGGACCACGGTCCCTCGTCGACCCGCGCACAGGCGGCGTTGGTCGCGACCGGGATCTTCGGCGTCGCCCTGTTCTGCGGCGACGGGCTGATCACCCCGGCGATCTCGGTGCTCTCGGCGGTCGAGGGCCTCGAGCTCGTCGCCCCGAGCATCGCGTCGATGATCGTGCCGATCACGCTGACGATCCTGACCGCACTGTTCGCGGTGCAACGGTTCGGCACCGCCGTGGTCGGCCGGGTGTTCGGTCCGGTGATGCTGCTCTGGTTCACGACGATCGGCGTCACCGGCGCCGCATCGATCGCCGCCGGACCGGCGATCCTCCGCGCCGTCTCGCCCACCTATGCCGTCGAGTTCTTCGCTCAGCACCCGGGCATCAGCTTTGTGGCGCTCGGCGCGATCGTCCTCGTGGTGACCGGCGCGGAGGCTCTCTACGCGGACATGGGCCACTTCGGCCGTTCGGCGATCCGCCGGGCCTGGTTCCTGGTCGTGCTGCCGACGTTGGCCCTCAACTACCTCGGTCAGGCCGCCTTGATCGTGCGGGATCCCGCCGCCGCGTCCAGCCCGTTCTTCTTGCTGGTTCCGTCCTGGGGACGAACGCCGATGGTCGTGCTCGCCACGCTCGCCACCGTGATCGCATCGCAGGCCCTGATCTCCGGCACCTTCTCGCTGGCCCGTCAGGCGGTCCGGATGGGGTTCCTCCCCCGGCTCACGATCGTCCATACCTCCGAGCGTCTCGAGGGCCAGGTTTACCTTCCGGCAGTGAACGCGCTGCTGTTCGTCGGGGTCGTGGCGCTCGTGCTCGGTTTCGGCAGCTCGCAGCGGCTGGCGTCTGCCTACGGCCTGTCTGTCACCGGCACCTTCCTGATCACATCGGTGCTGTTCCTTGTCGTCGCGCGACGCTCCTTCGGATGGTCACGTCGATCCGTGATCGCGGTCGCAGCGCTCCTGCTCACCGTCGACCTGGCGTTCTTCTCCGCCAACCTGGCCAAGCTGCTCGAAGGTGGCTGGGTGCCGCTGGCGATCGCGGTCGCCGTCTTCACCGTCCTGACCACCTGGCGCCGCGGACAACGGATCGTGCTGGCCAACCGTTCACGCGAGTACGGAGCGCTGGCGCCCTACCTCGAGGAGCTCGGCCGTCACCGCGAGCCGTTGGCGCGACTGCCGGGCACCGCGGTCTTCGTGACCGCCGAGCACGCAGCGACGCCGCTGGCGTTGATCGAGCATGTCCAGCACGTGCACGGACTCCACCGATCGGTGGTCATCCTCGAGGTCATCGGCGACAGTCGTGCCCATGTCCCGCCCAGCGAACGCGTCGATCTCGAGCCGATCGGCCCGCCGGCGCGCAACATCGTGCGTGTCACCGCCCGATTCGGGTTCCGCGACCGGATGGATGTCCCCGGGGCCCTGGTGCTCGCCCGGGCCGCGGGACTCGAGCACGACGTCTCCGACCCGGTCTTCTACCTCTCGCGGATCAGTCTCGAACTGACGGACGCACCGGGGATGAGGCGGTGGCGCAAGCGGCTCTTCATGGCGATCGCGCGGAACGCCGCGGAGCCGAGCGAGTACTTCGGTCTCCCGGACCAACGGGTCGTGATCCTCGGCGCTCCGGTGCGGATCTGATCGCCCCGGTTCGGCCTGGACCTGAAGGTCCCGAGACGCACCGCTAACGGTCGGCGGATGCACCAGACCTCTTCCCGGCAAAGGGGGCGAACAACTGGGCCCACCAACAAAGAGCGCCCCGTCAAACACTTGACGGGGCGCTAACACTAATTCCGGCGGCGACCTACTCTCCCAGGCCCTTGCGAGCCAAGTACCATCGGCGCTGAGGGGCTTAACTACTCTGTTCGGAAAGGGAAGAGGTGTATCCCCCTCGCCATAACCACCGGAAAGCCACGAGAAACCCCCAACGGG
>JBQGEK010000255.1:0-5861 GCA_052039575.1 Patulibacter sp. | reverse complement strand
GAGATCGTCGGAGAGATCGGGGGCGGCCTGCTGGTCCTGCTCGGGGTCACCCACGGGGACGACGAGACCGTCGCCGACAAGCTGGCCGACAAGATCCGCGCGCTGCGGGTCTTCCCCGACGACGAGGGGCGGATGAACGAGCCGCTGGGAGACCGCAGCGTGCTGTGCGTCTCCCAGTTCACGCTCTACGGTGACGCGCGGAAGGGCACCCGGCCCAGTTACGTCGCCGCCGCGCGGCCGGAGCACGCCGAGCCGCTCTACGAACGGGTCTGATCCCGCAACGAGGCCGAGTGTGGCGTCTTCGGCGCGATGATGGACGTCGCGCTGGTCAACGACGGTCCGGTGACCCTGATGCTCGAGGTGCCGCCGCCCGACGCCCGCTGACCGCTACGGGTGCAACACGATCTTGCCGCGGACCTGGCGGCGGTCGAGCACCGTGAACGCCGCGCGGACGTCGGCCATCGGGTACGTGTCGGCGATCGGCACCTCGACGTCGCCGGCGACCACCGCGTCGACGACCTCGCCGAGCGTCTCCGCCGACGCGACCTGCGACGTCCCGCGCATCTCGATGCCGTTCTCGGCGGCGAACGCGAAGTCGATGATCGTGTTGATCCGGTTCTTCGGCACCCCGAGCTCGAGCGCCAGCGCGACGTAGCCGCCGCCGAAGAGGTCGATCAGCCCGTCGATCCTGCCGTCGGTCGCGGCCAGCAGCCGCTCGCGGAACCCGTCGCCGTGCGCGATCGGCTCGACCCCGTGGCTGCGCAGCCACTCGTGGTTGCGCTCGCTGGCCACGCCGATCACCCGGGCCCCGGTCCGCGCGACCAGCTGCGACGTGAAGATCCCCGTCCCGCCGGCTGCGGCAGTCACCAGGATCGTCTCGTCCGGCTGCGGCTGGACGACCCGGAGCGACGCGATCGCGGCGGTGCCGGCCACGAACAGCGACCCGGCGACGTCCCACGAGAGCGCCTCGGGCTTGCGCACCAGCTGGTCGCCGGGCACCGCCACCAGCTCGGCCTGAGTGCCGATCTCGTTGCCCCACGCCAGGTAGCCGAGCACCTCGTCGCCGACCGCCCAGCGATCGTCGTGCGACTCGACCACGACTCCGGACAGGTCGCTGCCCTGCCCCGCGGGAAACTGCGCCGGCAGGCCCAACTCGCGGAACACGCCTTCGCGGATGTCGCTCTCGCCGGGGTTGAGGCTGGCGGCCTTGACGCGGACCAGCACCTCGCCGTCGCTGATCGTCGGGTCGTCGACGTCGCGGACCTCCAGGACGTCGGTGCTGCCGTACTCGTCGAACCGGACTGCCTTCATGCTCTAGCTCCTCGGGCGGGAAGGTGGGTGGAGGGCGGCGCAGCCGCCGCGATCGCCCCGCCCCAACAATGATCGTCAACCGTTGACAATGACGCCTCGACGGGACGAGCGGGAACGAACACCGGCAGGACGAGCCGATGGTCTCTCCAGATCGCCCGCGGCTGGTCGCCGGTTCCGACGCTGTAGGGCCGCTGCCGGAGACGTCCGCGCAGCGCCCGACCCGCCATCCGGACCGCACGCTGCACGGTCCGCCGACCGTCGAGACCGCGCAGCGTCCGACTCGCCAGCCGGACCGTATGCTGCGCGACCCCGGTTTGGCCGGAGCCGTGCAGTGCAGTGCGCGCCGATGGTGGACTGGTGACGACGGCCGCCTACGCCGGCCAGACGCCCGACGTGCCGCGGCGGTGGCTACCGACCAGGTGGGTATCGACGATCCCGACGGCTTCCATGAGGGCGAACATCGTCGTCGGGCCGACGAACGAGAAGCCGCGGCGGCGCAGCTCCTTGGCCAGGGCCTTCGAGTCGTCGGAGACGGTCGGCACGTCGGCCATCGTCGTCGGAGCGGGCGTCTCGTCCGGCCGGAAGGACCAGATCAGCTCGACCAGGCCACCGTCCCCGCGTAGCGCGACGGTCGCACGGGCGTTGGCGATCGTCGCGTCGATCTTGCGGCGGTTGCGGACGATCCCGGCGTCGGCCATCAGCCGCACGACGTCGGCATCGTCGAAGCCGGCGACGCGGTCGGGGGAGAAGTCGGCGAACGCGGTGCGGAAGGCCGGGCGCTTGCGCAGGATCGTCGCCCACGAGAGGCCGGACTGGAACGCCTCGAGGCTGAGCCGTTCGAACAGGCCCTGCTCATCCCGGACCGGCATGCCCCACTCGTCGTCGTAGTAGGCCCGCATCAGGGGATCGGACGCCGCCCAGGTCGGTCGGGCCAGCCCGTCGTCGCCGACGACCAGGCCGTGGGGGTGGGGTGCGGTGTCGGGCATCGGCTGCGCTCCATCTTGCCGACGCGAGCGGCGGCAGCGGGCGGGGCTCCCGGCTGTTCGCGGCGCTCGCGCTGGACTAGGATCGCCCGATGTCGCAACCAGCGAACCCCGTCCAGCCTCGATCCGACGCCGAGCGACTATCCCGCCGCAGCCTGCTCGGTGCCGGGGCGGTCGCGGCCGCGGGGGCGACCGGGATCTCGGCGCTGGTCCCGGCGTCCGCCGGTGCGGCCTCGCCGCGGCCGAAGACGCCGAACGGCGCGCTCAAGGCGCTGCTCAACGGCAACGCGCGCTACCGCCGCGACGTCTTCTCGCGGAAGGACTACTCGCCGGTCGGCGAGCGTGCGCCGACGGCCCAGGAGCCGTTCGCGGCGGTCCTGACCTGCGCGGACTCGCGGGTCTCGCCGCCGATGATCTTCGACCTCGAGCGCGGCAACATCTTCGCGGCGCACGTCGCGGGCAACAGCGTCGACGAGGGCTCGCTCGGCAGCATCGAGTACGCGGTCGCGGTGCTCGGCGTGCGGGTGGTGATGGTGCTCGGCCACAGCGACTGCGGTGCGGTCAAGGCGGCGATGCACGTGGTCGACGGCTCGAAGGTCTACGACGAGCAGCACTACGGCGCGATCGGCGCGTTCGTCGGCAAGGTGGTCCCGGCGGTCGAGCAGCTGCCGGCGGCCCAGCGCACGATCAACCGCTGCGTGGCCGCCAACGCGCGGTTCCAGGCGGCGGAGCTGGCGAAGCGCGGGCCGATCATCGCGCCGGCCGTCCAGCAGGGCAAGCTGCGCGTGGTCGGGGCGGTCTACGACATCCGCAGCGGGCGCGTTCGGGTGGTGTAGCCGGAGGCTGAGCCGTCGCCGCGCACCCCAGGCCACGTCGCGACCGACGTGCCCGTACGGCCGACCGCGGTCATGGTCGCGGATCCAGCACCACCAGCCGCTGGACCACGCCCGCCGCGGCGGTGGATCCGGCGGCGATCGCGTTGGCGACGGAGGGCATGCTGATGCTCGCGTCGCCGGCCGAGAAGACGCCGGGGACCGAGGTCGCGCCCATCGGGTCAACCTGGACCGACTCCGTCGAGAGCGGGGTCTCGGGCGCGAAGGCGACGCCGAGCTGGGTCGCCAGCGATCCACGCTGGTGCAGGGTGACCGGGATCAACAGGCCGCGTAGCGGGCGCGATGAGCCGTCGGCGAAGCGGACGGCGGAGAGGGCGGGGGCGTGGCCGTCCGTGGTGGTCGCGGCTTCGTCGTCTCCGGCAACCACGCCGCCATCCGCTTCCAACCCGGCGACGGACCGCGCGTCGATCGTCACCCCGCGCGCCGCCAGATCCGCCCGCTGCGCGTCGTCGAGCTCGTCCGGACCGTCGGTCAGCAGGGTGACGTCGTCGCTCCACGCCCGCAGCAGCGAGACGCGGTGGACGCCCGACTCACCGCGGTCGAGCACGCCGAGCGGCTGGCCGGCGTGCTCCCAGCCGTGGCAGAACGGGCAGTGGAAGACCGATCCGCCCCACAGCGGATCGAGACCGGGAACGTCCGGGCGGTGGTAGTCCATCCCGGTCGCGAGCACCACGGTCCGGGTCGTCTCACGGGTGCCGTCTTCCAACGTCACCACGAAGCCGTCGCCGTCCGGCTCGGCCGTTGCGACCTCGCCCGAGCGCAGCTCGACCGCGGGGTACTCCGCGAGGTTGGCCCGGGCCTCGGCGTAGAACTGCGCGGGCGGCTTGGTGTCGTGTCCGAGCAGGCCGCCGATCCCGTGCGAGACCCGGTTGCTCGGCGCGCCGGCGTCGATCACCAGCGCGCGCCGGCGGGCCCGGCCGAGCACCAGTCCGGCGCTCAGCCCGGCCGCTCCTCCGCCGACGACGATGCACTCCCAGGTGGCGTTCATGCACCGACCGTGCCACTATCGTCGCCACATGCCAAGCGAAGTTGCCAAGAAGGCAAGCGAGGGCGACGGCGACGAGGGCGTCGACGCGCGGGTTCGACGGCGGCTGCGTGCGTTGCGCGCCGAGCGCGGGCTCACCCTCCAGCAGGTCGCCGAACGAGCCAGCATCGACGTCTCGACGCTGAGCCGGCTGGAATCCGGCAAGCGGCGGCTGGCGCTCGACCACCTGCCGGCGCTGGCGTCCGCGCTCGGCGTCACCACCGACCAGCTGATCGGGGTCGCTCCGCCGCTGAACCCCCGGGTGATCGGGAAGCCGAAGCGGCTCGACGGGATGACGATGTGGCCGATCACCCACCAGGGCGCGGGCGGACTGCAGGGCTTCAAGATGTCGATCAGCGCCAAGCGGACGTCGGTCCCGGATCCGCTGCCGGTCCACGAGGGGCACGAGTGGATGTACGTACTCCACGGTCGGCTGCGCCTGGTGCTCGGCGAGGAGGAGTACGTGCTCGAACCGGGCGAGGCGGTCGAGTTTCCGACCACCACGCCGCACGGGTTCGCGGCGATCGACGGCCCGGTCGAGGTGATCGCCTTCTTCGGGCCCGCCGGGGAGCGGGCCCACCTGCGGGGTTGAGCTACTGGCAGGCCTCGCACTCGCCGCCGTTCCGCATCGCCTCGATCGAGCAAGCGGCGGGGTCGAGCTGGATGTCGGCGCCTTCGAGCGGCGTGGGGGCGCCGAGCGGTCGAGGTTCGACGCGTACTGCGTGCTCAACCTCGACCGGTTGGGTCGCGGGAGGCGCCGCGGCCATCGTCGGGACGCCCGCCACGGTCGTCGGAGCGTCCGCCGCCTGGGGCGTCGGCACAGCAGCAGCAGCCGCCACCACCGACGACTTCTCGATCGACGAGGCGCCGAGGGTCCGCAGGTAGTAGGTCGTCTTCAGGCCCATCCGCCACGCTCGGCGGTACATGTGGCTCATCGCCTTCATGTCCGGCGACGCCAGGAAGAGGTTGAGCGACTGCGACTGGTCGATCCACTTCTGACGGCGGGCCGCGGCGTCGATCAAGTACTCGGTCGGGATCTGGAACGCGGTCCGGTAGCGCTCGACCAGCTCCGCCGGAATCTGGGGGCTCTCCGAGAGGTCGCCGTCGTGGAACTTGATCCGCGCGGCCAGCTCGTCGTTCCAGAGGCCGCGGTCCTTGAGGTCGCGGACCAGGTACGGGTTGAGGATCGTGAAGTCGCCGGACAGGTTCGACTTGGCGAACAGGTTCTTGTACATCGGCTCGATGCACGGTGAGGTGCCGACGATGTTGGCGATCGTCGCGGTCGGGGCGATCGCCAGGACGTTGGAGTTGCGCATGCCCTGGGCGGCGACCTTGGCCCGGACCGGCGCCCAGTCGAGCTTGCCGCCGCGGGGCACGGGGATCTCGATCCCACGCTCCTGCTCGAGCAGGTCGAGCGTGTCCTGCGGCAGCAGCCCGCGGTCCCACTTCGACCCCGGGTAGCTGCGGTACGTGCCGCGCTCGGCGGCCAGGTCGCTCGACGCCTCGTAGGCGTAGAAGGCGATCGCCTCCATCATCTCGTCGCTGAACTCGACCGCGGCGTCGGACCCGAACGCGATCCCCTTGCGGTAGAGCGCGTACTGCAGGCCCATCACGCCGAGGCCGACCGGGCGGTGACGGTCGTTCGCCTTC
>JBQGEK010000254.1:0-12212 GCA_052039575.1 Patulibacter sp. | reverse complement strand
GGGGGCGTGACCGGCGGCTCGCCGCCGGGGGGCCGCCGGGAGTCGGGGCGGCCGCCGCGAGGGAGGGGGCGGGCGCGCGACGCCCGCGTGGCTCGCGGCCCGGGGAGCGGAGCCCCGGGCCGCGGTCGTTCTCGGCCCCGTCCCCCGGCCGGTCCGCGGACCGGCGGAACGAACCGCGAAGGGTTCTAGCCGCGTCCGCCGCTGAACTCGCGACGGATCTTCGGCTTCTTGCCCTTCAGTGTCGTCCGCAGCAGCGCCTTGACGACGTCGTCGGCTGCGGCCTCCGGGACCTCGACCAGCGAGAACTTCTCGTTGATCTGGATCGAGCCGATGTCGCGGCCGCTCAGCGACGACTCGCCGGTGATCGCGCCGACCAGGTCCTGCGGTCGGATCCGCGCCGCCCGGCCCGCGCCGATGAACAGTCGCGTGGTGGGACCGCTCGGGCCGCGTGAGCCGCCCTGGCGCTTGCCGCCGGACTGCCGGTCGCGGCGGTCACCGCGACCGCCTTGGTCCCGCCGGTCGTTGCGGTCGCGACCGCGGGGCTCGCGAACCTCGGGGATGTCCTGCTCGTCGTCCGGGTAGTTCCCGCCCGCCTCGTGGGCCAGCTTGACCGCCGCGGCGGCGACGTCCATCACGTCGAACTCGTCGGCGAGCTGCTCGACGACCGTCCGCAGACTCGCGAAGTCGTTCTCCAGCAGCGTCTCGCGCAGGTTGGCGCGGGTCAGCTCGAGCCGGCGGGCCCGCAGGTCGGCGACCGTCGGCACCCGCTCGATCGCGATCGGCTGGGCGGTCAGCCGCTCGATGTTCTTGAGCATCCGGTGCTCGCGCGGCTGCGCGAAGGTGATCGCGACGCCCTCACGACCGGCGCGGCCGACGCGCCCGATCCGGTGGACGTAGGTCTCCGGGGCCGACGGCACGTCATAGTTGATGACGTGGGTCAGCGTGTCGACGTCCAGACCGCGGGCGGCGACGTCGGTCGCGACGAGCAGCTCGGTGATGCCGCCCTTCAGCCGGGTGATCACGCGGCTGCGCTGGTTCTGGTCCATGCCGCCGTGCAATGCCTCGGCCTGGTACCCGCGGCCGTTCAGTGTCGTGGTGACCTCGTCGACCTCGGCACGTGTCCGGCAGAAGACGATCGCCGCCGTCGGGTCCTCCTGGTCGAGCACCCGGGTCAGCGCGGCCGACTTGTGCGCCCGCGCGACGACGTAGGCGCTCTGGCGGACCTTCGGCGCATCACCGATGGCGGGCTTCTCGCGCTCGAGCTGGATCCGCACCACGTCGCCGTTCTGATGGCGCCGGGCGAGCTTGTCGATCCGGTGCGGCATCGTGGCCGAGAAGAGCACCGTCTGGCGCGACTCCGGGGTGCTGGTGAGGATCGACTCGATGTCCTCCTGGAACCCCATGTCGAACATCTCGTCGGCCTCGTCCAGCACGAGCACCTCGAGCGCGGACAGCTCGAGCGCTCCGCGCGAGATCAGGTCCATCGCGCGGCCCGGCGTAGCGACGACCACATCGACCCCGCGGTGCAGCGTCTTCAGCTGGCGCACGATCGGCGTCCCGCCGTAGACCGGCAGCACCCGCACCCCGAGCTCTCGCCCGTAGCTGTGCATCGCTTCGGAGACCTGCATCGCCAGCTCGCGGGTCGGGACCAGCACCAGTCCGAGCGGGTGGCGCTCCTTGCGGTCCACGCCGACGCGGTGGAGCAGCGGCAGCGCGAAGGCCGCCGTCTTGCCGGTGCCGGTGGCGGCCTGACCAAGCAGGTCGTGGCCGGCCAGCATCGGGCCGATCGCCTCACGCTGGATCGGGGTCGGTTCCTCGTACCCCAGGCCGCTCAGCGCGCTGAGGATCTCCGGCCTCAGATCGAGGTCGGAGAAGGTGGTGGTGGTGTCGTTCGCATCGACGCCTTCGGTGGCGTCGGGAGGAGCGGTATCGCTCAAGATCGTGGTTCCTCGTCGGACAGGGCGCTCGTCCGCGCGGAACCGCCCGGTGCCGGCGCGGGGCGCCGACAGCGGGGCCCGTTCGACGTGATCCGGCCCAGATGGTCGTCGAAGGGCGCTATTCTGGGCCCTCCGCCTACGGATCGGAGACTTCCGAGTCCGTCCTCAAGCGTGACAGACCGCGACGGACGATGCTCGGGACGGACCCGGGACGTGCGCACTCGCGGGCCGGTGCGAACCGGCTCATCCCCCTTCCCCCGCTCCTAGACTGCATCCCATGCGTTGGTCCCCCCCTATCGCGCTCGCTGCGGCGATCGCCGGGCTGCTCGGGGCACCATCGGCATCTTCGGCGGCCGAGCTGCTCCAGGACGGGAGCTTCGAGGGCGGGTACTCACCATCACCCTGGGCGCAGTCCGATAGCTACTCGCAGCGGAATTCGCCACTCTGGCACTGCCCGGGCGTACCCCAATCGTGTCAGGCGGACGCCTTTCCCGGACGCCGCGCCGCCCCGCACAGCGGAAACTGGTGGGCGTGGTTCGGCGGCTACTCGCTGCTCGGAGCAGTCACCCATACGTCGAGTCTTCGACAGACGGTATCGATCGCTCCCGGTACGCCGGCCACGCTCTCGTTCTGGCTCTGGATCGGCCGCGCCGACCGCGCGTCGGTGCTCAACGTGTCGTTCGGCGGCACGATGCTGTTCGCGGTCCGCGGGGACGACGCCCGATTCCACGGCAGCTACGCACAAGTGATCGTCCCGGTCGACGGCAGCATCCCGACCGGTGGCCCGCAGGACCTGGTCTTCGAGTACTCCGGTGCCGCGGGCCTGCTGCAGTACCCGATCGTCAACGTCGACGACGTCTCGCTGCGCGTCGCCGACGCAGACGTCGGCATCGGTCTCTCGGGCGCACCTGCCACGGTGGCTCCCGGCACGACGTTCGCCACGACGCTCTCGGTCGGCAACTCAGGACCCCACGACGCCGCCGAGGTCCGGTCCGAGTACATGCTGCCCACCGGTGCGACCCTCGTCGGTCTCTCGGGCGACGGCGCGTGCTCCGCGGCCGACACCACGCCGGGTCACGTGATGCACTGCGAGTTCGGCACGGTACCGGCGGGCACGACGAAGTCGGTCGACGTCGCGCTCCACGCCGGTGGCCCGGGGACGATCACGCAGTCCGCGGCGATCCCCCATCGCACCGGCGATCCGAACCCCGGCAACAGCGTGGCCCACACATCGGTGAACGTGGTGGCCCTTCCGGTCACCCCGCCGGGAACGCCTCCCGGCACGCCACCCAGCACCCCTCCCACGCCCACGCCGAAGGCCCCGACCTGCACCACGCCACGACGGTTCACCGTGCCACTGCGCCGCGGTCACACGGGCAACGGCCTGATGCTCGGCAACCACCGTCCCGCGAGCTCGCGGATCACCTCGGCCCGGCTGACCGGACCCAAGCGGTTCAAGACCCAGCGGCTGCGGCACACGAAGTCGCGCGTCACCCTCGACCTGCGCACCCTCCCCGCCGGGCGCTACACCGTCCGGACCCGCGTGCGCGTGTCGAAGTCGCGGACGATCAACGTCACCAAGGTCTACACCGCGTGCGGCGCGACGCGGGCGTCGCGGAACGCCGCCCGGCGCTCGAGCGCTGCTTCGAAGGCGAAGAAGAACTCGTCGTCGAAGGCGAAGGGCGCGTCGAAGGCGAAGGGCGCGCGGCGCTAGCCGGCGGCGCTCCGGATCACGGCAGTAGGACGAGCTTCCCGTTCGCGTGACCGGTCTCGCTGTCGCGGTGCGCGTCGTCGGCGTCCTCCAACGGAAACGTCCCGGCGACGGGGATCTCGAGCTCTCCCCCCGCGACCATCGCGACGATGCCCGCCAGCGCGCCCTCCATGTCGACGCCCTCGGAGCTGCTCGAGAACCGCACGCCGTGATCGGCGGCCGATCCGTCGGCGATCGTGATCACCCGGTCCGGCCCGCCGGCGATTCGCACCGAGAGCGCGAGCACGCCGTGCCCCGTCGCGTCCAGCACCGCGTCGAACCCGTCGGGGGCGATCTCCCTGAGCCGCTGCTCGAGCCCCTCGCCGTAGGTCACCGGAGTCACCCCGACCGCGCGCAGCCGCTCGTGGTTGCGTTCGCTGGCGGTTCCGACGACGCGTGCGCCCCAGGCGATCGCCAGCTGCACGGCGACGAAGCCGACCCCGCCGGCCGCACCGTGGACCAGCAGTCGGTCGTCGGGGCCGACGCGCAGCTGCCGCAACGTGCGGTACGCGGTCAGCGCAACTCCCGGGATCCCGCCGGCCAGCGGCCACGGCACGGACGCCGGGCGCGGAACCAGCGCCGCCGGATCGGCGAGGGCCTGCTCGGCGTAGCCGGGGGTGATGGAATGGCCGAGCACCTCGTCGCCGATCTCGAACGTGGTCACATCGCGTCCGACCGCGTCGACCACGCCAGCCACGTCGCTGCCGAGGCCACGGGGCCCGTCCGGCGCGGGCTCGCCGCCGGCCATCGCGCCGCGCCGGACCTTCGTGTCGTACGGATTGACGCCGGCAGCCCGGACCGCGATCCGCACCTGGTCCGGACCGGGATGCAGATCCGGGACGTCCACAACCCGGAGGACGTCGGGCGCTCCGTACCGGGAAAACCGCACCGCGCGAGGCATGCCCCGACCGTACCTCACCGCGAGGCGCACGCCCCCGCGAGGCAGCGTGCGGGCCATAGACTGCAGCCATGTCGCTCCGGCCCGTCAACCCCCGCTGGTTCGCGGTCGCCGTCGCTTGCCTGATCCTGATGGTGATCGCCGTGGTGGTGCTCGGAGACTGGCTCGCCACGGCCTTCGCGATGCTCGGCGCGGTCCTGACCGGCTACCAGGCGTACCTGCCGCCGCAGGACCAGGGCCCCGGCGACTGAGCTATCCCCAGACGGCCTCGACCGTCTCCTGCGGCGGGCCGTAGGCCTCGGGGCGGCGGTCGCCGAGGTGATCGATCTGCGCCCGCATGTCGGCCACCGTACGGGCGACGTCGACGTCGGCGATCGCGCAACCGGGGCCGGTCCCGGTGGTCGCCAGGACCACGCCGTCGGGATCGACCACCTTCGCTCCCGCGACGAACTCCAGGCGTCCCCACGGCCCCGCCTGGTTCGACGAGACCCAGACGACCTGGTTCTCGATCGCCCGCGCCTGGTCGATCGCATCGAAGTGCCGAGTCTGCCGGTCGTGGACCAGCCGCGCCGCCGGCGACAGCCGATCGGCCGGCCATGCGGCGAGCGAGCAGATCGTGTCCGCCCCGTCGATCGCCAGCGCCCGGGCGGCCTCGGGGAACAGCTTGTCGTAGCAGAGCACCATCCCGATCCGACCGACCGGCGTGTCGAACGCGGCGAAGCCCGATCCCGCGACGTACGCGAAGCGCTCGGCGGGCGGCAGATGGACCTTGCGCTGGTGGCCGAGCACGCCGTCGCCCGAAACGCAGATCGCGCTGGAGTGGATGCCCGCGCTGCTCTGCTCGGTGTAACCGACGCAGACCACCATCTCGCCCGCGATCGCGATCAGCCGCGCGATCTCGGGCCCGTCCGGATCGAGCGCCGGTGGCAGGTCGAGTCCGACCCCGTCTGATTCGCGTAGATAGCCACCGAGCGCGCACTCCGGGAGGACGATCAGGCGCACGCCACGTCCCCGGGCGTGCTCCACAAAACGCTCGACCTGGGCGAGACTTGCGGCGAGGTCACGGTCGAATCCAGCGGCGACGGCGGCGATCATGCCGCGCATGATGCACGCCGCCGGCCGAAATCGCCATGGCCCGCGGGATAAACATTTCGCGGCCGCCTGCGCAACCCTGTCCGTCGCGCGGCCGGAGCCCGTGAGTACGACGTGTGCGCAGACGCACCTCGCCCGCCGTGGACGATGTCTATCGTGAAATATCGAGTACTAGTTCGGTCCCGAGGCCCCTGCCACCGTGTGGCGGGGGCTTCGTCGTTCCGGGGTGACGATCGGCCGGTACGTGTGATCCAGCCGAGCGCTTCGCCGGCGCCTCGTTGCGCGGTCAGCGCCGCCGCGGGTCGTTGCCACCACCCTCGCGCGAGCGCTCGACCATCCGCGCGCGGAACAGGCCGTAGCTGTACAGCAGGGCGGCGAGCAGCACGCCGAAGACCACCGACACGACCCAGCTGTCGGACACGACCAGCCGCCAGAAGCCGGTGCCGATCAACAGGGCGACGAACGCCTCCAGGACCTTGCCCGCGCCGTCGGGCGTCGGCGGCTCGTCCCCGACGTCACCGAACGACTCCTGGATCTGCTCGCGGATCCCCCGCCTGCGCCGCTTCGGGGTCGTGCGATCGCCATCCCGGTTCCGTCGTGCCATCGGCACAGGGTCCCACGGGGCCGGCAAGCGACGTCGGGCGCTCGGCCATCACCGCAGCAGCCCGTAGCGGTCGAGCCGATCGGCGCCGTCGATGATCGGAGCGGCGTCGTGGCCGAGCCACTGCTCGAGCAGCGAGCAGTAGAGCGCGCGGAAGTCCGTGGTCGCGTGCAGGTTGCCGTCGGTGTCGAGCGATGCCAGCCCCGGGTACTCCCCCAGCTGCCCGCCCCGGACCCGGGTCCCCATCAGCATCGCGACCCCACCGGCGCCGTGGTCGGTGCCGAAGGATCCGTTTTCCTCGGGCCGGCGGCCGAACTCGCTCCAGACGAGCGTCAGCACGCGGTCCGCGATCCCGCGCTGCTCCAGATCCGCCTGGAACGCCTGGAGCGCGTGACCGACCTCCTCGACCTGTGGCCCGAACGTTCCGGGCTGGTTGGCGTGGCTGTCGAAGTCGAGCGCGGCGTCGATCGTGCCGCAGCGGATCGGCAACCCAGCACCGAGCAGGCGGGCCATGTCCGCCAGGCGGGTCCCGAGCCGTCCCGCCGGGTAGTCGGCCGCCGGATCGTCGAACGTCCGCTGCAGATCGCCGTGGAGGTCGACCGCGTCGCCGTGGACGGCCCGCGCCGCCGCCAGAACCGGATCGGCGACCGGCGGGGCCAGCCTGCCGAGTCGCTCGAACCCCCGTAGCAGCTCGCCGTGGAACGCCCCACCGTCGATTCCGGGGGTGCTCAGGCGGTAGTCCTGCGGCCGGTCGGTCGCGGCCACGGAGACCCGCGACGCCGCCAGCATCGGCGAGATCGTCTCGCCGAGCGTCAGCCCCTGCAGCGGGTTGTGGTCGGTCCCCACGCGGTCCAGGTAGCGTCCGAGCCAGCCGGTCTTGCCCTCGGGATCTGTCGCCCCCACCTCATAGAAGTGGCGCGAGGTGAAGTGCGAGTGGTTCGGTCCGACGTAGCCGATCGACGGCAGCACGGTCAGCTTGTCCGCGTCGTGCAGCGCCTTGATCCGGGCCGCCGCCGGGTGCCACCGCAGCTCGTCGGTGCCGCGCATCGCGAGGGTCTCGTCCGGGTCGACCCAGAGCTGCGGTCGGAGTCGGCGGTCGTATCCCGCGTCGCGCTGCGGCGGCATCAGGCTGAGGCCGTCGACGCCGCCCGACAGCGACACGCAGACGAGCACCCGGTCGGGTGGCGTGGCCGCGGCGAGCGCGTCCTCCAACCCGGCAGGTGCCAGCGCACGCCCGCCGAACAGCGTCAGCCCGAGGCCGATCCCGCCGAGCACCACGGAGCGGCGGGTGAGCCCGCTACCGGCGGGCGTCGGGTGTCCCGGCTCGGCCGGGCGGGAGCAGGCGAAGTCGCGCATCGGTTCAACAGACCTGGCAGTCGGGGGACGTGATCACGAGGTGGCGCAGGATGTCCTGTCGCCGGGCGTTGCGGGCGCCGTCGGTCGTCGTGTCGACGATCCGGCCGAGCCGCTCGGCCGTCTCGACCAGCACCGCGAGCGTGTCGTCTCGCAGCGGCGGGTCGTCCCAGTAGCGCAGCGCCATCGCGACGGCCGCCTCAGGACTCTCGACCGCGGGGTAGCTGCCGTCGGTCCCGAGCTGGTGGCCCTTCAGCGCCAGGAAGGCCAGCTGCCAGCGGGCCCGCCAGGTCGCGGTGTCGAGCCAGCGGTCCTCGCGCCAGCCGGCGATGTTCGGCGGTTCGAACAGCCGCTGCCCGGCCTGTCGCCCGTACTCGGGCCAGCCGATCGACTCGACCCCGCGGCCGGTTGCCCGCAGCATGCCGGCCGCGTAGACGGCGGGTTGCTTGACGAAGGTCGGCCCGCGGTAGACGGCCGGGTGCTTGAGGATCGCCGCGATCACCGGCAGGACCGCGTGGTCGCTCTCGCGGTAGAGCCGCTCCAGTGCGCGCCGCTGGTCGTCGGCCGGAGGCGCCGCGACGAACGCCGACCACAGCTTGAGCACGAAGAAGCTCGGATGCAGCGGGTGGTCGATGCAGGCGTCGACGACCTCGTCGGGCGCGTAGTCGTCGCGCACCTCGAACAGCTCCTTCTCGCCGTCGTCGTGGCGGCTCGGATCGAACCGGAAGTCCTCGAAGCCGCGCTCCGGATGGTAGGACGAGGTGTACCCGGTCAGTCCGCGCGAGGCTTCGCGGACGTCGCGCTCGGTGTAGGCCCCGCGGTCCGGCCCGAGGGCGTAGAGCTCCATCAGCTCGCGGGCGTAGTTCTCGTTCGGCCGGCCCCGCTGGTTGTCGTCGCCGTCGAGTCGGACGAGCATGGCGCCGTCGCCGGTCACCGCCCGCAGCAGGTTGCGGAACGACCCCCGCCCGATCTGGCGGAACAGTTCGATGTGGTCGCGCATCAGCGGCCACGAGCCCACCACCTCGTCCGAGACCCCGAACCAGTCGTGGAACAGCAGCGCGAGCCGCTCGACGAACGGCTGGTCCGAGCGCACCATCCGATCGAGCCAGACGATGTGGTCGTACGGGAAGCGCGTCGGATCGATCGGCTCCGACAGCTCGGTCCGCGGATCGGGCCCGACCAGCGTCGCCGGCCCACTGACCCGCGTCAGCGCCGCGACGGCGCCGTCCAGCCCGAGCGCGGCGAGCTGCGCCGCTTCTCCTCGCCGCGGCCCGAAGCCCGCCCGCCACAGAAGCCGCTCGGCTTCGCGCAGGCCGAACGGGCCGGCGTAGCGATCGATCCCCCGCGGCGGCGGGTCGGTCGGGGGCGGGTCGGTCGGGGGCGGATCGACCGGTGGAGGGTCGGTCGGCGGTGGGTCGACGGGTGGCGGGTCGACGGGTGGCGGGTTCGTGGGCGGCGGATTGGTCGGCGGCGGGTCCACCGGCGGGGTGGTCGGCGGGGGACTCGACGGCCCCGGGTCGACGACCGGCGGCATCAGGAGGACCGGAGCGACCATCGGTGGCAGCCCCGGGACCGGGGTGTCCGGCGGCAGCGTGGGGATCTGCGGGGCGGGGCGCCGGACCAGCGGCTTCTTGGGCTTCGCCTGCTTCTTCGGCTTGACCGGCGCGCAGGCTTTGGCGGACGACTTCTTGCCCTTCGCCTTCCCGCCCGCGCCGCCCTTGCGCTTCGCTCCCGCTCGCGCAGACTTGGAGGGCTCGCAGCGCGCCTTCTTCGCCTTCGGCTTCCTCTTCCGACTCGCCTTCCGTGCCATCGAACCGGCACGCTAGACCGGCCGAATCACCGTGTCGTCCACCGAACGGCTTGGGTGGAGAGACGAAAGATGTAGGTGGCGGCCGGCGGTGTTTCGCCCGCTCCGAGACGGCAAACGACCGCCGGGCGACGGCGCTACGAGCGCCTAGGCGTAGAAGCCCTCGCGCAGGTTGATCCCGTGCTCGACCCAGACCTTGAGCGCGGCGAGCATGCCGGTCCAGCCCTGGCAGTTGCCGAAGGCATTCTTCGCCCCCGCCTCGGTCGGCCGCCACGACGACTCGGTGATCGTGACCAGCGTGCGCGTGTCGCCCTCGAGCGGCTCGAACTCGAAGGTCGTGGTGGTCCAGCCCCTGTCGTCGGTGGTCGCCTCCCCGTCCCACTGGACCACGATCTTGCGCGGCGGATCAGAATCGACCACCGTCACCGGGAACCGCCCCGGGAAGTCGGCGAAGTCCCACGAGACCTCGGATCCGGCCTCCAGCCGCCCGCGCGCCCCGCCGGTCGTGAAGTACTGCGAGAGCTGCTCGGGGTCGGCCACCGCCTCGAAGACCTCTGCGCAGGGCCGCGCGACGCGACCGGAGACGGTGAACGAGAGCTGTTCGAGCTGTGGATCGGCAGACATGTTGTATTTTTACCACATGAATTCGGCGGCCCCAGAGCCCTCCGACGACGACCTGGTGTTCAAGGCCCTCGCCTCCCCGGTCCGCCGCCGCATGCTCGACGCGCTCAAGCGGTCGCCGCTGACGACCGGAGCCCTCTGCGCCCAACTCTCCGATCTCGACCGCACGACGGTCCTCCAGCACCTCCGCGTGCTAGAGAAGGCCGACCTGGTGACCGGCCGCAAGATCGGCCGCGAACGCCACCTCGCCCTCGCCCCGCTCCCGATCAAACGGATCCACGACCGCTGGATCAGCGACTACGCGCAGGCTGCGGTGGAGCTGCTGGGGCGGCTCGACGCGGATCCAGCAGACGGGTAGCGGGCAGCGACCGGCGCCTATTGGCGGGCGACGAGGCGCTCGAACCTGACCCCACGACCGCGGGGATCCGTCAGTCAGCCGTCGCGTTCCAGGCCTGGCGGGCCACGCGAAGTGCGGCGGGGTCGGCGCAAGCGGCGCCGGCGCGGACCGCGCGGGCGCGACCGGTGGCGGACGATTCGATCCTGGCGGCCGACTGCGCGGTGGGGTTGTCGGCGCACGAGCCCGGGCCGAGGATCACGACGAAGCTCGCCGGACCCGTCCAGCCGATCGTCCGGATCGCCCGCGCGAGGCGACGCAGCTGATCCGGCTGCGCGGCCAGCTCCACATCGTCGTCCATCCACTCAGGCCGGGCGACGGAGAGCCGGGGCATGTCGCTGCGGGGACCGTCCGTCCACCGCAGTGCGGGGATCCCGGCCTGGCGCGCTCGGACGACACCGGAGGTCAGCCGAGCGACCTCCGCAGGTGCCGCTCGGATCCGCGTCTCGTCGCGGCCGGAGTTCCCTACGCCCCCGCCTAGCCACGCGGACCGCTCGGATCCGCTGCTCCACCGCACCTCCAGATCCTCCACGTCTCGAGCATCTGCCGCTTGCGCCGCCGCCCTGGCCGACCCGGCGCCCGGGAACGCGGCTGACGCGTACCGCAGGTCGGCCGTCGCGTACGGCTGACGCGCATCGCTTCCGAACGCACGGAGCAGCGCGACCGCGCGATCGGGCCGCTCGGCGGCGGTCCCCCGTAGCGCGGTGGTCCCGGCACCGTTCCCGTCGGGCCCACCGCCCCGCACGACGGCCAGCCTGACCCGGTTCCGCTGATCGTCCGGCAACCGAAGCGCCGCAACGGCGTCGTCCCAGGCACGCCGCGTGTCGTTCAGACCGGTCGCCCGCAGCCGCAGCTCCGCACCGGAACCGAGTACGCGGACGACGGGGTCTCGGTTCGGTACCCGTGTCGAGGCGGCGAGCACGGATCGCGTCGTGTCCTGGCCGAAGGCGCGCGACGAGTCGATGCGGACGATCGGCTCACCTCGGGCCTCGTCGCGCACGCGGACATCCAGACCGTCGGTGCCGGCCGGCCGGTCCACGCTCGCCGGGAGCGCATCGACGATCTGGAGCGCGAGCGGTGCTGCCTGGTCTCGCCGTTCCACCCACGCGGAGATCACCGAGTTGGAACGTGTGCGCAGCTCGATCGCTTCCGCCGGGGCGTCGAGCGCGGCGAGCGCCGCGACGGCAGGCACCGTCGCGCGCAGCTCGCTCGCCGACCGGAAGGTCACCACCACCGCGCCGACCCGCAACGTGCCGCGGCGCAGGTCGTCCGGCACCTGTTCCACCGCCGCGGAGATCGTTTCGAGCGACGCGTCAGGCTGGAGCCGCAGCTCGAGATCGTTGCGGTCGACCTCCGCCGAGGCGACGCCCGGCGATTCCCGCAGCAGCTCGATCGGGTCGTCCTCCCCCCGCGCCGTGGACCACACCACGAGCGCGACCACGAGCACGGCAACCGTCGCCCCGCCGATCCACCACTCGCGCCGTCCCCTCATCCGAGGAGCATCGCAAACTGACGTCACGCCACGAGCCGGCGGCGGGCCAAGCAAGCCGGATCCCGAAACGAAGAAAGACCCGCAGATGCGGGCCTTTCGGGAGTAGCGGGGGCGGGATTCGAACCCGCGACCTTCGGGTTATGAGCCCGACGAGCTACCTGACTGCTCCACCCCGCGTCGCTTCGAGAAGAGTAGCAATCCCGTGGAGACGATGCGGCTTGCCAAGGGGGTCATGAGCAGCCTCGATCGCTGCTCGAGCCGGCGGCG
>JBQGEK010000253.1:0-12172 GCA_052039575.1 Patulibacter sp. | reverse complement strand
TGGCCGGTCACGGCAGCCATCCTACGTGCCCCGGGGTGACCCGTCGGCGCGTGCGAGTCCGGCGTACACGCGGGGATGCGGGGTGACGTTCGGTGTACGGTGAGCCGCATGCAGCCACTGCGCGCCCTCCGGTCTCGACTGACCTACGCAAACGTCACCGCCACGTTGGCACTCGTCTTCGCCGTATCGACCGGCGGGGCGTACGCCGCGTCGCAGATCACCGGGGACCAGATCGCTCCGCGGACGATAGAGACCCGACATCTGGAACCACGGGCCGTGACGTCGAGTCGGATGGCCGACGGGGCGGTGTCGACGCGCACGCTCACGCCGTTCCTCAAGCGTCGCCTCGTCGAGGGCAAGGGACCCGCGGGGCCGGCCGGTGCGCGTGGAGAAGCGGGGGCGACCGGCGCGACGGGCGCGACGGGAGCGACCGGGGCCCAGGGCGAGCGCGGCCTAGCCGGTCCTCAGGGTGAGCGGGGGGCCGAGGGACAGACCGGGCCGCAGGGCGAGCAGGGTCCCGCCGGTCCGGTCGGCGCGGAGGGCTCGGCGGGCCCCGTCGGCCCGGCGGGTCCAGCCGGCCCCCAGGGCGAACAGGGGCCGAAGGGCGACGACGGCGTCGTGGATCTGTCGGCGGTGGTGACGGCCGACAAGGCCGCCGCCGGTTTCTCGGATTCATCGAGCGTCCAGTACACCGCCGGCACGCTGGCGGCCATCCGCAGCATCGACGTGGCCGTCGGCGACGAGCCGCGGCAGGTCTTCATCCTCGCGGATGGCGAGTCGTGGTCCTACAGCGGCAACTGCAACGCCTACGTCGCTCTCGAATGGCAGGGCGTCCGTCGCGACACGACGCTGCGCTCGATGACGTCGCCCGCGATCGAAGGGCGCAACAGCTTCGCCTCGTTCTCGACGTCCGCGTTCGTCGAGCTCCCCGCGGGCACGCAGACGGTGCGGCTGCTCGGCGCCACGAACGGCGCGTGCGTCGGGTTCCAGCACACGCGCCTGACCGCTTTGACGCTGAACGACTGATCGGGTCAGCGGCGCGCCGCTGGCGCTCAGCGCTTCGTGACGCAGCGGGCAGCACAGGTGCGCGCCGCAGAGGCGACCGCATCGGCGTGTACGAGCGGGAGCATGTGACCACCGGGGACCGGCAGGTAGCGCGCGTTCGGCAGCTCGTCGGCGGCGCGGCGCCCGTGCTCGGCCGCAACCAATCGGTCATCCTCGCCGTGGATCACGATCGTCGGGGTCGTGATCCGGGGCAGCTGCCGGTCGATCTCGGCGATGACGTCGTTCGCCGCCAGCTGCTCGCCGGCGTAGGCATCGAGATCCTCGTGGCGCATCGAGCGCTCCAGCACGCGCTGCTCGTACACGGGTTGGACCGGGTCGGGGTCGAACGCCTCCGCCGCGCCCATCTTGGCCGAGGCGGTGCGCATCGCCTGCGAGAACGTCATAGTGGCCAGAGGCTGGACCACCGGCAACGACAGTCCCTGGACGAGGCGGGCCTGCGCGCGACCGAAGGCGTCCGAGCGGGCGCCGCCGGCTGCGGGGCTGACGAGCACCAAGCCCCGGACGCGCTCGGGGAAGAGGGCCGTGTAGCCGAGCGCGGTGGTGCCGCCGTAGGAGTGGCCGACGAGCACCGCCTTGCGGATCTTCAGGTGGTCGAGCAGCTGGTCGATCACGAGGAGCTGACGTTCGACCGGGTGGTAGCCGCCGTCGGAGTAGCCGTAGCCCGGCCGGGCGATCGCGATGGTGCGGTGGCCGTCCAGCAGCGGCGTGACCTTCTCGAAGTCCTCGGCCGTCCCCGGAAGTCCGTGGATCAGCACGACCGGAATTCCGCCGCCCGGGCGCTCGACGTACCGCACGCGCACGTCGCCGAGTTGCGCCACCTGGCCGGTCTGCGGCGGCTCAGCGGGCAGCCGCCCCCAGGTCCAGTTCACCACCACGACGAGCAGGGCCAGGGTGACGAGCGCGGCGCCGGCTATTCGGCACTTGCTGCGGCGGCGCCGTGGTTCGTCGCTGGGACCCGGTTCGACGCCGGGAAGTGGACGTGGCGCGGTGTCGCTCTGCACGATCGACATCGCCGGAGCCTACTTCGGTCTGGCGGGCGGCGATGCGCCGTACGCGCGTGCGGCCGGCGAGGCCCCGTCCATGGCGCGCGCGTGTTCCCACCGGCCGAGCTGGCTCCGCCGCGTGATCACTTGTGTACGGTGCGCGCATGCAGCAGCTGCGCGCCCTAGGTGCTCGAATACCGGCGTCGGGCAGGCCGTCGCCGGTGCGGGGGATCCTCGCGCTGCTCGTCGCTGGCGCCGTTCTGGTGGGGCCATCCTCGGTGGCGTCTGCCGCTCAGCCCTGGACGCCGCCGACGCGCCTCGATCGAGTCGCCGCGATCGACCTCGCGGTCCACGGCAACAGCGCGGCGTGGCTGCGGCCGTCCGGGAAGTCGGACACCACGCTGATGTGGTGGTCGACGACCACGGGCAAGGCGATCCCGACCGACGCACGCCTACGCAGGGACCCGATACGTCTGACGCTCGGTACCGACGGCACCGGGCAGCCCGCGGCGATCGTGGAATACGCCAAGTCCGCGCCGAGGATCTATGGGCTGCGGCCGCAAGTCGATTCCCAGACGCGGAGGGTCGCGGTCGTTCCCGATCCGAGCGGCCGGGTCCTTCCGGTGACGATGGCCGGGGGTCCGCGCCCGCACGCGTTCGGGCTGCGAGACGGCCGGATCTCCTTCGCTCGACGGCACGGCGTCGGGCGGCGCACGCGAGACGCGATCTGGCTCGGAACGGCGAGCTCGTCCGAGGCGCGCGTGATCACGCGGCGGCCCCGCGAATCGCGGCGGCTGAGCGTGGTCGACACGGCGTTGGGTGCCGAGGCGCGCATCGCCTACACCTCGATCGTCACCCGTGGTCGGGAAAGGGGGACCGGGCGGAGCTGGTGGATCTCGCCCGATCACCTGCGTCCGCGGTCGCTCGACCTGTTCTTCGGCGTGGGCGAGGGCGGAACGTCCGCCGGGTCGCGGATCACCGTGCGCGGCGACGGCATCAGTGCCTCGATCTCCGTCTACGGCAGCCTCGGCGACGGCAACGGCGAGTATCTCTTCGATTTCGATGCCGGCCTGGCCCGTCAGGGCTCGAGCGGCGACCCTGCGTGGTTGGAGGTGGACGACGAAGGCACCTACGTGAACTGGCGCGCCGTCGATCGCGGCGAACGCCCACAGCCGAACAGCTCACCGCTGCTGGACGACGGAGGCTACGTCGGCTACGTCGCGAACCGGCCCTTTGCCGGATTCGACGATCACTTGCCCGGCGGCCAGATGGCGTGTCCGCGAGGGGCGACGACGCCCCGCTGCGCGGTCTGGTGGCGACCGTCGACCAGGCCCGCCCCGGCGGTCCCGCGCGACTCGCCGTAGGGCGGACGTGCGTGTCGTCTTCCGTTCCACCAAACGGCATCAGACGACACGCACGCGAAGGCTTGCCGTGGGCGCTCAGCCTTCGAGTCGCTCCAGTGGTTGGCCGGTGATCTCGGCGATCAGGTCGAAGTCTTTATCGCAGTGGAGCACCGTGAGGCCAGAGATCTCGGCGGTGGCGGCAATCAGGAGGTCGGGGATCGACGGCGCGCGATGTTGCCCCCTGCCGGCGAGCAGCGTCAGGACCTCCACCGCGCGGTCCTCGGCGCGGGGCGTAGCGTGTTCCACGGGCATCGAGCCCACGGGCGGCTGTCGCAAGCCGGTATGGAGATCGTCGGCGTTGCGGGCGGAGTAGCCGATCTCCAGCAGGGTCACCGTGGTGACGCGGACCAGGCCCCGCTCGATCCGATTTGCCCATGCCGCGGCGTCGTGGCTGCGCCCCAGGCGCACCAACGCTGACTTGTCGATCAGCCAGCCGGCGCCGGGCTCGCTGGTCACGACCAGGCCTGGCGCATGACCTCGGCGTCCTCGAGGTCGCCGAACCGGTCGGCGAATCGATTCAGATCTTCGGCGGTCACCGGCGCGTCGACCCGAGCGGCATCCTCGCGCAGGCGCCTGCGCAGGTACTCCGTGCGCGACAGACCCTGCCGTGCCGCATGGGCGTCCAAGCGCGCCAGGTCCTCGGCCGGTAGATCGCGGATCAGGACGTCGGGCATGCGGCTATGATATCACGAGATATCGCCTGGTTTGGCTCGGTCGTCTCTGCCACCAGCCTGCGCTCGGTTGTAGTCCAGCGCCACGTCAAGCCAGGGCTTCAGCGCGGCGTCGTCGGTGATCGCTTCCGGGTCGACCGAGACCCAGCCGGCGCCCATGTCGCGGCCGGCCATCACCGCGCGGTCGGCGCCGGGGCGCTCCAGCAGGTCGGGCTCTCGGTCGGCTTCGACGCGGACGAGCAGCCGGCCCTGCTTGAAGGCGCAGGCGACGAGCTTGTCGCGGACCATGAACGCGCGGCTGCCGAACATCGACCGCTCGTCCAAGGGCTGCGCGTCGGCCAGGAGCGCCCGGAGGCGCTCGGCGAGCTGGTCGCGCGCGGCGATCTCGGGGGTCGGCGGCTTCGTCATCCGGCAGCTCGCGAGAACGGGTTCGGTGCGCGCCTGCGCGCCAGTCCCGCGCCGAAGCGCAACAGGTTGCCGTCCGGGTCGACGTGGGCGCCTTCGCGCAGCCCGTACGAGGTGTCGACCGGCGCGTGCGTACGCCCGCCGGTGCCCTCCGTCGACCATGCAGCGTGCAGGGCGTCCGCGTCGTCGACGTACAGATAGACGTGCGACGCGGTGCGCAGCGGGTCGTGATCCGTGGTCTCCGACAGGTGGACCGTGACAGCGTCGCGCGTGGCGAACGCATACGGCTCCGGCCCGTCGTGCCGCTCGATCGCGAACCCGAGTCGCCGGTAGTGCTCGGCCGCCGCGTCGAGGTCGGCGACCGGCAGGACGGGGGACACCGAGCGGATCGCGGTCACGGCCCGATCCTCTCATGCCGACACCGCATACCGACGGCCCGATCGACTCCTCGAGCCCACGCGACGTTCGCGAGGCAATCGAGGGTGCCAGGCACCGCGTTCATGGCACCCGTCTCGACGGCGAAGGCCGAGGAGTCATTCGGGGGCGCAGGAGCGCCGGGGGCCGCGGCCGTGCGGTCCGGCAAGTACCTACTCCGTTCGTGTTCTCAACCTGCCGTTCTCATACTGCGCGTCGGCACCGCGTCGGCACCGCGTCGTCAGGGGCGGCCGTCGTGGAGTCGGCGGATCTGGCTCGGGTCGGAGAGCGCGGACAGTGCGGCGCCGAGTTCGGTCTCCGTCAGTTGCATCCCCTGAAGCGCTTCGACCAGACCGGGGAGTCGTTCTTCCGCGTCGGCATCAGTGGCGAGCTCGATCATCCAGGCCAGGGCCGTCGCTCGATCTTCACGTTGATCATCGGGCTTCGGGCGGCGGAGGGCCGAGTCCAGCGACCGGAAGGCGGACCGCGAGTCGCCGCGGTAGTCGCGAAGGATCCGGGCGCCGTCGAGGGTCTTGGCCAGTCCCGTGAGATCGGGCGAGCCGCCGTAGTCGAGCGTCTTGGGCTCATCGCGTCTGACGAAGATGAGGTTGTTGCCGTCCGGGTCCACCAGCGTGAAGCGGCTGGCACCCGGCCGGAAGCGCGTCAGCCTCGGACGTCCCGAGGTGGGTACTCGGCCGATGAAGTCACGGAGGCGAGCGGCAAGGTGGTGGTGGTAGGGGGTGAGGTCGTCGACCGCGATCAGGCAGGCGAAGTCCTCCCTGGTCCCGTCGACGCCCGCGGGGACGCGGCTGAAGTGGACCGAGATCCCCCGCCACGAAAGGGCGATGTAGGGATACGGCTTGTCCTGGCGGTGGTGCAGCGTGAACCCGAGCGCCTGGTAGAAGGCCACGGTTCGGTCGGCGTCCCCGCACGGAAGGATCGGGGTCATCGACTCGTTGACGGGGTGCGTCGGCAGCTGCCCCGGTCCTTCGAGGTCTTGCTGGGTGCTCATCGTCGATCCTCCTGGCGCATCACTACGTTGTAGAAGAACGTCGAGCAGCAAGGCGTTGCCGACTACCCGGGCCGTACGAACGGCATCAGCCGGCGGCCAGGTAGATCCGCCGGATCTCCTCCGCGGTCAGGGCCGGCGGGATGCGGGCCAGCTCCGGGCGGGCCGCGGCGGTCTTCACGGCGCGGGCGAGCAGGTCGTCGTCCGTGGTGAGCGGGCGCAGGCCGCCGACGGCGGTGCGGTCGCGCAGGGCCTCGGCCAGCGCCTCGAAGGTGGAGTCCAGGACGCGGTCGGCCTCGGCCACGGCATCGGGGTTGCGATCGCGGGTCGCCCGCACGGTGTGGGGCAGCAGGGTCACGTTGACGTCGGCGTGAGGCTTGCCGCCGAGGCGAACCGCCGTCTGGCTGAGCGCGTGATGCGGTCCTAGGCCACTGCGGTCGACGGCCCATCCCGACAGCAGCGCGGCGAGGGCGAGCTCGTCGCGGTCGGGCTCGTCGGCCGCCCAGGCGCGACCGAAGCGCGCGATCGCGTCGAGCGAGACCGCGCGGGCGATCGGGGTCGTGCGCGTGCTGGTCAGCGCGGTGAGCGCGTGCCCGAGGGCGTTGCCGCTGCTCGCCGCCAGCTGCCCGACGGGTTGCGACGCGCTGAGCGCGGGGTCGTTGATCACCACGCGGGCCCGGACGCGGGGCGTGTCCTCGGACACTCCGGTGGCGTGACGGTGCGCGCCGGTCATCTCGGCCCCGGACAGGGACGTCGGGATCGCGATCGGTCCGGGCAGGCGCTTGGCCGCTGCGACGGCCTTGGCCGCGTCGACCACGCGGCCACCGCCCAGCGCGACGATCGGGCCGGACGCGACGCGGTCGAGAAGGCCGGCAGCGACGTCGGGGATCGGGCCGGTGGGCACGTCTACGACGGTGGCCGCGCGGTCGGCGACCTCCGGGGTCGCCCTGAGCGCCCGCTCGGTGCTGAGCAGCGTGTACCGCTCGCCGATCACGTCGGCCGCGGTCGTCAGGGCGCCGGCGCCGAAGACGATCGTCTGCTCGCCGTCGACGTGTCGGAACGCACCGGTCATGCGCCGGTCTTCGGCGCGTCGGGCCTGGCTCCTCGTCTCGGGCGCTCCGATCGAGCGAGCGCCGTACGGACCACGTCGCGGCGTTCTGGTAGACGAGAACCATGGACTCGCTGTTCCCCCGCACGCGGACCGAGGTCGCGCCCGGTGCCGTGCACGTTCCCGACTGGCTGCGTCTCGAGCAGCAGCGGGAACTGGTGGCCGCCTGCCGGGAGTGGGCGGCTGGTCCGGCACCGATGCGGCACACACGGCTGCCCGGCGGCGGGGTGATGTCGGTGCAGACCGTCTGCCTGGGCTGGCATTGGACGCCGTACCGCTACACACGGACCGCGGTGGACCAGGGCGGCGCGCCCGTCGCGCCGTTCCCGGACTGGCTCGGGGACCTGGGGCGAGCGGCGGTGGCCGAGGCGTACGGCGACCCGGCGGCTGTCGCGGCGTACGCGCCTGACGCGGCGTTGATCAACTTCTACGACGGCCACGCCAAGATGGGGATGCACCAGGACAAGGACGAGCACAGCGACGCACCGGTCGTGTCCCTCAGCATCGGCGACGCCTGCGTCTTCCGCTTCGGCAACACCGAGAACCGAAACGCGCCCTACACGGACGTCGAGCTGCGCTCCGGAGACCTGTTCGTCTTCGGTGGTCCGGCGCGGTTCGCGTACCACGGCGTGGTGCGGGGGACGAAGGCCGGAAGCGGGGATCCGGCGACCGGGATGGCGCAGGGCCGGTTGAATCTGACGCTTCGGGTCACCGGCATGTCATGATCCACGGGAAGGCGGTGGTCGCTCCAACGTGGTCGCCGAATCCGGCCCCGACCCGAGCGCCTCGCGCGCACGCACGCGTATACCCAGTTCTGCTCCTCCGTACTGTGAGTCCGGAGGGATACGCACTGGGCTCCGCACCATATGGTGTTATCGATGTGCGGAATCGTCGCGCAGCACGGGGGCGGAAACGTCGCCGATCTGCAACGGATGCTCGAGCGTCTCCACCACCGGGGGCCCGACGACAGCGGGTCCAAGACCTTGGAGCACGGCTGGCTGGGGCACACGCGGCTCTCGATCGTCGACCTGGCGCACGGACGGCAACCGCTGTCCAACGCGGCGGGGGACGCCTGGCTCGTCGGCAACGGCGAGGTCTACAACCACGCACAGGTTCGGGCGGACATCGAGGACGAGACGTTCCTGACGATGTCCGACAACGAGGTCGGCCTCTACCTGCTGAACCGCGACTCCGTTCCGGCGCTCGCGCAGCTCAACGGGATGTTCGCCTTCGTGATGGCCGGCGCGGATGGTCGGTTCGTCGCCGCCCGCGACGCGGTCGGGATCAAGCCGCTCTATTGGGCTCGCCCGCCTCGTGGGTCCGAGCACCACGGTCTCACGCGCTTCGCGTCCGAGATGCACGCATTCGAGCCCGACTGGCAGCCGTACGTCGAGCCGTTCCCGCCCGGTCACGTCTGGACCCCGGAGCGCGGCCTGGAGCGGTTCGCGTCCGCCGTGCCGGAGGGTCCGCTGGTGGCGCCGCGCGGCGACTACGTGGCGGGTACGCGCGAGGTGCTCGTGCGTGCGGTCGAGCACCAGATGATGGGCGACGTGCCCGTCGGCGTGTTCCTCTCGGGCGGACTGGATTCGAGCATCGTCGCGGCGATCGCTGCGCGCTGGTGTGAGCGTCACGGCACGAAGCTGAAGACGTTCGCGGTCGGTACCCCGGAGTCCCCGGACGTCGCCGCCGCACGGCAGGTCGCGGAGTTCCTCGGGACCGAGCACCACGAGTTCGGCTACGACACCGAGACCGCGTTGGCGGTGCTGCCCGAGGTCGTGCGCTCGATCGAGTCGTTCGACCCCAGCCTGGTGCGGTCCGCCGTGCCGAACTTCATGCTCGCGCGGGAGACCGCCCAGCACGTCAAGGTGGTCCTGACCGGCGAGGGCGCCGACGAGCTCTTCGCCGGCTACGCCTACATGGCCGAGATCACCGACGCCGAGGAGCTCCACGCGGAGCTGGAGCGCACGGTGCGGTCGTTGCACAACCTCAACCTGCAGCGCTGCGACCGCGTGACGATGGCGCACGGACTCGAGGCGCGCGTGCCGTTCCTCGACCTCGACGTCGTCACGTGGGCGCTGCGTCTGCCCGCGGACGAGAAGTTCACGACCGCGGCGCGGCAGGAGAAGGCGCTGCTGCGCGAAGCGTTCGACGGCTGGCTGCCCGACGAGCTGCTGTGGCGGGTCAAGGCCGAGTTCGGGGACGGATCGGGGGCGCGGGACGTGCTGACCGCGGCGATCGAGGCCAAGATCTCCGACGCCGAGTTCGAAGCCGAGCGGTACGCGGTCCAGCCGCCGCTGCGCAGCAAGGAAGAGCTCGCCTACTACCGCGTCTGGCGTGAGCATCTGGCGGGTGTCAGCGCCGAGCGGACGCTCAGCCGCTTCGCGCGGGCGTAGCGAGCGAGCTGCCGTCCGTCGAACCCACTACCGCCGCACGCGGTAGCGGGAGCAGACTGCCTGCGGCGGGAAGGCGCGGCGCTCGACGAGGTCCAGGTCGACGCGGCGCTGGTGCTGGGGGTAGTACGGGTTGCCACCGCCCACCAGCATCGGGACGACACGCGGCTGGTACTCGTCGATCAGGTCCAGGCGGGCCGCCTCGGCCGCGAGGGTCGGGCCACCGATCGCGATGTCGCCGCCGGTCGACGTGGCACGCAGCTGCGCGATCTCGTCGGCGAGCCCTCCCGTGGCGAGCCGGGCGTTCCCCTGCACGGTGGTCAGCGTCCGAGAGAAGACGAGCTTCGGGAGCGGGTTCCAGACCGCGGCCCACGCCCGGGCGTCGTCGTCCATCGTGGCTAGGTCGGCCGTCTCCCAGTAGAGCATCGTCTCGTAGAGCCGTCGGCCCATCACGTACGCGCTGAGCCCACGGGTCTGGTCGGTGATGAACCGGAACAGCTCCGGATCGGGGTCCGTCCAGTCGAAGTCTCCGTCGGCATCGGCGACGTATCCGTCGAGCGACACGAACATCGAATAGGTGACACGGCGCATCAAGCGTTCTCCTCGGGAGCGGTTCGGCACCCCACGATCTCAGAAACGATCGTGACCGAATCGGCCGGGGTTGGCGCGCCGGGTGGCTGCCGGTAGCCCCCCGGAGGTCAGGACGCGGTCGGACTCCACGGGGTGATCAGGCCGTCGCGGTCCTGGAACCGCTCCGGCAGCTCCTCGACCATGTCCCAGGTGGCGGACAATCGGCCGAAACCGACGCAGACCGCGCAGAGGAACCCGAGCTCGACGATCTGACTCTCGCTGAAGTGCTGCCGCAGGTCGTCGTACATCTCGTCCTCGATCGACAGGTGGTCGGTCGCCATCTTGTCCGCGTATGCCAGGGCCGCGCGGTCGGCGTCGGTCAGGTCAGGCGCCTCGTACGGCTTCTCGAGCGAGCAGACGAGATCCTCGGTGACGCCGTCGTCCGCAGCGGTCGGGTACCGCACGGCCATGCAGCTTCGGCACTGGTTGTGGAACGCGATCCGCAGTCGGACCAACTCGCCGAGGCGGGCGGGCAGCTCACGGGAGTCGTCCTCACGGATCCCGACGATCAACTTGCCGTAGAGCTCGGCCAGTTGCGGACGGTGCGCGTGGATTTGCTGCGACGGCGTCGCGTCGGGGCCGAACAGCGGCTCGTACTGCTCGGGTTCGGCGGCGTGGATGCGGGGCATGACGCGACGCTACCACCGAGAAAGAAGCTTGTCGGATTATTATCACTATTAGGTCCTGCTGGCGGTGTCCGCGGGGCCGCGTCTCACCCTCGCGTGAACGTCAGATGCGTGACTCCGCTCGGCGAGGTCACGCTCTCCACGGCGTAGTCCTGCTCGAGCGCTTCGAGTCCGTCCCATAGGCGCACGCCGCGGCCCAGGAGGATCGGGACGACCACGACGTGGAGATGATCCACCAAGCCGGCGGCGAGGAAGTCCCGGACCACCGTCGGGCCTCCGCCGATCCGCACGTCCTGGCCGTCGGCAGCCTGGCGAGCTCGCTCGAGCGCCTCGGCGGGGGAGGCGTCGAGGAAGTGGAACGTGGTGCCGCCCTCCATCTCGATCGACGGACGCGGACGGTGGGTCAGCACGAACGTCGGTGTGTGGAACGGCGGGTTCGGCCCCCACCAGCCCTTCCAGTCCGGGTCGTCGTGCCAGCCGGGGTAGCCGAACTTGCCGGCGCCCATGATCTCGGCCCCGATGCCGGGATCGAACTGGCGGGTGAAGGCGTCGTCGGCGCCGCGGCTGCCCCCGGTCCGGCCGAACATCGTTCCGCCCCATCGGGTCGCGAACATCCACTCGTGGAGCCGGTGCCCGGCGTGACCGAACGGCGCGTCGCGGCTCAGGTCTTCACCGGTGCCGAAGCCGTCGAGCGAGATCGAGAAATTGTGGACGCGGGCGAGTGACATGGTTCCGGATGCTCCTTGATGTGGCGATCGTGCGTGGGCTTTGGCGGAGTGGTCGCCGCTGGCTTTCGTGTCCGGGGCCGGCGGCGGCGCGCTACCGGGCACGTGGGGCTCAGACGGCTGGGACGGCGAGAACTCATCGCGCCGGGCTTGTGGCGTGCCCGCGCGCCACGGTCGAATGTCCGCCGAGGTGGATACGGATCGCTCGGCGCAGTGACGCTGCATCGCGGTTATGTTGATGTGCGAAAGGTCATACGGCCGACGAACGTCACACGGGGGAACTCATGAGTAACGCCACCATCTACCGCGGAGCGGTCGCCATCGGCGCCGGCCTCGCCTTCGCGCTGGCCGCCGCGCCGGCCGCCAACGCGTCCAGCCATACCGGGTGCTACTACCCATCGGGCGACCGCCAGCTGCGGATCATCCCGCAGGCGCAGAGCTGCAAGCCGGGCGAGCGGCGGATCAGCTGGAACACGCGGGCGAGCAGCTCGAGTGACCGTGGTGCCCGTGGCCCGCGCGGTCTGCGTGGCGTCCGAGGCGCTGCCGGCGCCGCGGGTCCGCAGGGTCCGGTCGGTCCCGCCGGTGCGCCGGGTCCGGTCGGTGCCCCCGGCGCGGCCGGTGCTGCGGGTGTTGACGGCGCCGCCGGTCCGGCGGGCAGCGACGGCGCTCCGGGTGCGAGCGGTCCGGCGGGTCCCGCCGGGCCCGCCGGACCGATCGGCCCGCTGGGCCTGGTGTGCCCGGCC
>JBQGEK010000252.1:0-4937 GCA_052039575.1 Patulibacter sp. | reverse complement strand
TGCGTGGCGCCGCGAGCGACGCTTGCGCGTCCGTCACGCGGCGACGGCGACCAGCCGCCACGGGTGCGCGGCGTCGTCGGTCAGGGCGAAGGTCCAGCGGTCGGTGCGCTCGGTCTCGAGGTCCTTGGACCCCTCCAGCAGCTCCGCGGTCTCGCGGTCCTCGCGGTACCAGCGGGCGCGGTAGTGGACCTGGACCTGCATCGACGCGGTCGCGGTCGCCACGGCGCCGTCCTCGTCGGCCGGCGTGCCGGTCACGGCATCGATCGTCAGGTCCTCGACGCGCGGGCCGCGGACCACGGTGCGGGTCCGCTGCGACGTGTCCGGACCGTAGAGCAGGACGCGGACCGCGTCGCCGTCGGCCAGCTGCTCGAGGTCGGCGTTGGAACCGTCGATCGCCGTCGCCCACGCGGCAACGGCGCGGTTGACCGCGATCTGCAGGACGTCGGGGCTGAAGCGATCGTCGACCAGCGACAGGTCGAGCGCGGCGGCGCGAGCGTCCTCGCTGAATCCGGTCGAGGCCATCCCGGCGAGCTCGGCGTGGTCCAGGCCGGTCGCGCTCGACGTGGCCAGCTCGGTCCGCGAGCGGTCCGACAGTTCCGGATCGGCGGTCGGGTCGACCACGATCGGGGAGTCCAGGTGGTGCGAGCCCTCGAGCTCCTGCTCGATCGACAGCAGGATCCAGCGGCCGTCGCGTTTGCCGAGCGTCCAGTACTCGGAGAGCGTCGTCTGCGGGCTCTCCTGGCCGGTCGGGAACTGCGGACCGAACGGCGTCTCGACCCAGTTCTCCAGCGCCATCGTGATGTGCACGACGACGCGGTCGTCGGCGTCCCGCTCGCGGTTGACGATCGACGCCAGCCGGATCTCGGGCTTGCCGGTGACCCGCACGCGGTCGGCCCAGCCGCGCCGCGCGAAGTCGTCCAGTCGCATCGTCCACTCGAGCAGCAGGTCGGGCCCGAGCATCCGCTCCAGGGCCGGGCGGTCCTGCTCGTCCCACGCCTGCTGGATCGCGATCGCCATCGCCTCGGTGTCGGAGAGCAGACGATCGACGTCGAACGCGGCATCCTCGTCGGCGGCCACCGCGGCGGCCGACGCGACCTCGAGGTGCCGGGCCTCGCGGGCCTGCTGCCGCTGCCGTGCGCGCCACTTCGTGAGCAGCAGCGGGATCGCGACCGCCAGCACGATCAACAGGATCACGACCAGCAGCACGCCACCTCCGCCGCCACCGGCACCGAAGAAGACGATCGGCGTTCCGCCGGTCCCGCGGGATCCGGTGCCCCCGCCGAAGCCGCCCCCGCGTGAGAACCCGCTTGAGCCGGAACCGGCACGGGCGAGGATGTCCGTCGCGAGCAGGGTTGCGGTGGTGAACACCCCTCTATCTCACCACACCCTGGGTGCTTCCTGTGACGTACCACGGTATTTGGCGCGCTCTCCGTAGGCTTTGGGCATGGTCGACTTGGGTCATGTCGCGCTCGGATCGTGGAGCGGGGGGCGGTTCATGCACTTCGGTCAGGAGCTCGAATCCGACGCGCTGATCGAGCTTCTGCGGCCCTCCGGGCACGTGCGGACGGTGCTCACGGCGGACGTCTACGGCGAAGGCGAAGCGGACCGACTGGTCGGCCGCGCGATCGAGCGCTCGCCGAGGTCCGACGTTCGTCTGGTCGGCGCGGTCGGTCACGACTTCTACGACGGCGCGCGCAAGGGTGCCAAGGGCTTCCAGCGCTTCACCGACCCGGAGCTGCGCGGGCCCGAGGGCTACGCCGACTACCTGCGGCGGGCGACCGAGCGGAGCCTCGAGCGCTGCGGCACCGACTACTTCGACCTGCTGCTGCTCCACAACCCGGACCAGGTCGGTTACACGTCCGAAGTCGTCTGGGACGCGATGGACGAGCTGCGCGCACAGGGCCTGACGCGGGCGATCGGGATCGCGCCCGGTCCGGCGAACGGGTTCACGCTCGACCTGCTGACCTGCTTCGAGCGGTTCGGCGATCGGATCGACTGGGCGATGCTGATCCTCGGTCCGCTCGAGCCGTGGCCGTCGCGGCTGGTGCTGCCCGCCTGCGTCGAGCACGACATCAAGGTCCTTTCGCGGGTCACCGACTACGGCGGGATCTTCTGGGGCGACCTGCGGCCCGATACGCCGCTCGGTGACTATGACCATCGCCGGTTCCGGCCGGAGGGCTGGGTCGAGCGGGCGCTCGGCACGGTCGACCGGATCGCCGCGATCGGCAAGGCCCGCGGCCTGACGCCGATGCAGACGGCGGCGCACTGGACGCTGTCCCAGCCGGCGGTGCACTGCGTGGTGCCGACGATGATCCAGGAGCAGCCCGGCAGCACCGTGCCGCCGATCGCGATCGCGGACAAGCGTCGCCAGCTCGACGAGCTGACGATCGAGAAGCGGCTGACGGCGCAGGAACTGCAGCAGATGACGAACTGGGGCGACAACGCGGGCAGCATGGCGCTGAAGGGCGCGTCGCCGGTCTACCACGGCGAGCCGCTGGCCGACCAGTGGGAGATCGGCGTTCCGCAGCTGCAGGCCGCGCGTCGCTGGGGCATCGACCCCGACCGCGAGTTGGTCAAGATCGAGGAGCCCGTCGAGGCAGACATCTAAGGGGCCTGTCCCTTCGGGGCCGTGGAGTCGTGGTGGTCGGGGACCAAGGAGGTCGTCGACGTGTCCCGAGAGCCAGGCTGGTTGCCTGACTGAGGGACCCGGTGGCGAGATCCGTCGGTCAGCGGCCGCCACGGACCGCGGACCTGGAGGGAGAGGCCCCAAACAGAACGGGCCCGGAGGATCCGGGCCCGTCTGGTCCTGCGGGGCGGCGCCGAAAGCGCCGCCCGAAAAGCGACGTGTGCCGGGCCCCGCCCCGAGCGTCGCAGGGCGAAGCGCGCTGGACTACGGCTGGGCTCGGCGCACCCGGTGGTCGTGCGACTAGCGGTCGTCGCGGCGGCCGCGGCCGCGCTCCGGACGATCCTCGCCGCGGTCCTCGCGACCGGGCATCGAGATCATGCGGGGGTGCGGGTACGGCAGCAGCGCGAGCTCACGGGCCTGCTTCACGGCGCGGGCGGCGTGGGCCTGGTCCCGGGCGTTGAGGCCGGTGGCACGACGCGAGCGGATCTTGCCCTTCTCGGTCACCAGCGCGCGCAGCGCATCGACGTGGAGGTGGTCGATCTGCGAGACCTGCTCCTTGGTGAGCTTGGGCGTGCGCCGCGGGCCACCCTTAGGAGAACGCCGGCCACGTGCCGGTTTGCTGGAAGGTCGAGCCATAGAGCGGGGATGATGCCATAACCCCGAGCCCCGACGCGGTCCGCCTCCGCGGCCGGCGGAGCGCGGGCTACCCGACGGCGATCCGACCGTGGGCCGCGAGCGTCGCGAGCGCGTCGAGCGTGACGATCCCGCGCCATTCGACCTCCTGCGCCGGGGCCCACGTGCCCCAGTCGAAGGTCCAGCCGCCGTCGGCCTGCTGGGCGGCCTCGAGCCGGTCGAGGTCGCGGTCGATCGCCTCGGCTGCGAACAGCGCGCGGCTGCGCCGGCCGGGGCGGGGGGACAGCGCGAGCGGGGTCAGCCGCTCGCCATCCGTCCCGCCGGCGACGGGCAGGGTGCCGTCGTCGCCGATCAGCACCGCGAGCTGCTCGACCGCAGCGCGGGCTCGGTGGTCGTCCGGGACGGCGTCGAGGAATCCGAGACCGAAGAGCACGTCGTAGGCGCCCAGCTCGCGAGGACGGTCGAGACGGTCCCAGCACCACGCGTCGGCGTCGGCGATCCACCGCTGGGGCTCGCTGCCCTCGCGGTAGGACCAGCGGGATCGGTGCGTCAGCGCGGCGAGTGCGAAGGTCAGGTGCGACCCGACGGGCTCGGGGCCGGGCTCGACCCACGGGGCGCGGGGGGCGTCGGCGGACGCCGGCAGCGCGAACGGCACACCGCCGTCAGGCAGGGCGATCGTGGCGATCCAGGTCGTCGCGTCGGCGACCATCGGGTCCTGCAGCGCCCCGACCTCGTCGAGCACCGCCAGTGCGGCGTGCGTCGACAGCGGCTCGCTGTGGGCGGCACGCAGGTCCGGCTCCAGGGCGTGGCCGAATCCGCCGTCGGGGTTGCGGTAGACCCGTAGCGCCGCGAGCACACGCTCGGCCGACTCGTCGTGGAGCAGGACCCCGAGCCGGTGCCGCTCGAGCAGGCGGCCGTTCGTGAGCAGGAACCGTTCGGCTGCGGCGAGATCGACCGACATGGTCTGCACAGTATGCCGCTGCCGCGGACGCCTCCCCGAGGGAGCCGCGCGGGACTAGCCCTGGCCGGGTTCGCTGCTCGTCGTGCCGCCCTCGAGCGTCTGGTTCTCGGGCCAGCCGGGCGGCATCGGGAAGGTCTCCTCGCCGATCCCGAGCACCAGCGGCTCGCCGTCGCCGGCGCGGGCGGTGACGGAGAACGAGACCCGCGGTCGCGTGGTGTCCCAGTGCAGCTGGAGCACGTCCTGCCCGCCGAGCAGGGACGCGGCCGCGCGGGTGTCGATCGCGTAGCGCTCGACGCCGCCGAGCGGCGCGGCGATGTCGCCGGTCTCGGGGTCGGCGTCGAACGGCGGCAGCACCTGGAACGCGGGCAGCGCGGGCAGCTCGACGTCGAGCTCGATGCCGTGCGGCAGGTGGTAGACCTGCTCGCCGACCGTGACCTCGATCGGGTTCAGCCGCTCCACGTCGACGACGGCCGGCTCGTCCTCGCCGAACCGTCCGCCGGGCCGCTCGACGACGGCGCGCGCACGGTTGGCGCTGGCGACGTGGAGCAGCTCGCGCAGCAGGGCGACGACGGGGTCGAGCGGCCCGACGGTCGCGACGAGGTCGACGGAGGGTTCGGTCATTCGGTGTCCCGGGTGAGGGGGCGGGCGGGATCGGCAGGGACTGCCACGGATCCCGAACCTACCGCGATGCGGGCGGCTGCAGCGTGGCGGGGCGAC
>JBQGEK010000251.1:0-4592 GCA_052039575.1 Patulibacter sp. | reverse complement strand
CTCCAGCAGCCCGCCGGCGTCGACGCGGTGCTGCGGCTCTGCGCGGGGGCCGACGCGCTGATCGAGGGGTTCCGCCCCGGGGTCACCGAGCGCCTCGGCGTCGGCCCTGATGCCTGTCGCGAGCGCAACCCCGCACTCGTCTACGGCCGGGTCACCGGGTGGGGCCAGGACGGCCCGCTCGCGTCGGCCGCCGGCCACGACATCAACTACATCGCGCTGACCGGGGCCCTTCACGCGATCGGTCGTCGCGACGACGGACCCGTCGTCCCGCTCAACCTGGTCGGCGACTTCGGCGGAGGCGGGATGCTGCTGGCCTTCGGCGTCCTCGCCGGGATCCTCCAAGCGCGCGCCAGCGGCCGCGGCTCGACAGTCGATGCGGCGATGATCGACGGCGCGTCGGCGCTGATGGCGATGTTCCACGGGCAGCGGGCCCAGGGCGTCTTCGCGCCGCAGCGCGGAACCCACCAGCTCGACGGTGGCGCGCACTACTACGACGTCTACGAGACCGCCGACGGCCGCTGGGTGAGCCTGGGCGCGCTCGAGCCGCAGTTCTACGCGACGCTCTGCGACCGCCTGGAGCTCGACGACGAGCTCCGCGGTGCCCAGCTCGACGGTGCGCGTTGGCCGGCGTTCAAGCAGCGGGTCGCGGATGCGGTCCGCCAGCGCACGCGCGACGAGCTCGACGCGCTGTTCGCCGGTGCCGACGCCTGCTACGCGCCGGTGCTCAGCCTGGACGAGGTGGCGGACCACCCGCACCACCAGGCGCGCGGAAGCTTCGTCACCAACGATCACGGTCTGCAGCCGGCGGCCACGCCCCGGTTCGACGGACGCCCGCCGACGGATCCGACGCCAGCGGGCCGAGTGGGGGACGACACCGTGGCGGTGCTGCGGGATGCGGGGCTCGGCGCCGCGGAGATCGACGAGCTGCTGGCCACGGGAGCCGCGGCGGGACCGCAGGCCTAGCCAGCGCAAGAGCTTCGCGTCGATCGGCCCCGGCCGCGGCGCACCCGCCGCGCACCGACGCGCGGCGGACGAACGACAGAGGGAACGCATGGAGATCGAAGGAACGGGCGCGATCGTCTACGGAGGGGCGTCGGGTCTCGGCGAGGCCACGGCGCGCCGGCTGGCCGCGGAGGGCGCGCAGGTCGTGATCGCCGACCTGGCCGAGGAGAAGGCCACGGCGCTGGCGAAGGAGATCGGCGGGCAGGCGGTGCGCACCGACGTGCTGGACGACGTGAGCGTCCAGGCGGCGGTCGACGCGGCGGGGACCGCGCCGCGTGGGCTGCGGATCGCCGTGGTCTGCGCAGGGCTGGCGACGCCGGCGAAGCTGCTCGGCCGCGACGGTGCCACCACGCTGGACCGCTTCGACGCGGTGATCCGCGTCAACCTGCTCGGCACGATCAACGCGCTGCGGCTGTCGGCCGCGGCGATCTCGGCGCTGGAACCGACCGCTGACGGTGAGCGTGGCGTGCTGGTGCAGACGGCGTCGGCGGCGGCCTACGACGGTCAGATTGGCCAGGTCGCCTACGCGGCGTCGAAGGGCGGCATCGTCGGTCTGACCCTGCCGGTCGCCCGCGAGCTCGCCGGTCACGGGATCCGCGTGATGACGATCGCCCCGGGCCTGTTCCGGACGCCGCTGCTCGCCGGGCTCCCGGACCAGGTCCAGAACCAGTTGGCCGAGACCGTGCCGTTCCCGGCGCGGCTCGGAGACCCCGACGAGTACGCGGACCTGGTCGAGCACATCGTCACCAACCGGATGCTCAACGGCGAGGTCGTCCGCCTGGACGGCGCGCTGCGGATGGCCGCCCGATGACCGGTCCGGTGCGGCTCGAGCGTGACGGTGGCCTGGCGGTCCTGACGATCGACCATCCGCCGCTGAACCTCTTCGACGGCAGCGTCTTCGCGGGGCTCCGGACGCGGCTGGACGAGTTGGCCGCCGATCCGCCGCGCGGCCTCCTGATCCGTGGGGCCGCCGAGCCGACGTCGGCCGGGGTCGACGTCCACGAGTTCTCGGGGCTCAGTGCCGATCAGGGTGCTGACCTCTGGCGGCTGCTGCTCGGTCTGGTTCACACGGTCGAGCAGCTGCCGTGCCCGGTGGTCTTCGCTGCGCGAGGACTGACGTTGACCGCGGCCTTCGAGCTGGCGCTCGGCTGCGACCTGATCGTCGCCGGGCGGGGCGCGAAGTTCGGCCTGGTCGAGACGGTGGTCGGGTTGACCCCGTCGATGGGCGGCCCGCAGCGGATCGCCGAACGGGCCGGGTCCGGTCGGGCCCGTGAGCTAGTGATGACGGCTGAGCTGTTCGACGCCGAGACCCTGGAGCGGTGGAACGTGGTCAACCGCGTCTGGGACGACGACCAGGTCGAGCAGCGGGCGCGGGCCCTGGCGCAGCGCCTCGCCGACGGGCCGACCCGGGCGCACGACGCCACGAAGCAGATCGTCCGCGCCTGGCGCGACGACGGGCTGCAGGCGGCGGACGAATTGGTGCCCACGGTCTCCGGGGCGCTGTTCGCGACCGACGACCTGCGCGATGCGGTGGCGGGCTTCATCGCCGACGGTCCGCGGCACCGTACGCCGATGCATGGGCGCTGACCACCCGCGAACCACCACCAGCACCAGGCGGCGCACCGTGTGTCGCCGCAGCACGAGGAGAGCACCATGGGCGTACGCCTTGACGAGGACGAGATCCGCGACTTCCTGGATACCGCCCACACGGGCATCCTCTCCACGATCCGGAAGGACGGATCCCCGGCGTCGGTGCCGATGTGGTTCGTGGTGCACGACGACGACGTCGTGATCCGGACCCTCGCGTCGTCCCCGAAGGCGGCGAACCTGCGCCGCGATCCGCGGGTCTCGTTCCTGGTCGAGTCGGGGCTCGCCTGGGCCGAGCTGAAGGCCGTCGTGCTGCGGGCCACCGCGCGTCTCGAGACGGACCCCGAGGCGACCGCCGCGATCGACGCGGCGTTCGCGACGAAGTACGAGGGGTTCACGATGCCCGCCGCCACGCCCGGAGCGACCCGCAAGCACTACGCGGCCGAGCGGATCTACGCGGTGCTCGAGCCCACGGGTCGCGCTCTGACCTGGGACAACGCGAAGATCAGGCTCTGACCGTGAGCACCACGCTGCGACCGCGTCCCCCCGTCCTGGTCGAGGACCGCGACGAGGGCGTTCGGTGGATCACGATCGACCGGCCCGAGCGGCGCAACGCGATCGACCGCGCGACCTTCGACACGCTGGTCGACGCGTTCGCGGCGCTCGACCGCGACGACCACGTGCGCGTGGCGGTCCTGACCGGCACCGACCCGGCGTTCTGCGGCGGGGTCGATCTGGCGGACTCCGGCGACCCCGCGTTGGTCGCCGAACGTCGGCGAACCGGAGTCAACCCGCCGACGACGCTGCTCGGTGTCCGCACGCCGGTGATCGGGGCGATCAACGGCGCCTGCGTCACCGGCGGGCTGGAGCTGGCGTTGGCCTGCGACCTGCGGATCGCGTCCGACCGAGCCCGCTTCGCCGACACGCATGTCCAACTCGGGGTGCTGCCGGCGTGGGGCGGAACCGCACTGCTGCCCGCGGTGGTGGGGCGCAGCCGGGCGACCGAGCTGGCGCTGAGCGGACGGTTCGTCGATGCCCCGGAGGCCGAGCGGATCGGTCTGGTGTCACGGGTGGTTCCGCACGGCCGGTTGGCGGACGAGGTGGGGTCGACGGCGCGGGCGATCGCCGCCGCCGATCCCGCGGTCGTACGGAGGCTGCTGCGGGCATACGTCGACGCCGAGGGGCGCGACCTGGACGGCCGGCTCGCGGTGGAACGGCGGGCGGTGCTCGCCGCGCCGGTGCGGACCGACGGGATGATCGGGCGGCAGGCGACGCTCGGACGCGCAGCACGCGGTCCGTCGGACTGATCCCGACGGTTGCCCTCAGGACGCGCTGTTCAGGGGCACGGCACTTCGAGGCCGAGCTGCTCGAGCCCGTAGCCGACCGGAGACGGACGCAGCGGGCCGCCGGGGCCCAGCGACCGGCTGATCTCGGCGAAGCTCAGCGACGGGGATCCGGCCGGCTCGTCACGGTGGGGCGGCCGCAGGAACGAGGCACCCTCGGCGTCCATCCGCACCAGCTGGCCCGAGAGGTGCTGTGACGCGTCCGACAGCAGATAGGACGCGAGCGGCGCCACCGCAGCGGGCGTCGGCTCGCGCTGGTGCGCGGCGTCGCGGTTCTCCCAGACATCGGACATCCGGGTCCGGGCGACCGGGGACAGCGCGTTCACGCGGACGCCGTGCTCGGCGGCTTCGAGCGCCCAGGTGTAGGTCAGCGATGCGACCCCGCCCTTGGTCGCCGAGTAGGCCGCCATCTCGCGCAGGCCGAGCAGGGCGCCGGAGGTGACGTTGACGATCGAGCCCGCGCCCTGGTCGACCATCGCCCGCAGCGCGTGGGTCCCGCAGAACAGCGATCCGAGCAGGTTGACCTCGACGATGCGGCGCAGCGCCGACTCCTGCTCGTCCCATGCAGGGGTGACGTGGAGCACCGCGGCGTTGTTGACCAGGCCGTCGATCCGGCCGTGGCGCTCGCGGCAGGCATCGACGATCGCGGCGGCGTGATCC
>JBQGEK010000250.1:0-6941 GCA_052039575.1 Patulibacter sp. | reverse complement strand
GGTCGCCCGGCGGCGTCCGTGGCGACGCCAGCCCGACGTCGGCGACCGTCACCAGCCCGGCGTGGTGGCGGGCCAGCACGCCGATCGCGGACCCGCCGCGCGCCGCCGCGGCGGCGACCTGCGCCGAGACCTCGCTGCCGTAGAGCGAGGTGCCGCGGGTCACGTGGCCGTGGTCGGCGGCGAGCACGAGGATCGCCGGACGCAGCGGGCTCGGCGGAGCGTCACCGGTCCAGGCCGCCCAACGCTCGACGACCTGCTCCAGCGCGCCCAGACTGCCGAGCGGCTTGATCAGCCGGTCCGCACGGTCACGGACGGCCGTGGCGGCTCGCGGGTCGGGCGCCCCGATCCCGGCGGTCAGCGCGAACAGCCCGTCGGGCAGCGGCGGGGCGGCGAGGTCGGCCGCGCCGCCCCGGGTCGGGGCCTCGGCGCCGCCGCCGTCGTCGGGCGCTGCCGGTTCCGGAGCCCCGCGGTCCTCGCCGCCAGCGACCCGCACCGCACCGCCGATCGACGGCACGTCCTCCGCGGGCCAGCGCTCGTCGAGCGTGACCGCGGAGAGCGGCGCGCGCTGAGCCCAGCCGGCGGCTTCCAGACCGGGCCGCACCGGGCGCTCGTCCGGCCAGCCGACGCAGAGCCAGGCCATCGGATCGACGCGCGCCGGAATCCCGAGCAGGCTGCGCAGGTCCTGACGGCGGTAGAAGCTGACCCAGCCGACCCCGAGCCCCTCGGCGCGCGCCGCGAGCCACAGGTTCTGGATCGCGCAGGCGGTCGAGTGGACGTCGGTCTCGGGGATCGTGCCGCGGCCGAGCACCTCGACCCCGGGCTCGCCCGGATCGCAGCAGACGACGAGCGCCAGCGGCGCGTCCACGATCCCCTCGATCTTCTGGTCGAGGAAGTGTCGCGCCCGGCCGGGAAACCGCTCGGCCTGGCGCAGACGCTCGCCCTGGGCGATCGTCCGCATCGCTGCACGGGTCTCGTCGTCGCGGACCACGATGAACCGCCACGGTTGCATCAGGCCGACCGACGGCCCGCGGTGGGCGGCGGCCAGGACCCGTTCGATCACGTCGTCCGGCACCGGATCGGGCCGGAACCGCCTGATGTCGCGCCGTGCGCCGATGATCGCGTGGAGCGCGTCGCGGTCGGCGTTCGGGAACCGCCAGCCGGTCGGGTCGGACGCACGCTCCGCGGCGCGTGACGGATCGAACCCCGCGGGGGTGGCCGGGCGGACGTACTCCTCGGGGCCGTCGTGCATGACGACAGTCTCCCCGGTCCGCGCCGGAATCACCAGAGACGTGGGCGGCTCCCGTCCCGCCGCCGCGATCGGGCGACGACGCGCACTACGCTCTCCCCCGATGCCCGCTCCGTTCCTCGACGGCCCACGCCACGCGGTCGGCTTCCTGACCCGGGTGCCGGTGCCGTTCGCGCCCGACGAGCAGCCGCGGCTGACGGCGGCCGCTCCGTGGTTCCCGGTGGTCGGGGCGGCGATCGGCGCGGTCGGCGGAGGGGTGCTGGCGCTGGTCGGGCTGCTGCCGGGGGCCGGTCCGTCCGGCGTGGCTGCGGTCCTGGCACTGGTCGCCACGTTGCTGGTGTCCGGTGCGCTGCACGAGGACGGCCTGGCCGACGTCGCCGACGGGCTCGGCGTGCACGGCGACCGCGAGCGGCGGCTGGCCGTGATGCGCGACCCGCGCAACGGGACGTTCGGGGTCCTGGCCCTGATCGCCTGGTTCTTCGTGAGCTGGAGCGCGCTCCGCGGGCTGGGCACCGGATCCGATGGTCTGCTGGCGCTGGTGGCGGCCGGAGCTCTGGCGCGCTGGGCGATCCTGCTGCACGCAGCGAGCGGCCGACCGGCTCGCCCCGACGGGGCGATCCACGCGCTGCGGGTCGGCGGGGCGACCTTGGCCGTCGGCACCGTGGTCGCCGTCGGCGCGGCCGCGGCGTGCCTGGGCGTCGCCGCGGGGCTGGTCGCGTCGGCCGTAGCGGTGATCGTCGCGCTGTTGGGCGCCTGCGGAGCCCGCCGAACTCTCGGCGGCCTGACCGGCGACACCTGCGGCGCGACCGCCGCGGTCGCCTCCGCCGCCGTGCTGGTCGTGGCGCTCGCGTTCGCGGGGTGAGCGGGCGGCGACGCTGCGCGCTCCGCGACGACGCGATACCCTGATCGTCCCTGTTCGGGGAACCGCGGAGAGGTGCCAGAGCGGTTGAATGGGGCAGTCTCGAAAACTGTTGTAGGGGTAACCCCTCTACCGAGGGTTCGAATCCCTCCCTCTCCGCCTACGCGACGCCCGGCTTCGGCCGGGCGTCGTGCGTTTCGGGGTCGTCACCCCGTCGCTGCGGTAGAACAGGCTTATGGATCGCCCGTTCAGCAAGTCGCATCAGGAGCGACTCGGCGTGAGGCTGATCGAAGAGTCTGTGCCGACCGACTCCGATGTCGCCGGCATGCGGATCGTCGGCGGCCCCGACCGTCGTGAGCAGGACGCGACGGTTGAGCGGGTGGTATCGCTGTTCCGCGACGAGGCTCGCGAGCCGAAGGTGATCGATCGGCGAGCGAACCCGGTCCACGGGTACTCCGCCGTGCACGTGATCGTTTTTCCGAAGGGCGTGCCAGTCGAGGTTCAGATTCGGACGACCTGGCAACACGAATGGGCGGGCCGAGGATGCTCTCGCAGCGATCCGCGTCGGGCTTGCGCGCCTACGTGCGTCGATCGATGACCTCCGGGCCCTGGAGGCTCACAGGGACGGCCTTGATGCCCTCGCGAGCAAGCTTCGCGGGCGCGCACAGACCACGTGACGCTTCAGTCCGAGCCCTCCCGACGAACGCTCGCCCGTTCTATGATGCTTGACCCGTGACCACCTTCCTCCTCACCTACGACCGTAGTGCCGGTCGCCTTCTGCAGCAGGAGGAGTTCGCGCGGGCGGACGAGGCTCTCAAGGCGCGGTTTCGTCAGGAGAACCTGTTCCGAGATCGACCCGAGGTCGAGATCGTCGCACTGTCGGCGTCGTCCGAGGAAGAGCTGCGGCGGACCCACGGCCGCTACTTCCTCGGGCTGACCGAGCTGATCGACCGGTTCTAGCCGGCCGGCCCGGCCTACTTCCCCGCCGCGCGGGCCCAGGCGATCAGCAGCAGCTGGAGCGGCAGGCGGGCGTAGAGGGAGGTCCGGCCGCCGGGGATCTGCGGGTAGCGGTCGGGGTTGAGGGCCATGTGGAGGTTGGCCGGGAAGACGCCGACCAGGGTCGCGATGCCGAGCCACGATCCGAAGCGGCGGGTCTTCGGGTGCAGGACCGCCGCGCCCGCGGCGATCTCGGCGACGCCGCTGGCGTAGACCAGCTCGCGGTGCTTCGGCAGGTAGTCGGGCATGATCGCCTCGTAGGTCTTCGGCGTCACGAAGTGGAGCACCCCGGCGACGACGAAGAACGGGCCGAACAGGCGACGGGCTGTGGACATCGGGTGATCCTACCGGCGGTCGGCGACGCCTCGGACACGTCACAGGCTGCACGGTTCGGCCCGTGCCGGCACGGTGCAGCCGTGGACCTGGTATCCGAGCCAGGGGCTGCACGACGAGCGGCCCGACATCACGGTGCAGCGTGGCGCCCGCCCTGCGGGCCGGAGACGCCACGGTCGGCGCGATGCCGACTCCGTGCAGCGCGAAGCCCGTACTCCGACCCCGACGCTGCACGGTTCGGCCGGCTACCGAAGCGCGCAGCACACAACCCGGCATGCGTACCGCACACCCGCGTGGCCCAGACGACCTGTCGGAAGCGATCAGCGCGCCGCCCGCCGGTACGTGAGCAGCGGGACGCCGCCGGGCAGCAACGTAGTAGAGCGGGCCGACATCGTCCTGCTGCACGACGCCGTCGGTGGTCTCGTCCTCGATCGACTGACGACGCCCCTCGAACCGGACACCGACCCGCTCGAGGTCGCCGGCGAGCTGGCGCGGCGGATCCTCCGCGCCTCCGCGCGCGGCTGAGCCCCACCGGCGGAAGCGCCGCCGGTCGCGGGATCCGGCCTTCCCGAACGCTCAGGGCGCGACGCGCATCGCCGCGGCGAGGTCCGGGCCGAGCGCGTGCTCGGCGTCGCCGAGGCGGACCGTCAGCGGGCCACCGAACGGCTGGCGGTCGGCAAGGGTCACGGTGACGCCCGGGGTGATCCCGCGTTCGTGGAGGTGACGCAGCATCGCGGGGTCGGCGTCGGAGACCCGGACGAAGGTCACCTGGTCACCGACCGCGACGTCCTGCAGGCTGCGGGTGATCGGCTCCTGCAGCTCGAGCTCCCGGTCCGGGATCGGGTCGCCGTGAGGGTCGAACTCCGGGTGCCCGAGCTTCGCAGCGATCCGCTCGGCCAGGTCGTCGGAGAGCGCATGCTCGAGCCGCTCGGCCTCGTCGTGCACCCGGTCCCACGGGACGTCGAGCACCTCGACCAGGAACAGCTCCAGCAACCGGTGGTTGCGCAGCGTCCGCAGGGCGACGCGCCGCCCCTCCTCCGTCAGCACCACGCCGCGGTACGGCTCGTGCTCGAGCAACCCGAGCTCGGAGAGCCGCCGGAGCATCGCCGAGACCGACCCCGGGGTGATCCCGAGCCGCCCGGCGAGCGCGGTGGTCGGCACGGCGCCCTCGAGCCGGGTCTCGAGCGCGAAGACCGCCTTGAGGTAGTCCTCGACGGCGATCGAAGGTGGCGTGGCCGGCGACGAGGCCATGGCGCAACCCTACCGCGCCACCCCGTCCCGACGCGCGCCGTCTGCGCCCGATCCGAGGACCGACTCCGGTCGGCCCGGCGGGCACGCTAGCGTGACGTCCACGATGACCTCGACCGCCACCGTGACGCCCGATCCCGACCTGCTGGAGCGGCTCGCCGCGCTCGCCGTCCGGGTCGGCGCGAACGTCCAGCCGGGCCAGACCGTCGCGGTCAGCGGCCAGGTCGGCGGGCACGAGCCGCTGGTGCGGGCGATCACCGCCGAGGCGTACCGCGCCGGAGCCGGATTCGTCGACGTCTCGTGGTTCGACCCGCTGATCAAGCGGGCCCGGCTGCAACTCGCCCCGGAGGAGTCGCTCGACTTCGTGCCACCGTGGCTCGGCGGGCGGATCGAGGAGCTGGGCCGGATGCGCTCCGCCAACATCTCGCTGGTCGGCCAGGTCGTTCCCGGGGTCTTCGCCGATCTCGACCCCGCCCGCGTCGGCCGCGACCAGCTGCCGTCGCTGCGCGAGACCGCCGAGGTGATCAACCGCCGCGAGCTCAACTGGACGGTGATCCCGGCACCGAACCCCGGTTGGGCCGAGCTGGTCTATCCCGACCTCGACCGGGTCGAGGCGCTGCGACGACTCGAGGCCGACATCCGCACCGTCTGCCGGCTCGACCAGGACCCGACCGTCGCCTGGCCGGCCCGCGCCGCCGAGCTGCGGGCCCACGCCGCGAAGCTCAACGAGCGGCGGTTCGACGCGATCCGGCTGGTCGGCCCGGGCACCGACCTGACCGTCGGCCTGCTGCCGTCGTCGCGGTTCATCGCGGCCGGGATGGCGACCGTCGGCGGAATCGAGCACCAGGCGAACATCCCGACCGAAGAAGTCTTCACGACCCCCGACCCGACCCGCGTCGAGGGCGTGGTGCGGGCGACCAAGCCGCTGACGCTCGGCGGGACCGCGGTGCACGGGATCGAGGTCGAGTTCCGCGGCGGAGAGGTCGTGCGGGCCGACGCCGCGACCGGCGCCGAGGTGCTGCGCGGGTGGATCGCGCGCGACGAGGGCGCACGTCGGCTCGGCGAGCTGGCGCTCGTCGACGGCGACGGCCGCGTCGGACAGACCGGAACGGTCTTCCACGAGACGCTGCTGGACGAGAACGCGGCGAGCCACCTGGCGCTCGGATCGGCGTACTCGATGTGCCTCGAGGACGAGGCCGACCACGCACGGGCCAACCACTCGGCAATCCACGTCGACTTCATGGTCGGGTCCGACCAGGTCTCGGCGATCGGCGTCGACGCGGGCGGCACCGAGACCCCGATCCTGGTCGAGGGGGGCTGGCGGCTGTAGCCCCGAGCAGCCCGGCCGGGCGGGCGTGACGTCGCCGTCGCGCCCCGGTCGATACGCTGACCGTCCGCTCGGAGAGGTGCCGGAGTGGTTGAACGGGCACGACTGGAAATCGTGTAACGGGGAAACTCGTTCGGGGGTTCGAATCCCCCTCTCTCCGCCTTCGCAGCGCATGAACCCCGGTTCCCGGTCTCCTCGGGGGCCGGGGTTCGCCCGTTCGGCGTATCCATCCGGCGCGCGGGACTCCACGGCGACACCGGCCCGGACCGGGAGCGCCGGCGGGATCGGCGGGACGGGCGACCGGGTTACTCGATCCCGTCGATCAGCTCGCTGACCGGCACGCCAAGGCCACGCGCGAGCTTGACGATGGTCGCCAGCCGCGGGTCCCGTTCGGCGCGCTCGAGCAGCGACACCTCGGTGCGGTGCAGGCCGGCCTGGGCACCGAGAGTCTCCTGCGACATCCCGACATCGGCACGGACCGCGCGCAGATTCTCCGCGAACTTCTGGTGAGGCTCCACAGCGCGAGTATCGCCGTCCGCAGACAAATCCACTACAGACAAAAGCTCTCGGTATAGTGCGTCCACAGACGGCAGATCGCGACCGCGAGGATGGACATGACCCCGGAGGAGCAGGACACCCAGACGCAACACGCGGTGCTGCTGTTCGTACTGTCGAGCGACCCCGCGCTGCTCAGCGACGAGGAGATCGTGCTCGCCGTCGCGACCGACGCGGAGGACTTCCTCGAGCGCGATGGCGTGATGCGCGCCCTGCGGGACCTCAACGCCAGCGGCCTGCTCCACTACCGCCACGGGTTCGCCCAGACCACACGGGCCGCGAAGCGCGCGGCGCAGCTGCTGCAGATCTGACCGTCGGCCCCGCGCGGTGGGGGGGGGGGGGGGGGGGGGGGGGGGGGGCGGCCCCCCCCCCCCCGC
>JBQGEK010000249.1:0-22523 GCA_052039575.1 Patulibacter sp. | reverse complement strand
CCGGACGTCCGGTTCTCGGTGCTCGCGCTCGGCGACTCGACCTACGAGCACTACTGCTCGGCCGGCAAGCAGGTCGACGAGCGGTTCGAGCAGCTCGGTGCCGAGCGGATCGCCGACCGTGTCGACTGCGACGTCGACTACGAGGATGACGCCGCCGCGTGGCTCGCCGACGTGATCGCCAAGCTCACGCCGTCCGAGGCGCCCGCCGTGGCCGCCCCCACCGCCGCCAGCCCCAACGGGGTCGCGGCGACCGCGTCCGCCTTCGGCAAGAAGAACCCGTTCTCGGCCGAGATCCTCGAGAACGTGGTGATCACCGGGCGCGGGTCGACCAAGGAGACCCGCCACGTCGAGCTCTCGCTCGAGGGTTCCGGCCTGACCTACCAGCCCGGCGACGCGCTCGGCGTCGTGCCGCAGAACGATCCGGAGCTGGTCGGTGCGCTGATCGAGCAGCTGTCGCTCTCCGCCGACACCCCGGTGCCGACCAAGCAGGGCGACGTTCCGCTCGGCGAAGCGCTGACCCGGACCTTCGAGATCACCGCCGCGACGCCGCGCTTCCTCGACCACTGGGCGGAGCTCAGCGGCGCCCAGGAGCTGGCCGACCTGCGCGCCGACACCGCGAAGGCCCGCACGGCGTTCTTCTACGAGCACCACATCGGCGACTTCGTGCGTCGGTTCCCGGTGGAGGGCATCAGCGCCGAGCAGTTCGTCGCCGGCCTGCGCCCGCTGCAGCCGCGGCTCTACTCGATCGCGTCGAGCCTCGAGGCCGCGCCCGACGAGGCGCACCTGACCGTCAGCACGGTCGAGTACGCGCTGCACGGGCTCGACCGCACCGGCGTCGCCTCGGGCTACCTCGCCCGGCTCGGCGACGAGGCGTCCGTCCCGGTCTACGTCCAGGCGAACGAGCACTTCCGGCTGCCCGCCGACGACGTGCCGATCATCATGGTCGGCGCCGGCACCGGCGTGGCGCCGTACCGCGCGTTCATGCAGGAGCGCGAGGCACGCGGCGCCGAGGGCCGCTCGTGGCTGTTCTTCGGCGAGCGCAACTTCCGCAGCGACTTCCTCTACCAGGTCGAGTGGCAGCAGCTGCTGAAAGACGGCGTGCTGTCCAAGCTCGATCTCGCCTTCTCGCGCGACGCTGCTCCCAAGACGTATGTCCAGGACCGGATCCGCCGTGCCGGCAAGGACGTCTACGCGTGGCTCGAGGAGGGCGCGCGGATCTACGTCTGCGGCGACGCGACCCACATGGCTCCCGACGTCGACGCCACCCTGGCCGACGTCGTCGCGGAGCACGGCGGCCTCGACGCCGAGGGGGCCAAGGAGTACCTCTCGGCGCTCAAGCGCGACCACCGCTACCTGCTCGACGTGTACTAGGAGAGCTCGATGACCAAGACGACACCCCAGATCGAGGTCGACCGTAGCCGGGACATCTCGCAGCCGCTCGAGAAGCTCGCTCCCGAGGAGCGGCTGAAGTTCAACAGCGACTACCTCGCCGGCTCGATCGAGGACGACCTGATCGACGAGATCACGCTCGCCGTCGACGAGAACAACAACAAGCTCATGAAGTTTCATGGGATCTACCAGCAGGACGACCGCGACATCCGCGACGAGCGGCGCCGTCAGAAGCTGGAGCCCGCGTACACCTTCATGCTCCGTGGCCGGATGCCGGGCGGCGTCTGCACCCCCGAGCAGTGGCTGAAGATCGACGAGCTCGGTCGCGAGTACGGGAACGACACGTTCCGGCTGACCACGCGCCAGACGTTCCAGTTCCACTACCTGGTCCGCGACACGCTGCGCGCGGTGATGGTCGGGCTGCGGGACGTCGGCCTCGACAGCAAGGCGGCCTGCGGCGACGTTGCCCGCACGGTGATGAGCGGTGTCCACCCGGGGCTGTCGAAGCTGCACAAGCAGGTCTTTGAGCAGGCCCGGATCGCCAGCGACCACGTGATCCACCGGACCAGCGCCTACGAGGAGATCTGGTTCGGCGAGAAGCCGAAGAAGCCGCGCGGCGCGAACGAGGAGCCCTTCTACGGCAAGCAGTACATGCCGCGGAAGTTCAAGATCGGCTTCGCGATCCCGCCGAGCAACGACATCGACATCTACAGCCAGGATCTGGGCTTCATCGCGGTCGCGAGCCGCGGCAAGCTCAAGGGCTTCAACGTCGTGATCGGCGGCGGCATGGGCCGCACCGACCGCGCGCCGGAGACCTACCCGCGCCTGGGCGACGTGATCGGCTACATCGACGTCAAGGACCTGGTCCCCACGCTCGACGCCGTGATGGGCGTCCAGCGCGACTTCGGCGACCGCGTGACCCGCGCCCACGCCCGCTTCAAGTACACGGTCGACGACAAGGGCGTCGACGTGATCAAGGCGGAGATCGAGCGCCGCCTGGGCTTCGAGCTCGGTCCGGTCAAGAAGTTCGAGTTCACGTCCAACGGCGACCAGCTCGGCTGGACGACCGGGGACGACGGGCTGGAGCACTTCACGCTGTTCATCGAGAACGGCCGCGTGATCAACCATCCGGGCCGGACCCTGATGGACGGCCTGCGCGACATCGCCGAGACCGGCAAGTGCATCTTCCGGCTGACGCCGAACCAGAGCGTGATCCTGTCGGACATCAAGCCCGAGGATCGCCCCGCGATCGAGGCGCTGATGGAGCAGCACGGCATCTCCAACGTGCCGACCAAGGGTCGCAGCGCGATGCGCCTGAACTCGATGGCGTGCGTGGCGATGCCGACCTGCAGCCTGGCGATGGCCGAGGCCGAGCGCTACCTGCCGGATCTGCTGACCAAGGTCGAGGACCTGCTCGAGAAGCACGGCCTGACCGAGGATCCGATCACGATCCGGATGACGGGGTGCCCGAACGGTTGCGCGCGTCCGTACATCGCGGAGATCGCCTTCAGCGGCCGCGCGCCGGGCAAGTACAACATGTACCTGGGCGGCGGCTTCCACGGCCAGCGCCTGAACAAGATGGTCCGCGAGAACGTCGGCGAGGACGTGATCCTCGAGCTGCTCGACGACAGCCTCGGCCGCTACGCGTCCGAGCGCGAGCCCGGGGAGCGCTTCGGCGACTTCGCGATCCGCGCCGGCTACGTCGCCGAGGTCACCGAAGGCCGCTTCTTCAACGACTAGTACGTGAGCTGATGCGCGTTGGGCCACTCACCGTGGTCGAACCCGCATCAGCTCCGCGGCCGAACACCGCTGATGCGCGTTGGGCCACTCACCGTGGTCGAACCCGCATCAGCTCCGGGGGCGGCGTCCGTCAGGCCGCGTAGCCCTCGTCGAAGTCCTTGCGGTCGACGTCCCAGTCGGACGTCCCGCGCTGCTGGATCGTGACGTGGCAGAGGCCGCTGTCCGGCGTGGCCCCGTGCCAGTGCCAGACACCAGCGGGGATCGTGACCCAGTCCCCCACCCGCAGCGGCCGACGCTCGTCGGCGGTGGCGAGGATCCCTTCGCCCTCGACCACGTGGAGGGTCTGGTCGAAGTGGTGGACGTGCGGCTTCGCCCGCGAGCCCGCCTCGAACCAGATCGCCCACATCATGCTCGCGGGCGCCTCGCCGGGATCGTAGATCTCGGCCTCGTGGACCGTGCCCTCGAACCACGACGCCGTCGACTGCTGTCGGATGGCACGGAGGTCGGTGAGGATCTCGGGGAAGGACATGCGTACTGCTCCAGTGGTGGGGTGTAGTGCGCCACGTCGACGCACCCCGAACCATACCCCAGGCCTCGGGCGCAGAGCCACATTGCCAACTGCTGTTGGCACAGCTACTGTTGGGGCTCTCTTCCGACTCCATGGAGCCTGATGTCCACCGCATTGCCCCCGTCCACCACCGTGCTCGTCGTCGGTGCCGGCGTCCACGGTCTGTCCACCGCGTGGCAGCTCGCCCGTGACGGCGTCGACGTCACCGTCGTGGACAAGACCGGCGTCGCCGCCGGCGCGTCCGGGATCGCCTGCGGCGTCGTGCGCAACAACTACTTCCAGCCCGCGATGTCCGAGCTGATGGCCGCCTGCGTCGAGATCTGGGAGTCCGATCCCGAGGCGTTCCACTACCAGGGCTCGGGCTACCTGGCGCTCGGTCCGGAGAACCAGGAATCGGACCTGACGGCCGTCTACGAGCGCCAGGAGCGGATCGGCTACCCGTCGCAGCTGATCCTCGGAAAGACCGAGGTTCGCGACCACATGCGCGGGATCTACGCCGACTGGCGGGCACCCGACATCAGCGTCTGCCTGCACGAGACGGCCGGCGGATTCGCGCTCAACAAGCCCGCGATCGAGGGCATCGCCGCCAAGGCCCAGGCGGCCGGAGCGCGGATCGTCACCGGCGTGACCGTCGAGGGCTTCGACTTCGACGGCAGCGGCGCCGTCACCCACGTGCGGACCGACGCGGGATCGGTCGAAGTCGAGCAGATCGTGGTGGCCCCCGGACCGTGGGCCCAGCAGATGTGGGCGATGCTCGAGCTGCCGGCGGCGATCGACGTCCGCTCGCCCGGCGGGGACGTCACCGCCGACGTGCCGATGTGGAAGCACTGGTACCTGCAGGAGGGTGAGCTCGAGCTGCCGCCGGGGCTGTTCGTGACCAACGACGGCTCCCCGTCGCCGGTCCTGCACGTCGACAGCACCAGCCCGCTGCACGCCGACGACGGCACGCTGATCACCGAGGAGCAGTGGGGCATCTACGTCAAGCCGGACCACTCCTCGATCCAGGGCGGCGCGCAGCCGCTGCCGCTGCCCGACCACCCGCCCGTCGATCCCTACCCGGCCGGCACCGTCGACGATGCCTTCCCCGACATGTGGGCAGCTGCCCTGTCGCACTGCCTCGGCCGGTTCCAGGGCGGACGCGCGCGCTACCGCCAGGTCCGCTGCGGAGGGATGGGTGCCTTCACGCCGGACAACTTCCCCGTGTTCGACCTGATGCGACCGAACGCGTACGTGATCGCGGACTCCAACCACGGGTTCAAGATGATCGCCGTCGGTCGCGAGGTCGCACGCGTCCTGCAGGGCGAGCACAGCAGCCTGCTGCACCCGTTCCGGTTCGAGCGGTTCGAGAGCGGAGACCTGCACCCGGTCTCCAACAGCCCCTATCCCTGGAGCTGAGGACCGGTAGGGATCCTGAGACCGTGACCGGTCGCTCTCCACGCGGAGAGGGACCGGTCACGAGCAGCCGGCCGGCCCCACCCGGGCCCGGCTGCGCGCCTCAAGGCTTGGGGACGATCCAGGCGTGCTCGATCGGCCAGGCGAGGTGCCCCTCGTCGCCGACGTGCAGCATCCGGCCACCGCGCAGATGCCGGCTCGGGAGCGCGACCGTCACGGCGCCGGCACCGCCTTCGCGCTCGACCTCGACGAAGGTCTGGGGACCGAGGAACGCGATGTCGACGATCCGACCCCGCAGGGTGCCCGGCTGCGGCTCGTCGACGAGCGTCAGCACCTCGGGCCGGACCACGGTGACGATCTCGTCCCCCGTCTGCAGGCCCGGCACGCCAGGCACCCCCTCGTGGACGTGTCCGAGCAGGTCGACGTCGTACCGGCCGTCGCCCGCGACACCGGCCACGCGGCCCTCGATCTGGTTCGACGTGCCGACGAAGTCGGCGACGAACGCCGTCGCCGGGTGCACGTAGACCTCGGACGGACTGGCGACCTGCTCGATCTGGCCGCCGCGCATCACGGCGACCCGGTCGGACATGAAGAAGGCCTCTTCCTGGTCGTGCGTCACGTAGACGAACGTGATCCCAACCTCGTGCTGGATCTCCTTCAACAGGAGCTGCATCCGCTTGCGCAGCTTGAGGTCGAGCGCGCCCAGCGGCTCGTCGAGCAGCAGCAGCCGGGGCTGGAGCACCAGGGCCCGGGCCAGCGCCACACGCTGCTGCTGGCCGCCGCTCAAGGCGTCCGGCTTGGCGCCGGCGCGGTGCTGCAGGTCGACGAACTCGAGCATCTCGCCGACGCGCCGGCGGATCTCCGCCTTCGCGACCTTGTGCTCGCGCAAGCCGAACGCGACGTTCTCCGACACGGTCAGGTGCGGGAACAGCGCGTAGTTCTGGAAGACCGTGTTGACCTGCCGGCGGTGCGCCGGGACCTTGGTGATCGGCTCGCCCTCGAGCTCGATCGACCCCGACGACGGCTCCTCGAGGCCCGCGATCATGCGCAGCGTCGTCGTCTTCCCGCAGCCCGACGGACCGATCAGCGAGAAGAACTCGCCCTCGGCGATCTCCAGGTCGATCGAATCGACGGCGACGAACGCGTCGTAGGAGCGCCGCAACGCGCTCAGCTTCAGCGAGGGGGTTCCCGCGCCGGAGTGCTCGACCGGGGCGGTCGGCGACGTGCTCTTGACGGTCATCGAGGCGACTCATCCTTCTTGGTCGGATCGACCAGCAGCCGGTTGTCGCCGGAGCTGGGTCGGAAGTAGGTGATCGCGCCGGCCACCAGCACGGTGACGAGCATCACGATCATGATCAGCACGCCGAGCGCGTTGACCTCGGGACTGACCGAGCGACGGATCAGGCTGATGATCAGCACCGGCAGCGTCTCGGTCTGCGAGCCGCCGAGGAACCGCGACATCACCACGTTGTCGAACGAGAACGTGAACGCCAGCAGACCGGCAACCGCGATTCCGGGCGCCAGCTGCACCAGCGTGACGCGACGGAAGACCCGCCGAGGCGGAGCACCGAGGTCGGCCGCGGCTTCCTCACGCGTCTTGTCGAGGCTGCCGAGCCGGGCCTGGAGCACCAGCGTCGCGTACGCGGAGTAGACGACGACGTGGCCCGCGACGACCGGCCAGAAGCCCAGCCGGACCTCGAGCGCGCGGAGCAGGACGAACAGCGCGAAGGCCATCACGACCTCCGGCAGGATCAGCCGGACGTAGGTCGCGCCGTCCATGATCTTGCGGCCGCGCGCCGAGGCACCGCGCATCCACAGCACCGTCGAGAGCGCCACGACCAGCGCGATCGCGGTCGACACCACGGCGACCCGGACGCTCGTCCAGGCGTCCTCCCAGACGCGTTCGTTCTGGAAGACCGACGAGTACCACTCGGTGGTGAACCCGCCCCAGCCGACGAGCGTCTCGTCGGCGTTGAACGAGTTGATCACGACCAGGACGATCGGCGCATAGAGGCAGATCAGCACCAGGGCCAGGACCCAGGTGGTGAAGCGGGGCACGCGCAGGCGCATCACGCCACCCCCGATCCGCGCATCGCTCGGGATCGAGCGGATACCAGGAACACGGTCAGGATCACCATCAGCGTGACCGAGAGGGCCGACCCGAACGGGTAGTCACCGACGGTCTCGAACTGGCTGGAGATCACGTTGCCGAGCATCAGCGACTTCTCGCCGCCGAGGATCGCCGGAACGACGAACTCGCCCGCCGCGGGAATCGCGACCAGCAAGCAGCCCGCGACGATGCCCGGCCGGGCCAGCGGCAGGGCGACGCGGACGAAGAACCTGGTCGGAGTGGAACCGAGATCCGACGCCGCCGAGCGCAGCGAGACGTCGGCCCGCGTGAACGCGATGAACAGCGGCAGGATCATCAGCGGCAGGTAGGTGTAGATCATGCCGATCAGGATTCCCGGCGTGGTGTACAGCAGCTGGATCTCGCCGTCGACCAAGCCGAGGAAGGTGAGCAGATCGGCGAGCGGGCCGCGGTCGCCGAGCAGGTTGACGATCGAGTACGTCCGGACGACGAAGCTCGTCCAGAACGGCACCATCACCGCGATCAGCAGCAGCATCTGGATCCGGCCGCTCATCCGGCTGATGCCGTAGGCGACGGGCAGCCCGAGCAGGAAGCAGCCGACGGTCGCGCCCAGCGCGACCAGCAGCGAGCGCGTCAGCGCGTCGAGATACAAGCCCTCGAAGACCCGCGAGAAGTTGTCCAGGGTCCAGCCGAACGTGACGGACACGTTCGTGAAGTCCGCCGTCCCGAACGAGTAGAGGATCAGCAGGACCAGCGGCCCCGCGAAGAGGCCGAGCAGCAGCAGCACGCTGGGTGCCGCGAGCACGGTGCGCCCCGAGGGGCGCAACCGTGCAAAGGCCGCAAAACGGCTCCGAGGGCGGGGCGGAGGTGTCACCGGTGACTCGCGCTGGGGCCGTTAGGCCGCCAGGAACTCCTGCCAGTACCGGTCACGGCGCTTCGCGCCCTCCGGGTCTCCCCACTTGGGGATGTCGAGATTGTCGACCGCCGCCTCGTTGAACTGCAGCGCGGGGTTGTTCTTGATCTCGTCCTTGATGTACGGGTTGGCCGCTTCCATGAAGTACGCGGTACCCGTGTTGTTGACGAAGTCCGCGTGGACCTCGGGCTCGAGCATGTGGTTCATGAAGGCGTAGATCGCGTCCATGTTCTCGGTGCCGACCAGCGGCGCCCAGCCGTCCATGTACGCGCGGGTGCCTTCCTTCGGCTCGACCCAGACGATGTTGTCGTTGGACTGCTGCGCCTTGGCGACCTCGTAGTCGTAGGTCACCGCGAACGCGGCGCTGCCGTCGGCCAGCGGCTTGGCGGTGTCGGTGTCGATGAACGCCCGCACGTGCGGCTTGATCTCCTTCAGCGAGGCCAGCGCCTGCTTCAGGTGGGCGTCGTCGGTCGACGTGCCGTCGTGGTTGTGCAGCTTGAGCGCAGCGCCGAAGACGTGGGTGTCCTCGTTGAGCATCGTGATCTTGCCCGAGTACTTGGGGGCCAGCTCCCAGAGGTCGGCCCACGACTCGGGCTTCTCCGAGACCATGTCCGAGCGGTAGCCGTAGGCGGTGCGCCCGTAGTCGACCGGAATCCCCCACGGGAACGAGGTCTTGGCGATCTCGGGCATGTTCTTGAGGTTCGGCACGCGCTCCGGATCGAACGCCGTCAGCGCCCCGGCCTCCTGCAGCTGGCCACCGGGCAGGGTGCCCATCAGCGCCAGATCCCACTGGCCGGGATCCTGCTTGATCTGCTGGATCGTGGTCGGCGAGTCGAGGTTGATCCCGTAGACCTGCTTGACGTCGGCGTCCGGGAACTGCTTCTTGAAGTTCGCGATCTGGTCCTTGCCGATCCAGCCCTCGTAGTTGACCATGGTGATCGTGCCGGCAACGGCCCCGGCCGTACCGGCCCCAGCGTTGCTGCTGGCGGGCTCGTCGTCTGAGCCACAGGCCGCAAGCACCCCTGGCACCGTGGCCAGCGCTGCCAGCATCGACCCTCGACGCAAGAACTGCCGACGTGAGTGCGGTCCGGCTCCGAAGAGCTGCTGATCTCGGCTCATGCTTCTCGCTCCTGTGTATTCGACGGACGAACGGGCCACGGCCCGCGAGCGTGCCGCCCCCGGCCCACAACGACCCGGGGATGACATCTCGAACTCTCTCTCAGCGATGGTGCCCGTGCACCCGCCCGAGTGTAACCACTTGGAGCGTGCATTTTGGACATATATCCAACGCTGATTGGCAATGTGGCTCGTTGTAGACTGCGTTGATGCAACGTACTGACCTGCCGACCGTGCTGTTCGTCGACGACGCGTTTCCCGCGGAGACCTTCGCCGCAGCACTCGCTGGACGAGCGAACGTCCGGGTCGACGCCTCCTCCGGCCCCTGGCCGGCAGATTCCTCGGTGCGTGCCGTCGTGACCGGTATCGAACCGGTCCGCGCTTCCGACGTCGAACAGCTCGATGCGCTCGAACTCGTTCTGACCTGCAGCATCGGGACGGACCATCTGGATGTCCCCGGCCTCGCTGCCCGCGGACTCGCGGTCGGCCACACCCCGACGTACTGTACCCATGAAGTGGCCGACCACGCGCTGGCCGGTGTACTCGCCCTGCTGCGCGGGTTCCCCGGGCTGGCTGCCGACGTCCGCTCCGGCGGCTGGGACTGGAACGCGACCGGCATGCTGCGGCGCTTCGACCACTCGTGCCTCGGCATCGTCGGGCTCGGACGGATCGGGCGCTCGCTGGCCACCAAGGGCGTCGCGCTGGGCATGGACGTGATCGCCGTCGACCCGGCGATCCCGGCCGATCTGGTGCCCGACGGCGTCACCCTCGTGTCCTTCGCGGAGCTGCTCGAGCGCGCCGACGCGATCTCGCTGCACGCCCCGCCGACGCCCGGCGATCGGCCGCTGCTGGACGCCGCGGCCTTCTCCGCGATGCGACCCCGTGCCGTCCTGGTCAACACCGCGCGCGCCGCGCTCGTCGATCTCGACGCGATGATCGCCGCGCTCGACTCCGGTCAGCTGGCGGGCGTGATGCTCGACGTCTGGGAGACCGAGCCGCCGCGCGCCGACGACCCGCGCTGGCAGCGGCCCGACGTCCTGCTCACGCCGCACGCCGGCTGGGCTTCGGACGCCGCCGACGTCGCGTACGTCGAACAGGGTCTGGCGGCGCTGCGTGCCGCCCTCGACGGCAGCACGATCCCCAACCGCGTCGCCTGAGCGAACGACGGCCTTCGAGCGACCGGCCGTGCGTCGGTCGCGAGTGCGGCCTCGGACCCTCACCGGCGGCGGCCACCGAGCTCGATCACGAGCCGATCGTCGTCGTCGACCGTCACGGTCACCGTCTCCGCGACGTAGGGGCCGGCGGTACGCCCGTCAGGTCCGGCGGTGCCCGCCTGCGCCCGGGCGACGGTCGACGCGTCGTCCGCGTCTGCATCCCCGTCCGCCGATTCGACCTCGACCGCGTACGCCTTCACCCGGGTCCGCTGCGGATCGAACCACGACTGCCCGGTACGGATGTCGAACTCCCAGCCGTGCCACGGACAACGCGCGAACTCTCCCTCTCGCGAGAACTCGTACTCGCCCGGCTTCTCCGAGCGCAGCGCACCGAAGCGCTTGCCCTCGCAGAGTGGGCCGCCCTGATGCGGGCAGCGGTTGCGGAGTCCGAAGAACTCGTTCCCGATCTTGTAGATCCCGATCGAACGACCGGCGACCTCGACGATCTTGCACCCGCCCTCCGGCACGTCGCCGACGGTTCCCACGACGTGTCGGGTCATCGCGCGGCTTCGAAGCGGTAGAGCGACAGCGCGTTGTCGGCCATGATCGATTGCCGGAGACCCGGATCGATCCGGGGCGGCAGCGCGAGGTCCGGCGAGTCGAAGTCCCAGTGGGGATAGTCCGTGGCGAACATCAGCCGATCGTTCATCCCCATCTGCAGCAGCATCTCGTCGAAGTCGGCCCGAGTCGGCGGCTCGTCCATCGGCTGGGTCGTCAGCCACAGATGCTCGCGGACGATCTCCGACGGCGGCCGCTTGACGTGCGGCAGGTCGCGGCGGTGCAGGCGCCAGGCTCGGTCCATCCGCCACAGCAGCCCGGGCAGCCAGGCGAACCCGCCCTCGATCATCACGATCCGCAGCTCGGGCAAGCGGTCGAACACGCCCTCGAAGACGAGGCTCGCGATCTGGTCCTGGAACGCTCCGACCATCCCGACCGAGTCTTCGATGTAGTACGACGGGAACCCGACGCCGGTGATCGGGCCGCGGCCCCAGCCCCCGAAGTGGACGCCGACCGGCAGGCCGTGCTCGACCGCCGCCTCGTAGATCTTCCAGTACTTCCGGCGGCCCATCGGCTCCGCGGTGCGGATCAGCATCAGCACCTGGACGAACCGCTGGTCGTCGCCGATCCGGTGGATCTCCTTCGCCGCCAGGTCGCCGTCCTCGTGCGGCACCACGACCGACGCCCGCAGACGCGGTTCGGGCTCGAGCCACTCGGCGATCTGCCACTCGTTGACCGCGCTGGCCATCGCCGCGCCCATCTCGATGTCGAGCTGCTCGCCCTGCCCGAGCAGCGGCGTCAACACGCCGTACTCCATGTTCCACTTGTCCAGCAGCTGCTCCTGCAGGAACGCCAGGTCGGACCCCGGCGGCTTGCCGTTGGGCGGCCAGGAGTCCAGCCGGGCCGCACGCGGGGTCGGCCGCGGGTACTCGCCGCCGATGTAGGCCCGGTCGCCGAGCACCTCCCGGGTCTGCTCGAACGAGGCGTCCAGGTAGGTGCCGCTGCTACGCCGAGCCTGCCACTGGGACGGCAGGTACTTGCTCAGATGCACATCGGAGACCGGCGAGTTGTGGATATCGCAGTCGATCACCGGCGGACGGGTCGGGTCCTTGCGCAGCGGCGGATGGGTGGCGGTCTGGGACACGGTGGCTCCTAGCGGGTGTTCGGCGGCGGGGCAGGATCGGTCGGGATCAGAGGCGGTAGAGCGTCCGGGCGTTGCCGGCCATCACCGCGGCGAGCTCGTGGTCCTCGAGGCCCGGGGGCACGGCATGGTCGCGGTCCTCGAAGTGCAGATGCGGATAGTCCGTGCTGAACAACAGCATCTCGGGTCCGCCGACCTGGCGGATCAGTTCCTTCATCCGCTCGACGCTCTCGGGGCCGTCGATCGGCTGCACGCCGATCCGGACATGCTCGCGCACGTACTCCGAAGGGGTCTTCGACGTCCACGGGATCTCGCGTCGCAACCCCCGCCAGACCTTGTCGAACCGCCAGACGAAGCCGGGCAGCCACCCGAACCCCGACTCCAGCAGGACCAGCTTGAGGTCGGGCAGGCGGTCGAAGACCCCCTCGGCGATCAGGCTGGTCAGCTGCGCCTGGAAGGCGCTCGCCATGTCGACGTAGTCCTCGGTGTACGAGGTCGGCCAGCCCGAGGCGGTCGGCGGCAGGCCGGGGTTGCCGCCGAAGTGCAGCGCGACCGGCAGACCGTGACGGGCCGCGGCCTCGAAGATCGGCAGTGCGTTGCGGTTGCCCCACGGAACCGCGGTGCGAACCGGGAGCAGCACTTGCACGAACCGCGGGTCGTCGGCACGGCGCTCGATCTCGGCGACCGCCTCGGACACCAGCTGGCTGGCGACCACGATCGACGCCCGCAGCCGCGGCTCCTCGTCGAGCCAGTGCTCGACCAGCCAGTCGTTGACCGCGGTCGCCAGCGCCGCGGCGACGTCCGGGTTGCGGACGCCGTCGATCCCGTAGACGCAGTTGACGATCGCGATCGACGTCCCCCACGGCTCCAGCACGTGCTGGCGCAACGACTCGAGCGTCGTCCCGGGCTTCGCGCCGTCGACCGGCTCCAGCGAGGGATCGAGCGACGTAGCGGCGTTGGCCGGATAGGTGCCGTCGGTCGGACCGCGAAACTGCGAGGTCGACGCATACTCCCGCCACTGCGGGGCCATGTACGGCAGCAGTGCGTCGATCGACGGAACGATCGCGTGGACGTCGACGTCGACGATCTCCGAGTCCGAGGCGGCCACGGCGACTACCGCTTGTGCTTCGGCACGCAGATGTACACGAGGTTGCCCTCGGGGTCGTGCATCCCGCGGTAGCTGTACCACTCGGAGCTCACGACGTCAGCCGCCCAGGACACGCCCAGGCCGTCGAAGTAGCTGATCGCCTCGTCCAGGTCGTCGACCTCGAAGGCGAAGCTGTCGAAGCCGGCCGGCGCATGCTCGTTGGCCGCGCTGCGGGGGCCGGGATGGGTACCGTCGGAGCTCTCGATGATCATGATGTCGAGGTTGCCCGCGCTGAATCCGGCCCAGCCCTCGGACCGTTCGTAGGGCAGGCAGAACTCGAGGCCGAGGACGTCGCGGTAGAACGCGACCATCGGCTCGAGGTCCTGGCAGAGCACGTCGATGTTGTCGATCCGCTTGAGCTTGATCTTCATCTGGTTCCTTCTCGGGTCAGCAGTGGTCCCGCGGGACACGGCAGTCGTGCGTCGTGGTGAACACCTGATCGTCGGCCTCGAAGGCCGTGACGGTGCTGGTGGCGTAGAAGTTCTCCGCGTCGGCCGTCATCCGGGAGCGGATCTCGATCCGGACCTCCCAGTCGCCGCGGCTCATCCGAACGGTACGGTCGGCCTCGACCGCGGCGCTGGTCGGATCGTCGCGACCGATCGTCAGCCGCACCGGGTCGGCGTCCTCGTAGCGCAGGCCGCTGGCGAAGCGCTTGACCCCGACGAAGTCGCGGGCCATCTCGTAGCGGGTGAGGCCGCTGATCTGGTCCTCGACGACCCGCACGTGCGGGGACGGCGGGCGCAGCAGCTCGACGTCCAGGGGCGGGGCGCTCTCCGGCGGATCGAACGTCACCGCGGGGTCGGCGCTGGCGGGACGGGTCCAGGTCGGCAGCTCGAGCGCGCCGTCCAGCACCGTGGCGGTCACCGGTTCCGCGGTCGGCCAGATCCACGGCCAGAAGGTGGTCGAGACCGAGACGCGCAGTCGGTGCCCGCGGCCGAACGCGTGGGCGACCGCCTTCAACGGCACGGTGACGTCGACCGGGTCCCCCGGCTCGAGCTCGCGCGGAGCGTCGTGCCCGTCGCGGTGGCAGAGGTTGAGGATTCCGCGCGCGACCATCGACGCATGACCGTCGGGAGCGACGTCGACCAGCCGCACCGCGAGGAACGCCGTCGGGCGGTCGACCGCGACGCGCAGTCGCACGTCCACCGGGCCGACCATCTCGACGGGCTCGTCGAGCGGGTCGGAGTCCCAGCAGAGCGAGCGCGCGTCGTCGCGACGCTGGTCGCCGGCGGCGTCGCCCGGAAGCCCGTAGCCGCACCACGCCCCCGCGTCGATGCCCACCGTCTGCGGACTGCAGATCGACCGCGCGACGGGCGGCGCCGTGTCGGCCGTGGGCGACGAGCCGGGCGGCGACAGCATCCCGTCGGCGGCGAAGCTCCAGGTATCCGGGCGGACGTCGCTCGCCGGCCACCCGTCGAGGGCCAGCCACCGACCGTCCTGCCGATCCTGCTCCGGACGCGTACCGGGATGCGGCATCCAAGTACGCAGCCGCGGCTGCTCGTCGACGCCGTTGCGCTCACCCTTCAGCCAGCGGTCCCACCAACGCACGCACTCCTGGAGGAAGCCGACCGCCGGGCCCGGGACCCCATCCTGCGGCCACGTGTGGCCCCACGGGCCGATCAGGCCCCAGCTCGGCGCGTCGAGGTTCTCGAGCAGCCGCAGGATCGCGTCGGTGTAGGCGTCGGCCCATCCGCCGACGGCCAGCACCGGGCACTCCAACGCGGAGTAGTCCTCGCAGACCGAGCCTCCGGCCCAGTAGTCGTCGCGGCGCTGGTGCCCGAGCCAGGTCTCGATCAGGTGCGGAGCGCTGCGCATCCGCTCCAGCCACTGGTCGCGCCAGCCCTCCCCGACCGTCTCCGGGTCCGGCGGCCGGCAGGCGAAGGCGAGCATCGCCGTCGACCACGGCAGCAGGTAGTAGCCCAGCGGCGAGCCGCCGAGGTAATGCACGTCGTTGTCGTAGCGGTCGTCGGTCGAGCAGGCGGTGACGATCGCCTTCAGTGCCGACGGCCGCCGGGCCGCAAGCTGGAGGCTGTTGAAGCCGCTCCACGAGATCCCCGTCATGCCGACCGCGCCGGTGCACCACGGCTGCTCCGCGATCCAGGCGATCACGTCGAGCAGGTCCTCCTGCTCCTGCGCGTGGTACTCGTCCAGCGGCAGCCCCTCCGAGTCGCCGGCCCCGCGCAGGTCGACGCGCAGGCAGGCGTAGCCGTGCGCGGCGACGTACGGGTGGCGCCGCGAATCGTCCAGCGCCATCACGTCGCCCTTGCGGTAGGGCTGGGCCTCGAGCACCGCCGGCACCGGCAGCGCAGCCGGATCGTCGGGCATCCAGACCCGCGCGGCGAGCGTGACCCCGTCGCGCAACGGGATCCGGACGTCCTCGATCGTGCGGACGGCGTGCGGGCCCGAGCCACTCACGCGTTGCTCGCAGCCCCGCTCGCGGTGCTCCAGAACGGGCCGGAACCGGCCGCCATCTCCCCCGTGTCGGGATCGACCGTGACCGCCCCGACGCGGCCGAAGGACGCGTGAGCCGGGGTGGTCTCCTCGATCACGACGTCGTGGCCGGCGCGTTCCAGCTGCTCGCGGACCGCGAGCGGGACGAGCGCGTCGACGTAGGTCTCCTCGCCCTGTCCGTGGCTGCGCGGGACGTCGACGGCCTCCTGCACGGGCAGCCCGTGATCGAGCACGCCGACGGTCGTGTGCATCACCGACGAGAGGATCCGGTAGCCGCCGGCCCCGGCGACGCCGAGGATGCCCTTGCCGTCACGGGCGGCGACGATCGCGGGGACCGCGAAGAACGGCATCTTGCCCGGCGCGAGGGAGTTCGAGCGCCCCGGACGCGGGTCCCAGTTCATCATCGCGTTGTTGAGCAGGATCCCGGTCTCCGGCACCACGACCAGCGAACCGTAGTCGCCGCCGATCGTCGTGATCAGCGCGATCACGTTGCCGTCGGCGTCCGCCGTGACGATCTGCGTCGTGCCGCGGGTCCCGCCGACCGACGGCAGCGGCGTGGCGACCGGAGCGGCACCCTCGTCGAACGGCCACGGGTCGGCTGCGGCGATCGGGCGCGGAACGACCTGGTCGAGGCCGATCTGCTTCGCCCGCTCGGCACCGAAGGCCGCCGAGGCCAGCCCGGCGACCGGGCTCTCGGTGTGGTCCGGGTCGCCGTAGTAGGTCTGGTTGTCGACGAACGCGTGTCCGACGGCCTCCGCCAGCAGGTGGTGGTGCTCGAACCCGCCGGGCTCGTAGTCGCCGACCGGGAACTGCTGGAGGATGTTCAGCGCCTCGGCCCCGACCTGGTCGTTAGCCGTCACCACCTGCATCCCGCGGTACTCGACCGGCGTCTCGACGAACACCTTGGGTTCGTAGGACGCGAGGTCCTCCGTGGTCAGGATCCCGCCGTCAGCCTGCACGGCGGCGGCGATCCGCTCCGCGATCTCGCCGCGGTGCAGGGCGTCCGGACCGTCCTCCGCGATCCGTTCGAGCGTCCGCGCGAGCAGGCTGCCGTCGAGCCGGTCGCCCGGTCCGTGCTGGCCGTAGAACGCGGGCGGGTCGCCGTCGCGCAGCAGCCAGGCGGCGGCCGCGGGGTACTGACGGATCAGCTCCATCCGCGCGACGATCTCGATCAGGACGCCGTAGTTGATCTGGACGCCCGCCTGGGCAGCCTCGATCGCCGGCTGCAGCAGGTCCTTCCACGGGAGCTTGCCTGCCCGCTGGTGGATCGCCCACAGACCGGGAACCGCCCCCGGGGTCCCGACCGAGAGGCCGCCGACGTCGTTGGCGTCGTCGACGACGTCGGGCCAGTCGTACGGACCCGCGTCGGGGTCCTCGATCGTCTCGAACATGTCCGGGGTCCCGGCCAGCGGCACCCGCGGGCCGTGATCGACGGTGACGAAGCCGCCGTGCTCGGGCAGGAACGACGCCAGGTGGCCGTACCCGCCGACGCTGCAGTTGTTCGGCTCGACGACGAACGCCACGAACGCCGCGGCGACCGCCGCGTCGATGGCGTTTCCGCCCTGCTCGAAGATCCGGACGCCGGCCTCGGCCTCGGCCTCGTGACCGGCCGCGACCACGCCGCGCTTGGAGCCGACCTGCTGGCGGCTGTGCTTGATCCGACCGATGCTCACTGGTCGCCCTCCTCGTCGAAGGCATAGCAGGTCAGTACCCGTTCGAGCACGATCACCGCCGGCCCGTCCTGGTCGATCAGCCACTGCGCGTCGTCGGCGAACGTCTCGACGCTGGTTCGGCGCACGGGGACCCGGAACGCCTCGGCGACCGCGACGAAGTCCGGCTCGTCCATGTCGGTCGCGGTCAGCACCCCGAAGCGGGCCTGCTGGTACTCACGCAGGATCCCGTAGCCGCCGTCGTCGACGAGCACCAGCTTGACCGCCAGGCCGTACTGGCGGGCCGCGGCCAGCTCGGCGATCCCGTACTGGAAACCGCCGTCGCCGCTGATCGCCAGGACCGGCAGGTCCGGCCGCACGGCAGCCGCTCCGAGGGCGGCGGGGAACGCGTATCCGATCGTTCCCGACCCCGACGGGTAGAGGAAGCGCCCGGGCTTGCGCGCCGGGAAGTACGCCGCTCCCCAGTAGCCGAGGATCGTCGAGTCCCAGGCGTCGACCGCGTCGTCGGGCAGCACGGAACGCAGCGCCTTCACCAGTCCGGGCTCGGGGCCCGGTTCGTCGGTTTCCACCCGGGTCGCGATCGCGTCACGGACGGCGCGCGCCCGCTCGGCCCCGGAGCCCGCGGTCCGTGCGGGCAGCCGGGTCGCCAGCGCTTCCAGCGCCAAGGCGGCGTCGCCGACGATCGGCTTCGCTCCCGGGTACGCCCGACCGATCCGCGCAGCGTCGACGTCGATCTGGATCAGCGTGCCGGACAGCTCGAGCCCGAACTCACCGGTCGCGTCCGCCCCGAGTCGCGTCCCCGCTGCGAGCACGACGTCGGCCTCCGCCAGCAGCGCCAACGTCGCCGCCTCGTGCGCGGCGGCACCCGTCGACAGCGGATGATCGTGGGACAGCGCGTCGCGCGCCGACGGCGTCACGACGACCGGTGCGTCGATCCGCTCGGCCAGCGTGCGCAGGGCGTCCGTCGCCTCGGCGCGGATCACGCCGGTGCCGGCCCACAGCACCGGCCGCTCGGCCGCGGCGAGGGTCGCCACGGCGTCGTCCAGCTGGGTCGCGGACGGCTCGATGCGCTCGGGCGCGGTCGGCGCAGGAGCGGTCCACGGCGACGCGTCACCGGCGAGCACGTCGGCCGGCACCTCGATGAAGACCGGGCCGCCGGGCGCCGTGCGGGCGGCTTCCCAGGCGGCGTGGACGGTCGGCCCGAGGTCCTCCGGCCGACTGACGCTCCAGGCCTGCTTGACGATCGGCCGGAACGACGCGATCTGCTCGCGCAGCTCGTGCAGGACACCGCGCTCGGCGCCGATGAACTCGCGATCGACCTGCCCGACGATCGTGATCACCGGGGAGTGGGTCGCCGCCGCCTCCATCAGACCGGCGAGCGAGTTGAGCGCGCCCGGTCCGCTGGACAGCAGCAGCGCCACCGGCTCGCCCGCGACCCGTGCCGCGCCGTCGGCCGCATACGCGGCATCGAGCTCGGTGCGGAGCGGGACGGTCGTCACGTCGCCGTCGCGCAGCGCCTGCCACAGCGAGAGCATGTGGATGCCGGGCAGGCCGAAGGCATGCCGGACGCCGAGCTGGCGCAGAGCGTCGGCGACGACGTCGGCGCCGGTGGTGCTGGTGGTCGTGGTCATCGGGTGACGGGCCTCACTGGAACGATCGGGGGCTGTGCGCGGGGCGCGTGGTCAGAGCTCGGAGGCGTAGACCTGGTTGTGGGACTTCAACGTCGAGTCGGTGCCCAGCGACCAGTGCTTGGACATGTCAGGGCTGAACCGGCTCGACACCGGCGAGCGACCGAGGGCCTCGGCCATGCTTCGAATGTGATGGGGTCCCGCGCCGCAACAGACACCGAGGTAGTCGATGCCGATCTCACGTGCGGCGGTCGTGAACTCCGCGATCTCATAACGATTGCACGTAAAGGGATCGAGTGCGGTCGGGAACGGAATGCCCCCGGGAATGCAGTCGCAGTGCGGGTCCCGGAGCGACTGGAAGCTCGGCTCGTCCTCGGTCGTCCGGTACGGCACCGGCAAGGCCGCGACGTGTACATCGACCGCGTCCCGGATCTCCTGCAGCAGCGGGAGCATCGTCTGCGGACCGCGGATGCAGTTGAGGCCCACCACGTCGGCCCCGGCGTCGGCCAGGCGCTTGCAGGTCTCGGCCGGGCTCCAGCCCTCGCGGACCTCGGGAGCGCGGTGGATCGACAACGTGACGACCGACGGCAGACCCGACTGCTTGATCACGTCGAGCGCGATCAGCGCCTCTTCGCCCCAGGAGATCGTCTCGCCGATGATGAAGTCGGCCCCGGCCTCGACGGCCCAGCCGACCTGCTCCTCGAACATCGCGCGGACCTTCGCCCGAGCCTCGTCGGTCGGCTCGAAGACGTTGGTGTTGCAGATGTTCCCGGCCAGCAAGGTGCCGGTGTCGCGGGCGACGCGCTTGGCGATCTCGAGCGCGTCGCGGTTCATCTGCTCGAGCAGGTGCTCCTTGCCGATGATCCGCAGCTTCTCGCGGTGCCCGTAGTAGGTGAACGCCTCGACGACGTCGGAGCCGGCGTCGACGAACTCGCGGTGCAGCTGCTCGACCAGCTCCGGTCGTTCGAGCACGACCTCCGGGACGAACGCCCCGGCCTGGAGGTAGCCGCGGCGCTCGAGCTCGAACAGGTAGCCCTCCGCGCAGATCACCGGCCCCTCTGCGAGTCGGTCGAGCAGGCCGCGGTCATGGGAAGGGGTCGTCATCAGAGCGTCTCCGGGGGCACCGTGGATTTCAAGGATCGGCGTATTGCCAACTGCTGATGGTTATACGGCACGGAGCGGCGGCTGTGGGGTTCGAGATGGTAAATTGGCAACGCATGTTGGCCTTTGAACCGGCGCGCACGACCCCTCAGAACCCGGACCGACCCGCGTGAGCGCCCCGTCGGTGACGCCCGACATCACGCGGTTCGTCGACGGGCTGCGATGGGATGAGGTGCCGCCCGAGACGCGGAACCACGTGTCGCTGCTGACCGCGGACGCGGTCGCCGTCGCGGTCGCCGGTCGGCCGGCCCCCGCGGGCCGGATCGCCGCCGAGCACGCCGCCGCGATCTACGCCGGAGCGGACGCGGTCTCGCTGTGGGACGGCCGCCGACTGAATCTCGTCGGCGCGGCCTGGGCCAACGGCGTGCTCGCCAACGTGCTCGACCTGGACGACGGCCACCGACTGACGAAGGGGCACCCCGGAGCGATGGTCGTGCCCGCCCTGGTCGCGGTCGCCCAGGCTCGCGACGCCACGCTCGAAGAGCTGTACGAAGCGGTCGCCGTCGCCTACGAGGTCGCGGTACGGGCCGGGATCACGATGCACGACCGGGAACCGACCTACCACGCGTCGGGAGCGTGGGGCGCGATCGGGGTCGCCGCCGGCGCCGGTCGTCTCCTCGGCCTCTCCCCCGAGCAGACCGGCCACGCGCTCGGACTGGCCGAGTACCACGGCCCGATCGCGCCGATCATGCACTCCTGCGCGCATCCTGCGATGACCAAGGACGCCTGCGACGTCGGTGCCCGACTGGGCGTCGAGGCCGCGCTGCTCGCCGAACGCGGCTTCACCGCCGCCCCGAGCACCCACGTCGCCGACCACCCGGTCTGGGACGACCTGGGCCGGCGGTGGCGCCTCCGCGAGGCGTACCTGAAGGCCTACCCGTGCTGCCGGTGGACGCAGGGCGCGATCCGCGCCGCGCTGGCCGCCCGCGACCACGCCGCGGCCCCGTCGTCGGAGATCCGCCGCGTCCAGATCCGGACCTTCGCGGCGGCCAACGGACTCTCCCACGAGATTCCGTCCGACACCGAGCAGGCGCAGTACAACATCGTCTGGCCCGTCGCCTACGCCCTCGCCCACGGGAACTTCGACGTCGACGCGGTGCTCGGGCCGTTCGACGACCCCGAGGCGCTGCGCCTCGCCGCGCGGACCGAAGTGGTCGTCGACGACGCGCTGACGGCGGAGTTTCCCGCCCGTCGCCTGACCGCCGTGACGCTGGAGCTGGCGGACGGCCGCACCGTCGCCGTCGACCCGTTCGAGGCCCGGGGCGAGCCCGAGGATCCCGAGTGGGCGGAGATCGTCGCCGCCAAGGTCCGCGCGTTCGTCGATCCGACCCGCCCGGACGGGGACTCCGCCGCCGCCCCCGACCTGCGCCTGGGCGGACTCGACGTCGACGCCCTCGTCGACGTGCTGGGTCGGGTGGACTGATCCTGCGCGCCGTCATGATCCGGGACGGACTCCGGATCGTCGCGACGCGTCCGGCAGTCGACCGGTGAACGAGCTGCTCGCGCTCGCCGGCCGTCAGGCCGTCGAGGACCTGCGTGCGCTCCCGCGCTCGCTCGGACGTCGGCAGCGACAGCGCGCCCGGCTCGACCGCACCGCGTCGGTCGACGACCTGCGTGACCGTGCCCGCCGGCGGCTTCCGCGGTCGGTCTTCGACTACATCGAGGGTGCAGCAGCCGACGAGGTCACGGCGTCACGCAACCAGGCGGCGTTCGACGCGATCCACTGGCAGCCGCGGGCGTTGGCGGGGATCGACGACGTCGACCTCGCCACCACGGTGCTCGGCGATCGAGTCGCCGTACCGATTCTCGGGGCGCCGACGGGCGCGACCGCGATGATCGATCACCGGGGCGAGCCGGGGATCGCGCGGGCCGTCCACGCCGCCGGCTCGGTCTACATCCTGTCGGCGGTCGCGTCGTATCCGCTCGAGGAGACCGTCCGGATCGCGCGGGGGCCGACCTGGTTCCAGCTGTACATGTGGCAGGACCGGGGCTTCGTCCGCGAGCTGCTGACCCGGGCCTCGGCGGCCGGGATCCGGACGTTGGTGCTGACCGTCGACGTTCCCGTGATGGGCGACCGTGACCGCGACCGTCGCCACGGATTCGTGGTGCCGCCGCGGATCAGCGCGCGGATGCTGGCCGACGGGCTCCGACATCCTCGGTGGTCGGCTCGGCTGCTCCAGCGGCCGCGCTTCCAGGCCGGCAACACGCTCGTCCCGCCGGGCCCCACGCGACCCGGTGGACGGACCACGACCGTGGCGGGACCGTTCGACCCTGCCGTCGGGTGGGACGATCTCGCCTGGCTGCGGCACCAGTGGTCGGGCCCGATCGTGGTCAAGGGCCTGCTCGGCACGGAGGATGCCCGGCGAGCCGTCGACGCAGGAGCCGACGCGATCGTGGTCTCCAACC
>JBQGEK010000248.1:0-13629 GCA_052039575.1 Patulibacter sp. | reverse complement strand
CAGCCGCAGGTTGACCCGGCTGCGGGTGTTGGCGGGCAGCGTCCGCAGGATGGCGGTCGCTTCCCCGGTCGCCTCGCCGCGACGGCTCGCCTCGATCGCGAGCACGTCCTCGAGGTCGGCGACGAGCTCCTGGGTGTTCGGGTACCGGACGTCGAGCGCCTTCGCGGTCGCCCGGTCGACGACGGCGGCCAGGGCGGCGCCGATCGACGGCCGCAGCTGCTGCACGTCGGGGATCTCCTCCCGGACGTGCTTCATCGCCACCGCGACCTGGTTGTCGCCGTGGAACGGGATGTCGCCGATCAACATCTCGAAGAGGACGACCCCCAACGAGTAGATGTCGCTCTGGCCGTCGACCGCCTGACCCATCGCCTGCTCGGGCGACACGTAGTCGGTGGTGCCGAGCACGCGGCCGTCGGCGGTCAGGCCGTGCTCCTCGAGGGTCCGGGCGATCCCGAAGTCCGTGACCTTGGCCAGGCCCTCGTCGTTGATCAGGACGTTCTGGGGCTTGACGTCGCGGTGGACGATCCCGCGCTCGTGGGCGGCGCCGAGCGCGCGGGCGATCTCGACCGCGTAGGCGACGGCCTCGGTCACCGAGAGCCGGCCGGCGCGCTGGATCCGCTCCTTCAGGGTCTCGCCCTGGACGTGCTCGAGCACGATGAACGGCGTGTCGTCGTGCTCGCCGGCGTCGATCACCTGCACGATGTGCGGGTGGTTGAGCTGGGCGACGGCGCGGGCCTCGCGCCGGAACCGCTCGAGCTGCTCCGAGTGCTCCGCGAGGTTGCGGTGCATCAGCTTGATCGCGACCGTCCGTTCGAGGACGGTGTCGAACGCCCGGTAGACCGTGGACATGCCACCGGAACCGATCCGGGCTTCGAGGCGGTAGCGATCCGCGAGGAGGGTGCCGACGTCGATGCTCACCGGTGCAGCCCTATTGTGCGGCCTGGAGCGGCGTTCGGGGGCGGTGGGTCATCGATTGCGAGAGCGGGGCGCGGGGTGCGCCGCAGGGGAGGCGAGGGCCGAGGCGAGGTCCACGCCTACGATCTTGCCGGTTCTCCCCGCGGGGCGGGGAGCTGACGGCGGCTCGTGCCGGTCCTGCACGCATGTTTGCAGCTGCGGCTGGTCCGGCGACGCGGTTGCTCGGCGTGGGGCGCCCCGTCGGACGCCCACGCGGTTGAGCATCGCCGGGGCTCCAGCCCCGGCGATCGCGGCGAGGGGTGCGTCAGAGCGCCATCCGCCGGCTGATCCGGATCCGCTGCACGACGGTGCCGGCCTGCGCGGTGTTCGAGCCGGAGAACCGGACCCGGATCCGGTACTGCCCGGTGCGACGCTCGGTGAAGCGCTTGGTGAACGTGCCCTTCGAGGAGATCCGGGCGCTCCCCAGGGAGCGGTACTTGCCGCCCTTGGTGCCGCGAGCGATCGAGATCCGGACGCGGCCGCGGATCTTCGTGTCGCGGAGCGTGCCGCGCATCTGGTAGCTCGGACCGCGCGAGTCGGGGAACCGCAGGCTCGTCAGGTCGAACGGGCTGATCGCCCGGACGGTGACCGGTGCGCTCCACGGGGTGAAGAACCGGGCGGAGCCGCCGAAGGCGGACGCGCGGGCGACCACGGTGTAGCGGCCGGCGTCGCGCAGGCGGAGCTCGACGTTGCCGGTCGTCGGGTTGACGTACGCCGGCTGGACCGAACCGGTGATCCCGCCGTCGGGGCCGATCTTGCCGTTGCGCGCGTAGACGACCTCGTTGAGGGTCGCGCCGGGGTTGCCGGCGAACGGCAGCGCGAGCACGCGGGTGGTGAAGCTGTTGCGCGAGCGGATCAGGTGCCGGCGGGTCGGGGCGCCGACGCTCACGGAGCCGCCGACGACCACGGTGTAGGTCTCGGTCGACTGCGGGGCGGTGCAGCTGCGGTCGGTCCGCGCGAAGTTGGTGACCGTGATCGTGTACGTCCCGTTGCCGCGGTAGTCGAGGCCGCGGCTGACCGGCACCCTGGTGGTGAAGCAGTTGACCGGGGTGGCGGCTGCGACACCGTCGGGGGCGGCGTAGTTGACCGAGTAGTTCGCGTCCTGGTTGGGCAGGAAGCCGACGCCGATGCTCGGCGACATGTTGCGGATCGCGGCAGGGACGCCCTGCTGCAGCGGCACCGGGTTGCCGTCGTCGCCGGAGACGGTGACGGACGCCGCCTGGGCGGAGGTCGCGGTGGCCAGCGCGGCGAGCACGGCGGCGCTCACCGCGATGATTGGGCGGGGGCCCAGGGCCTGGCGCATGGAGATGTCCTTCTCACGGGGGACGGATTGGGGGAATACCCGTGGCCTACAAGCTTAAGCGTTCCGTAATCCTCGGGCGCCGTTCGCTCGGTCAGACTCGGTCGATGCGACTGCGAGCGATGGCGATCGTGGGGGTGCTGGCGATGGCGGGATGCGGTGGTGACGACGGGTCCGACACGGCGGCGGTCGAGCGCCCGGCCGAGCCGGTGCTCTGCCCGTCGCAGGACCAGGGTGCGACGGGGGAGAGCGGTGCGTTCGACGCCCGAGAGATCCTCGGGATGACGCAGGCCGACGCCGAGCAGCAGGCCGAGCAGCGGGGCTGCACCGTCCGCGTGACGGTCGATGACGGTCAGGAGCTGGCGCAGACCATGGATCTGCGGACCGACCGGATCAACGTCGAGCTGCGCGACGGCACCGTGGTCGCGCTCCGCGGGGTGGGTTGAGGGCGGCGTCAGCCCTGGAGCAGGACGCCGCCCGGGGCGGTGCAGACGCCGGGGCGGTCGGTGACGGTGCCGATCCGGCGGGTCCCGGGGTGGCGCTTCTCGAGCACCGCGACGGTGGCGTCGACGGCGCTCTCGTCGACCACGGCGACGAAGCCGCAGCCCATGTTGAAGACCTCCCACATCTCCTGCTCGGAGACGTTGCCGAGCCGCTGGATCAGCGGCATCACGGGAGGCAGCGGCAGCGGATCGGTGATCTCGAAGCCGAGCCGGCCCTTGCGCAGCTCCGGCGGGGCGCCGACGACCCCGAGCCGGACCAGGTTGAGCAGACCGCCTCCGGTGATGTGGCTGAGGCCGCGGACGGCGATGCCGCTGCGCAGCAGGTCGAGCACGGCGCGAACGTAGATCACCGTCGGCTCGAGCAGCGCGTCGGCGACCGACTGGCCGGCGAGCTCCTCGGGACGGTCATCGAGCGAGAGCCCGCCGTCCTGCTGGAGCGCCTTGCGGGCCAGCGTGTAGCCGTTGGAGTGGATGCCGCTCGACGGCAGGCCGATCAACGCGTCGCCGGGCTGGATCCGCTCGCCGGTGACCATCTCGTCGAGCGCGACGGTGCCGATCGCGGTCCCGCAGAGGTCGAAGCCGTGAGGCTCCGGATGGCCCTTGATCAGCTCGGGCAGGACCGCGAGCTCGCCACCCGGGATCTCGATTCCCGCGTCCTCGGCGCCGGCCTTGAGCCCGCGGGCGATCGCGGCCAGACGCGCGTCGTCCGGCTCCTGGACGGCCAGGTAGTCGAGCATCGCGATCGGCTCGGCACCGATGCAGACGAGGTCGTTGACGTTCATCGCGATGCAGTCGATCCCGACGGTGTCGAGCCGGCCGGTCTCCTCGGCGACGATCAGCTTGGAGCCGACACCGTCGGTCGCGACCGCGATCCCCAGGTTGGGCGCGACGCGCAGCACGCTGGCGTAGTGCCCGGACTCGAGGGCGGACAGCGAGGGCTTGCCCGTGTCGATCGTCTTGAGGACCGCGACGAGGGCGTTGACACCCGAGTCGGACTGGGTCGTGTCGACCCCGGAGGCAGCGTAGGCGTCGCTCATCGTCGCTCATCGTCGCAGAACGCGCGCGCGACGTGCCGGCGCGGGAACCCGGTCCGGCGCGGCGGCGCCGGGTGCCGCGACCCCGCGAGGGTCAGCCGCGCGTGTTCCAGCGCCGGTCGGTCACGGCCAGTGCGGTGGCCAGCCCGGCGCGGTAGGCGGCGAACGGCCACAGCGGCAGGCCGTCGAGCGTGCGGCGGGCGATCGGGGCGGCGGCCAGGCCGGACACGGCACTGGTCACCGTCACCACCACCAGCGGCGTCAGGTGCTCGGTCTCGATCGTCCCGGCGCGCAGCCGGCGCAGCATCCGGCACGACTTGAGCAGGGTCGCCCCGCCGACCGCGGGGACGGCGAGCGCGGCCGATATCCGGCCGGCGTCGGCCCGCGAGAAGCCGCGAGCGCGGGCCGCGGTCAGGACCGCGCCGCTGCGCGAGACGCCAGGCCAGAGCGCGGTCGCCTGGACGGCCCCGATCGCCAAGGCGTCGCCGACGGTCGCATCCTGCCATCGGCGGTCGGGCAGCTGATCGCCGCGGCGATCGGCGACGCTCATCGCCACCGATCCGGCGAGCAGCCCGCAGGCGATCGTGGTGTCGCCTCCGAGCCGGTCCTCGATCTGCCGCTCGAGCCCGAGCGCGGCGGCGACCGCGGGCAGCGACGCGATCACGATCCCGCCGATCGCGCGAGCGGTCAGCTTGGGGTCCTCGACGGCGCCGCGGGCGACGATCCAGGCCTCGCGGCGCAGGCCGACGGCCAATCCGGCGAGGGTGCCGGCGTGGGCGCTGACCTCGAGGCTCTTGGCGGTCTCGGGGTCGGCGGGACGGCGGCCGCGGCGACCGGCGGCCAGCCGCGCGACGAAGGCCACGTGGGCCGACGACGAGATCGGCAGCGTCTCGGCCGGCCCGTGGAGCAGGCCGGCCAGGAGCGCCGCGGCGAAGCTGCGGCGCGGGCTGATGGTCGCGGGCACCTGCCGCAGAGTAGGGATCGGCGGGGCGGCTGTGCACCACCGCGCTCGCACTGGTGTGGAGTTCAGCCGCTCATAGCGGGCAAACCGCACACCAGTGCGGGGAGCGTCGGTCAGCGGATCCGGATCGCGAACGTCGTCGCGGTCTGGCCGTCGCCCAGGCGCAGCGTGTAGCGGGCGGCGCCCACGCGCTGCTTCGAGCGCACGGTCAGCGTGGTCCGCTGGCTGCCGAGCCGGCCGCTGGCGACGGTCTTGCCCTTGCGGGTCAGCCGGGCCCGGGTGCTGCGCTGGCCGTCGGCGGTCCGCACGGTGCAGGTCACGCGGTGCTTGCGCTTGCCGCTGACCTTGCAGGTGACCGGGGCGGCCTTGCGGCGCTCGCCGCAGACGACCCGCTGGCTGCGCGAGCTGCCGCGCACACGGCAGGTCAGGCGGGGACGCGGCTCGTCGGTCTTTCGGCCGTTCGATGCGGGGGCGGGCGTCGGCGCCGGGATCGGCGTCGGCACGAGCTGCTGGATGATAAGCGGCGGCTGCTCCGGCCCGACGTCGCCCGGGCCGCGCGGCGCGTCGCTGCCGACACCGGTCAGCGTGATCGTCGGGGAGATCGCCTCGCCGCCGACCGTGCCCGTGATCCGCAGCTCCGCGGTGCGGGCTCCGACGGCGCTCGGGGCGAAGCGGATCGAGACCGAGCAGTGCTCGCCCGCGTCGAGGGTCACGTTCGCGCAGCCGTCGCGCACGATCACGAAGTCGTCGGCGGCGGGGCCGGCAAGCACGGTCCGGCCGGTCTTGATGCCGTCGGCGGAGGCGGTGAACGACACGGTCCGGACGCCGCCGATCGTGGTCTCCGCCTGGGTCCCGAACGCGGCGTCGGCCGCCGTCGTGGTCAGCTCGCGGCGCAGCTCGAGGGCGACCACGTCGCCGAAGCCCACGGGCTGGTCAGCGGCGGGCTGGGCCTCGCCGCCGCCCAGGCGGACGGTCCACTCGGTGCCGGGCTCGCCGTTGATCGTGCTGATCCGGCCCTGGCTGGCGCCCCAGGCGCTGACGCAGCCGCTCGGAACGGACGACGTCCGCGCCTTCTCGAGCACCGCGCTCAGCGGGGATCCGGCGGGAACCTCGACGGCGCAGAAGCGCACGTCGCCGTTGCCCGGGTCGACCGCCAGCGCGACCGGGACGGGGGTGCCGTCGGCGACGTCGACGGTCGGGCGCCAGCGCGGGTCGGACGGGTTCGCCCGCTCCGGCGGAGCCGAGTACCAGCGCGAGTTCGAGAGCGCACGGATGCCCGCCTCGGTCGCGTTCATGTCGTGCGCCGGCGCCGGGGTCGCGCTCGTCGGCACGTACTTCAGGCTGCCGACGTGGCCGGGCGCGGCCGGGTCGGTCCGCTGCTGGCCGATCAGGAACTTGATCGGGTTCTGGTCGTTCGGCGTGGTCCACGCCGGGCTCTGCAGGTCGATGCCGCAGGCCTTCAGGCCGATCACGGCCCACGCCGCGGACGGCGTGTTGTTCGCCGGGATGAAGTTCTCGGCCGCGACGCCGAAGCCGCCGGTCTCGGGGTTCAGTCGCCGGTGGAGGAAGTCGACCCCGGCCGCGACCGCCGGGTGCGACGGGGTCATGCCCTCCTGGCAGAGCATCGACAGCACCGATCCGGTCATGTCGATGTCACCGTTGCCGTTCGGTCCGCTGCTGAACGACCAGCCGCCGACCGCGGTACGGCCCTGGGCGTCCGGTGTCGTGCCGGTCTTCTGCGCGGTCAGCAGGTTGGCGACGATCTTCTGGCGCACACCCTTCGGCAGGTGGAGCGCCTGGGTGGCGAGCAGCGCGAAACCGTCGCTGTTCGGCGTGAAGCCGCCGAAGTCGCCCTGATCGACCCGCCACTTGCTGGCCAGCGACGCGGTCAAGTTGAAGTTGGCGTCGAGCTTGGTCACGCGGAGCCCGGCGGCCGACGCGATCAGCGCCTCGCGACCGAAGTTCCCGGCGACGCCAGAAGCCGGGAGCGCGGTCCAGTTGTAGCTGCCGCCCGGGAGGTACAACGCGTTGCGGTGGCTCTGCAGGCTCTGGGGGACGCCCGGCTTGTGGACGTCGGCCGCGTGGATGCCGCCGGCCGCGAGCGTGGTGATCGCCCAGTCGGCGTTCATGCCGAGCAGCCCACCGGTCGGGCTCGGGTTGGGGTTGCCGTTGGCGAGCTTGTCCTGCTGGTCGGCGATCCAGTTGACGCCGGCGCTGACCGCGGCGTCGATCTCGGCCTGTGGGACCGGGGCGGCGCTGGCGGTCGCGGGGACCGCGAGGGCGACGGCGGCGACCGCCGTCAGGGCGACCCCACGCCATCGTGGGGCAATTGGTGCATGCATGTCGTTGCTTCCTCTTCTGCGACGACATCACGCGGGCCGGGTGATACCCGACCGGCACGGACGCCGTCGGGTCGCGAGACGGGTGGCCTGTGGTGTCACGAGTGGATCTTCGGGCTCGGGATCGGCCTCGCGGTTCGCCTTCCCAGACGGCGTGCCGTCCAGTGGCCCTGATGAACCGCTCGTCCCCCATACCGCTGCGCGTCAGCCCCGGATTCCCACCGGAGTTCCCCGCTCGAGACGGGAAGGACGGTAGCAGGAGATCGCGGAGCCGAGCCGTGGTAGCGTGCGTCCGCAGTTCAGCGGATCGTGGTGCAGGGAAGACCGGTGGGAGACCGGCGCGGACCCGCCACTGTGAGCGATCAGGGCGTCCCACGCCGACCGGCAGCCACTCGGGAGCGGATCCCGGGGAAGGCGAGGACCACCCGCAGTCGCGAGCCAGGAAACCTCCCCGACCGCCCACGTCGACCGCCCCCTCGGGTTTAGGGGAAAGGACACCCATGGCTCGTTCCATCCCGGCGCCCCCGCGCGCTTCCGTTCGCAGGACCTTCACGGCGACCGTTGCGGCCACGATCGCCGCCGGTGCGCTCGTGCTCGGACCAGCCGTCGACCAGGCGCTCGGGGCGCCGAGCGACCAGGGCGTCCGGATCGAGGGCCTCACGAGCACGATCTACGAGGGCGTGCTGCGAACCGACGGACACGCCGTCGCGACGGCGTCCGACGGCAACACGCCGCGCCGCTGCGACGGCACCAACAACGGCATGAACCCGTCGCCCGGCCCGACCCCGACGTCGGCCTCGGACGACGCGATGCGCAGCGTCGGGATGTCGTGGGACGGCACCTGGTACCCGGGATACGACGACTTCTTCGTCACGCGATTCGGTCCCGACCGCTCGAACCCCAGCACCGGCGCCGACTGGATGATCCTGGTCAACGGGATCTACACCTCGGTCGGCGGTTGTCAGTACCGGCTGAACCCCGGTGACCAGACGCTCTGGGTCTACCACGGGAACAGCAACCGCGATCTGCTGCGGCTCGACGGTCCCGGATCGATCGGCGAGCCGACATCGGACGTCGAGCGGGGGCCGTCGGCGGGCCCGGTGCAGCGCTCGTTCACCGTCGGGCTCGGCCAGCCGCTGACCGTGACCGCGGTCAAGAGCCAGGCGACGGGCGAGCTCGGCACCGTCGGATACCGCGATCCCGCCCCCGGCGTCCAGGTCGCCCCGGTGCTGACCGCCGCCAACGGCGTCCAGACCACGCTCGAGGCCGATCCCGCGACCGTCACCACCGATGCGGCCGGCCAGGCCGCGCTGAGCTGGGCGACCCCCGGCTGGAAGCGGATCAAGGCGACCGCTCCGGGCTACGTGCGGTCCAACCGGATCGACGTCTGCGTGACGGCGGCCGACGGCAGCGGTTGCGGCAACCCGCCCGTCGAGCTCGCTCCGCCCCCGGTGCCGCCGTCGCCGGTGCCGACCCCGAAGCAGCAGCCGGCCGGCAGCGCCAGCCTGCTGGTCAAGGGCGTGCGCACCGCGCCCTCGTCGTTCTCCGTCGGCAACCTGCGGATCCGCGGTCTGGGCGTCAACACCGACGGGCACGCATCGGGGCTCGTCGGCCTGCGCTGGAACGTGACCGGTGGCGCGACCCGGGCGTGGCGCGTCGAGTATCGGGTGCGGACCGACCGCAAGCCGCGCTGGCGGCGCGCGGCGCGCGGCACCACCCAGCAGTCGACGTTGCTCGACCTGCCCACCGGGCGCGCCGTCGACCTGCGGATCCGGATCACGCCGTCGAGCGGACGCGCGTCGACCCGCACCGTCGGCACCGTGGTCGTGCCGACCGACGAGCGGGTGCGCCAGGTGGCGATCCGCGGATCGAGCAAGCGCGAGACCGACCCGATGGCCTGGCGGCGCACGGTGACGGTGCTGCGGCGCGGTGCCACGGTGCGGACCACGCTGCCGGCCGGTCGCCCGGCGGTGATCGTGCGCAGCGACGCCAAGCGGGCGGTGATCCAGGTCCGGTCCGGCGCGAAGGGGCGCTGGCAGCGGCTGACGATCCGCGGTCGCAAGGACGGCCGGACGGCGATCGTGCGGGCGAGCAAGCGGTCGAAGTCGTCGTCGGTCCAGGTCCGCGTGGTCTCCGGCACGGTGCGGCTGGATGGCGTGGCCGTCACCCCGTAGGCACCGGGGCCGGCCTCGTCGCCTGGTGTCGTGCGACGATCCGGGGCGCCGATGCGCGTCTGGATCGACCTGACCAACAGCCCGCACGTGCTGGTCCTGCGGCCGGTGATCGACGAGCTGCGCCGTCGCGGGCATGAGGTCGACGTGACCGCCCGCGACTTCGCGCAGACCCTCGGCCTGTGCGAGCGCTACCGGATCGCCCACACCGCGATCGGCCACCACCGCGGCGAGCGGCTGCCGGACAAGGCCCGCGGCCTGGCGTCGCGGTCGACGGCGCTGCTGCGCTGGGCGCGGCGGGTCGGCGGCTGGCCGTCCGGGTCAAGGCCGTTCGACGTGGCGATCGGTCACGGCTCCAACGACGTGTCGGTCGCCGCCAAGGCGCTCGGGATCCCGGTCGCGACCGCGTTCGACTACGAGTGGGCGACGGTCCAGCACCAGATCAACTGCCGGATCGCCGACGCGATCGTGATCCCCGACGTGATCCCGTTCGACCGGCTCGACCAGTACGGCGCGAAGGGGAAGATCCGCGCCTACCCGGGGCTCAAGGAGGAGTACTACCTGGCGGACCTGGAGCCCGATCCGTCGGTGCTCGACGAGCTCGGGCTCGACGCGTCCGCGCCGATCGCGGTCGTCCGCACGCCGCCCGAGGTCTCGCTCTACCACCGGTTCCACAACGACCGCTTCGCCGACGTGCTCCACCGACTGCGCGACCAGGGCCAGGTCGTGGTGCTGCCGCGGACCGACGCCCAGCGGGTCGAGCTGCGCGAGGCCGGCGGCTTCACGATCCCCGAGCGGCCGATCGACGGACCGTCGCTGGTGGCGCTCGCGGACCTGGTGGTCAGCGCCGGCGGGACGATGAACCGCGAGGCGGTCGCACTCGGGACACCGGTCTTCACGACCTTCGACGGCAAGCCGGGAGCGGTCGACGACGCCTTGATCGCCGACGGACGCCTGCAGCGCCTGGACGATCCCGCCGCGGTCTCGCTGGTCAAGCGCGATCGCAGCGGAGACGACGGGGGCCGGATCCGCCGCGACCCCGCCCTGCTGACCGACCGGCTGCTGAGCGCGGTCGCGCGCTGAACCTCAGGCCCCCGCCCAGCCGATCGAGCGCAGGCTCTCGCGGACCAGGGTGGTCGCGATCGGGGCGACCGTCGCGGTGAACGCCGTGGCAAGGACCGCCGCCACGATCCATCGCCACGGGCGGCCGATCGCCGCGATCACCACGAGGGCGGCACCACCGAGACCCTCGAGCATCGCCATCGACCGCAGGGACAGCGAGTCCCAGACCCACAGCAGGGCGATCGCCTCGCCCATCAGCAGACCTCCGAGCGTGCCGACCGAGGCGCCCTGGAGCCACGGCTTCGCCGGCGCGTTCCAGCGGCCGCTGAGCAGCGCGCCGAGGCCACCGACGATGCCGCCGATCACCCACCCGGCCGCCGCCCAGCCGACCCCGAGCTTGAACGCGCGACGGGCTCCGTAGCCGTGCTCGAGCCAGATGTAGAGCCCGTAGTAGGTGAGCGAGCCGAGCGAGATCGCGACCGCACCGCCGAGCACGCCGATCAGCAGGCCGTGCGGACCGCGCCGCCAGGCGCAGATCACGCCGGCCGCGTAGGCCCCGACCAGCCACGGGCCGCCGAGCCGCGCGAACTCCTGGGCGCCGCGGAACGCTCCCGCGTCGGTCCAGCGGCCCATCCAGCCGAGACCGAAGCCGATCAGCAGGACCAACGTCGCGACCACGAACAGCGGGAGCGGGCGCCCCGCGTCGCGCGGCGCGACGGCCGGTGGAGCGGGTCGGTCGGTCGGACGGGGAGGTCCTTCGTGGTGGGCTTCCGGACGCACGCATCGATGGTCGCACGCCGGCCGTCGCGCGGCGGTCGCTCGCCCTCCACGGAGCGGTGAACCTCGGTCGCGCGCGGGCTCCGCGGGCGCACGGCGTCGATCGCACGGCCTGCGGTCGCCCGTCCGCCGGTCGCCCCGTGAGAGAATCGGTCGGATGCGCCGTCGGCCCGCCGCGCTGCAGTTCCACCGACTCTCGCCGCTCCAGGCGCTGGTCGACTTCGTGCTGGCCGTCGGCGCCTACTGGCTCGCGTTCCGGATGCGGTTCGACCTGCAGCACGTGTCGGAGGTGTCGCCGCGGTACGCCGACCTGTTCGACAACACCTGGTACCTGGTCGGCCTCAGCGTCGTCGCGGCGATCTGGATCACCGGCGGATACCACCGGCCGTGGCGCCACACCGACGGCCGCGACGACTTCCGGACCGGACAGGGGGTCGTGCTCGGGCTGCTGGTCTTCCTGGGGCTCAACGGCGTCCTCCAGACCGCCACGTGGGAGCGCGCCGGAGAGCTGACGACCACCTACCCGCCGCCGAGCATCTACGGACTGGCGGCGGTCGCCGGGCTGATGCTGATCGTCGGCGCGCGGGTGATCGTGCGCGCGTTCTCCGAGCGATCGCTGCTGTTCGGCCTGGGACGCCGCACGGCGGGCCGGGCTGCGCTGATCGTCGGTGCCGGCGAGGGCGGCCGGATGGTGCTGCGAGAGATGCTCCGCAACCCCCAGCTCGGGCTGCGGCCCGTCGGCTTCGTCGACGACGACCCGGGCAAGCAGCGGACGCGCGTCGACGGGGTTCGGGTCCACGGTCGGATCAAGGACCTGACGCGGGTGCTCGACGAGCTCGAGCCGGACGAGATCATCATCGCGATCCCCTCGGCGCCGGGCACGTTGCGGGCCGACGTGCTGCGCGCCGGCCGCAGCCGCGAGGTGCCGGTGCGCACCCTGCCGACGGTCTTCGAGCTGCTCCAGGCCGGCGACGGCGCGGCCGTCCGTCAGGTTCGCGAGGTCGGCGTCGAGGACGTGCTCGGGAGCGACCCGGTGCGCATGGAGCTCGACCGGGTCGGCGCGTACCTGGCCGGCTGCACCGTGCTCGTCACCGGGGCGGGCGGGTCGATCGGCAGCGAGCTCTGCCGCCAGATCGCCCGGGTCGGCCCGGCCCGGCTCGTCCTGCTCGACCACGCCGAGGACAACCTGTTCCGGATCGAGCGCGAGCTGATCGAGGACCGCCAGGTCCCCGAGGGCCTGGTGACGTCGGTGATCGCCGACGTCAAGGAGGGCGACCGGATCCGCGACGTGCTGCAGCAGCACCGACCGCAGGTGGTCTTCCACGCGGCGGCGTACAAGCACGTGGGACTGATGGAGGCCAACCCGGTCGAGGCGGTCCGCAACAACTCGATCGCCACGCGGCTGCTGGCGCGGCTCTGCGGCGAGAACGCGGTCGAGCGGTTCGTGCTGGTCTCGACCGACAAGGCGGTCCGTCCGGCGACGGCGATGGGCGCGAGCAAGGCGCTGGCCGAGCTGGCCGTCGAGAGCGCGGCGCAGCGCTGGACGGACACGCGGTTCTCGTGCGTCCGCTTCGGCAACGTGCTCGGGTCGAGCGGGTCGGTCGTGCCGATCTTCCAGCGGCAGATCGCGCGGGGCGGCCCGGTCACGGTGACCGACCCCGAGATGACGCGGTACTTCATGACGATCCCCGAGGCCGTGCAGCTGGTGATCCAGTCCGGCTCGGTTGGCCGCAGCGGCGAGATCCTCGTGCTCGACATGGGCGAGCCGGTCAAGATCCTCCAGCTCGCCCGCGACATGATCGAGCTGTCCGGGCTGAAGCCGGACGAGGACATCGCGATCGAGATCGTCGGTCCGCGGGCCGGCGAGAAGCTCCACGAGGAGCTGTTCAACGGCTTCGAGACGCCGGGGCCGACCGATGCCGACCGCATCCAGCGCGCCGAACGCTCGCCGTTCGGGCCCGACGCCGTCGAGGCGATGTTCGACGAGATCGCGCTGCTCGTGCTCGAAGGGGACGCGGTCGGGGTCGCGGCCAAGGTCGAGGAACTCCAGCGGACCCATACGGTCGGTCCGTCGAGTCCAAGTGACCGCGGCAGGTCGGAAGCGGCGTCGCCGGGGAGTGACGTCACGACGAGCCCGAGCGCTTACACTGGACCGCTATGACCGTCGGGGTCCCTGCGCTTGCAGCTGGTTTCGCGAGCCAATTCGACACGATCGGGCCGTACGTCGGCTTTGGTTCACTGATCGCCGTGATCGCCATGGCGATCTTGGTGTTCTCGCAGGGGCGGGAGCTCCAACGGCTGCGAGAGTGGGCCGGAACGGCTCCGGAACGCCTACGCGCGCTCGAGGAGCAACTCGAACAGGAACAGTCGCTCTCGCCGGCCCGTCCGTCGGCCCCCGGCGTTCCCACGCCCGGCAAGCTGGCCCCGCACCCCGGCGCGCAGGTTCCGCACCCGGGACCGCAGACGTCGCCGGCTCCGGCGGGTGCCCCTGCGGCGGGCGCCAAGCCGCCGGTTCCGGGAGCCGTCAC
>JBQGEK010000247.1:0-29332 GCA_052039575.1 Patulibacter sp. | reverse complement strand
AGCACCTGGGCGTCGCGGATCATCGCCGCCTGCCCGCGGAAGGCGAACGCCGCGCCGCGGAAGATGATCCCGATCGCCGCCACGAACATCGGGATGTAGAGCGTCGAGACGGTCGACGCGAACGCCTCCGGGAACGCGGTCCAGAAGACGGTGAAGAGCAGGATCAGCCAGACGTGGTTGGCTTCCCAGACCGGGCTCATCGAGCGCTGGACCAGGCCGCGGACCGGGCCGCCGCGCTCGGCGCCGCCGGCCGTCAGGTCCCAGAACCCGCCGCCGAAGTCGGCCCCGGCGAGCACGATGTAGGCGGTCAGCGCCGCCAGCAGGATGATCGCGCAAGCGTCCGCCATCAGCCGCCGTCCTCGTCGTCCCGCCGACGCCGGCCCGGGTCGACCGACCCGCCGCCGGGCGCAGCGCCACCCGTGGCGGTGGCGACGGTCCCCGGTCGTTGCCCTTCCGGCAGCTCGGTCTCGGGCGGATGGCTCGCCAGCCGACGCAGCAGCCAGACGATCCCGGTCGCCAGCAGCAGGTAGACGACCACCAGGATCCCGAACGCGATCGTCAGCCCGCCGGCGTCGGTGACCGCGTCCTCGGTCCGCATGAAGCCGTAGACGACCCACGGCTGGCGCCCGACCTCGGTCGTGATCCAGCCGCTGATCAGCGCGACCACGGTCAGCGGCGCGGCGAGCAGCACCGCGCGGAAGAACCACGGCGTGCGCGGCAGTCGGCCGTGTCTCCACCAGGTCACGAGGAACCACCCGCCGAGCAGCAGCAGTCCGGTCCCGATCGCGATCATCGCCTGGAACGAGAACCGCACGATGTTGATCGCGCGGTTGGTCGGCTGGTCGTCGGCCGGGAACGCGTCGAGGCCCTGGATCGTCGCGTTCGGGTCGTGATCGGCCAGGACCGACAGCAGCTTGGGGATCTTGATCCCGTAGCGGACCTCCTGCGCGTCGCCGTCGTAGTAGCCGAGGATGTGGAACGGCGCCCCCGCCTCGGTTCGGCCGAGCCCCTCCATCGCCGCCAGCTTGACCGGCTGCTGCTTGGCGACCTCGCGGCCGGCCCAGTCGCCGACCACGATCTGGACCGGCGCCACGAGTGCGGCGATCGTCAGCGGGATGATCAGGCCGGCCCGGTGGTAGCGGGTGCGGCGGCCCTTGAGCCAGCCCCGCGCGTAGACCGCCGCGACGATGAACCCGCAGACCAGGTAGCCGGCCAGGTACATGTGGACGAGCTCGTGCCAGACGAACCCGTTGGCGAACAGCGCGGACCACGGATCCGCGTCGACGACGCGGCCGCCGACCTGGGTGAACCCGCCCGGGTTGTTCATCCAGGCGTTGACGGCGATCACCATCAGCGACCCGGTCACGCCGGCGATCGCGATCGGGATGCCGGTCAGGAAGTGCGCCCGCTTGGACATCCGATCCCAGCCGTAGACGTAGATCGCGATGAAGATGCCCTCGACGAAGAACGAGATCCCCTCGAGCGTGAAGCCCAGGCCGAAGACCTCGCCGTAGGTCGCCATGAAGTTCGGCCAGAGCAGGCCGAACTCGAACGAGAGGATCGTGCCGGTGACCACGCCGACGGCGAACAGCAGCAGCATCACCTTCGACCAGCGCTTGGCGAGCGCCTTGTACATCGGGTCGCCGGTCCGCAGGTACAGCCCTTCGGCGAACAGCACCATCGTCGGCCAGGCGATGCCGAAGCAGACCAGCGGTATGTGGACCGCCAGCGACATCGCCTGCATGTTGCGGGCGATCAGCAGGTCTGGCTGGTCGGGGGTGCCGAGGGCGCCCGCCGAGGCGATGAGCGTGACGAGGTCGATGCGGGCACGCTACACCGCGCGTACCCCCTATCTGGGGCGCAAAAGGACCCCGCAGCGCGACGCCACGCGGGCCGGCGACGCCCCGCGGGCCGGCGGCGACCCGCGCTGATTCCCGGCAGGAATCGGCGCGGCGGTATCCTGCGGGGACCGTGTCCGTGATCCCCCAGAGCGACCCGATTTCGGGCGCCGAGCTGGCCGCGTTCGTCGCAGCTTTCGAGTCCCATAGCGTGCACGGCGCCGCGGATGCGCTCGCGCTGACCCAGTCGGCGGTGACCAAGCGGTTGCAGCGGCTGGAGCGCCGGCTGGCGCTGCGCCTGTTCGACCGCACCCGCGCGGGTGTCCGCCCGACCGCCGCCGGTCAGGCGCTCTACCCGGACGCCAAGCAGGCGCTCGCCGCGCTCAGCCGGGTCGATGCGACCGCCCGAGACCACCAGCGCGGGGCGCACCGCGAGCTGCGGCTGGCGTCGAGCTACGTCAACGGCGAGTTCCTCGTTCCGGACTGGATCGCGCGCTTCGCCCGCGACCATCCCGGGTTCCGCACCCAGCTGCAGGTCGTCAACTCGACCGACGTGCTCCGGCTCGTCCGCGGCGGCGAGGCATCGGTCGGCTTCGTCGAGGGGCTCGACCCGCTCGACGACATGGAGACGCAGGTCGTGGCCCGCGACGAGATCGTCGCCGTGGTCGCCGCCGACCACCGCTGGGCGGGTCGAGCCTCGGTGCGCGCCAGCGAGCTGACCGCCGAGTCGTGGATCACCCGCGAGCTCGGTTCGGGCACCCGCTCGATCTCCGACACCGTGCTCGCGTCGGTCGGGGTGACGCTGGTTCCAACGTCCGAGTCGGCGAGCACGCAGGCGGTCAAGCGCGCGCTGCTCTCCGGCGGGTTCTCGCTGCTCTCGCGGCTCGCGGTCGAGGCCGAGGTCCATGCGGGCAGCCTCGCGGTCGTCCCCGTGCGCGACGTCGACCTGCACCGCGAGTTGATCGCGGTCTACCCCCGTGGGGCGGCCCCCGAAGGCGCTGCGCGGGACTTCTGGCGGTGGCTCAGCACCGTCGTCGCCCCGACCGCCTACCGGCGATCGGACGGCGACGAGATGCGACCATGAGTGCGTGAACCTTCGCCGTTCCCGGTCGTCGAGACCGCGTCGCCGATCATCGTCCTCCGCCGATCCGTCGCTTCCCGCGCACCACGTCGGACTGCACCGCCCCCGGCGCGACCCGCCGTGGCTGGTGATCGCCGGCCTGCTCGCGGTCGTGCTCGCGATCGTCCTGCTCGTCGGCGTGCTGCGCGGCGGTGACGACGCCGCGCCTTCGGCGGCGGGGGTGGGTGGGACCGATGTTCCCGGGACGACGACCCCACTGGGGCGGATGGCACTCGCCGCGCTCCGCCCCGACGTCGAGAACGACGCCGACGAGCTGACCGCCCGTGCCGAGGCCGGGTTCGCCAACCCGCTCTACCGGATGGTCCCCGGCGGCGCGGTCGAGACCGCCCAGCGGGTCACGCGGTTCCGCCCGTTGATCGAGGAGGTCGCGGAACGGCACGACGAGGACGCCGACACGCTCGAGGCACTGGTCTACCTGGAGAGCGCCGGCCGCCCGGACGCGATGGCGTCGAACGACATCGAGGGCGCCGCCGGCCTGACCCAGATCCTCGCCGAGACCGGGCAGAACCTGCTCGGAATGGAGATCGACGTCAAGCGCTCCGCCACGCTGACGCGGCTGATCGCCCGCGGCGGCCGCCACGAGGAGCGCCGCCGCGCCGAGCGGCGACAGGTCGACCCGCGGTTCGAGCCCCGGCAAGCGCTCGAGGCCACCGCGCGCTACCTGTCGTTCGCTCGCGAGCACCTCGGCGACCGCGACGACCTGGCCGTCGCGAGCTACCACATGGGCGTCGGCAACCTGCAAAACGTGCTGAGCGACTACGGCCAGGGCATGGTGCCCTACGTCGAGCTCTACTTCGGCATGGACCCGTTGCGCTCGCCCGCCGCGACCACGCGGATGATGGAGCTCAGCGACGACTCGTCGTCGTACCTCTGGCGGATCGGCGCGGCCGCACGGATCATGAAGCAGTACCGGGAGGACCGGCCGGCGCTCGAGCGCGAAGCCGACCTGCAGACGCGCAAGGCGTCGAGCGAGGACGTCTTCCACCCGAAGGAGACCACCGAGACCTTCGCCGACGCCGAGGCGCTCGAGCAGGCGACGGCGGACGGCGAGCTGATCGCGCTCCCACGCGACGCGCTCCGTGCCAACGGCCTGGCGATCGACCGGGCGATGGGTGAACTGGCCGCGCGGTTCGACCAGCCGCGGTCGCGGTACCGCGCGCTGCGTCCCGGCGCACTCGGCGGCCTGCTGACGATCGGAGCGGCCGTCCAGGCACTCAACGGCACCAACGAGCCCACGACCCTGCTGACCGTGACCAGCACCGTGCGGGACCGCGAGTACCAGCAGCGACTCGGCGCGGAGAACATCCAGGCGACCAAGGCGCTGTCCCAGCACACGACGGGCTGGGCGATCGACTTCTCACGCAGCTACCGCACCGGTGCCCAGGCCCAGCTGTTCCAGTGGACCCTGACCCGGCTGCAGGCACTCAACCTGATCTCGTGGGTCCGCGAGCCCACGGCGATCCACCTGACCTTCAGCGGCGAGGCTACGGAGCGGTTCGGGCCGATACTTGACGCGGCGCTGCGCCCGTAGGGCCCAGGCCCATCGCGCCCCGGCTGGGGGTCGCGGGCACGCGCTGGGTCGCGCTGGGCTCGTCCGCCCACGGGTTGGCGGACGGCGCCACGTGGTTGCGGGAGGCGCCGCCGAACAGGACGAACGCCGCCAGCACGATCGCAATCAGCGCGGCGATCACGAACGGGAACCGACGGAGCGGCCCGGACGACTGGGACGGAGCGGACGCGGCCCGGCGAACGCCGGGGCGGGACGGTAGTCGAGTGATGAGCGACGACATGCCCTCTAGTCGCAACCCGGCACGCGCTCCCCCCCCCTCGTCTTTCGCAACCGGTTGCGCCGCCGGTCGATCGGCCGACGAGGTCCGAGGGATCAGCCGCCCCGGGCGACCACGACCTGCGCCACGAAGATCCCGACCAGCAGCAGCCCGCCGCCGACCGCCCACAGCGCGAGCGTCGGGGAGGAGCCGCTGCGACGCATCAGCACGACCATCACCGTGAGCCACGCCGCGCAGGCCAGGTAGGTGGCGACAAACGCCGGCAGGAACGACAGGACGCCCGACGTCTCGCGCAGGCCCGCCAGCAAGCCGATCGCCGCGGCCGCCATCGCCACGAAGACGCCGATGCCGGCGCAGAGAACGCGTGTCCGCGTGGTCTGGGCGTTCGGTCGTGCCCGGCGCCGTGTCTCGGGCCGCGAGGGCCGCGCCCGGGCGGCACGCGACGATCCACCGCGAGCGCGGGCGACGCCAGGGGGTTCAGCGGGCATGACGGTGCGCACACCGGAGAGTCGGATGCCGTGGCGCTCCTCCCCCCTGACGATTCGCCGCCGCCGCTCTGTCGGGAACGGCGGCGGACGCTCGGCTACGCGCCGAGCAGCTGCTGCGCGCGCTCCGCCACGTTCTGGGCGGTGATCCCGAGCTTCTCGAGCACCTCGGCGCCCGGTGCCGACGCGCCGAAGCGGTCGATCCCGACGGCTGCGTCGACGTAGCGCTCCCAGCCGAACGTGACGCCGGCCTCGACCGAGACCTTGGGCACGTTGACCGGCAGCACCGACTGCTGGTACTCCAGGTCCTGGGTGTCGAACAGCTCCCACGACGGCAGCGAGACGACCCGGGCCTTGACGCCCTGCTCACCGAGCAGCGCGGCCGCGTCGACCGCGACGCCGACCTCGGCACCGGTGCCGACCAGGATCACGTCGGCGTCGCCGTCCGGATCGGAGACCACGTAGCCGCCACGGGGTACGCCGGCCCACGCGGCGTCGTCGCCACCGTCGCGCGGCAGCGGCGCCATCCCCTGGCGGCTGAGCGCGAACACGGCCGGACCGTCGAGGTCCTCCAGCACCGTCGCCCAGGCGACGGCGGTCTCGACGCTGTCCCCGGGGCGCAGCACCGTCAGGTTGGGCATCGCGCGCAGCGACGCCAGGTGCTCGACCGGCTGGTGGGTCGGGCCGTCCTCGCCGACCGCGACCGAGTCGTGGGTGTAGACCCAGGCGACGTCCAGGTTCTGCAGCGCCGACAGACGGACCGCTCCGCGCATGTAGTCGACGAACTGCATGAAGGTGGAGCCGTAGGGCCGGACGATGCCGCCGTGCGCTGCCAGGCCGTTGACGATCGCGCCCATCCCGTGCTCGCGCACGCCGAAGTGGACGTTCTGGCCCGCGGTATCCCTGGTGAAGTAGCCGGCGTCCGGCAGCACCGTGTTGGTCGACGAGGCCAGGTCGGCGGCGCCACCCACGAGCGTGGGGACGAACGGCGCGAACGCCGCCATCGCCCGCTTGCCCGAGACGCGGGTCGCTTCCTTCTCGGCCGGCAGCGCCTTGAGCGCGTCCTTCATCCCGGCCAGCGGCTTGCCGGCCCATGCGGCGTCCCACTGCGCGGCGCGGGTGGCGTCGCCGCGGAACTCGGCGAAGCGCGTCTTCCACGCCTCGTGCTCGGCCGGCCCACGGTTGCCGGCGCGGAACTGCTCGTAGACGCCGTCGGGGACGAGGAACTGCGCGTCCGGATCCCAGTCGAGCTCCTGCTTGGTCAGCCGGACCTCCTCCTCGCCGAGCGGTGCGCCGTGCGCCTTGCTCGAGCCCTGCTTGTTCGGCGACGGCCAGCCGATGATCGACTTGACGTGGATCAGCGTCGGACGCGACTCGTCGGCCTCGGCCTCGTCGAGCGCCGACCGCAGCTGGTCGAGGTCGTTGACGTCGGTCACCCGCAGGGTCTGCCAGCCGTACGCCTGGTACCGCTTCTCGACGTCCTCGCTGAACGAGAGCGACGTCGGACCGTCGAGCGAGATGTCGTTGTCGTCGTAGAAGACGATCAGACGGCCGAGCCCGACGTGGCCGGCGTACGACGCCGCCTCGGCCGACACGCCCTCCATCAGATCGCCGTCGGACGCGACGACGTAGGTCCGGTGGTCCTGGACGTCCGACCCGAACTTCTCCCGCAGGAACCGCTCGGCCATCGCCAGGCCGACCGCGTTCGAAACGCCCTGGCCGAGCGGGCCGGTCGTGACCTCGACGCCCGGGGTCAGCGGCAGCGGCGTGGCCGCGGGGCCGACGTCACCGGCGACGTGGAACTCGCGCTCGGGGTGACCCGGCGTCTTCGAGCCCCACTGGCGGAAGTTCTTGATCTCGTCCAGGCTGAGGTCGTAGCCCGCCAGGTGCAGCGCCGCGTACTGCAGGATCGAGCCGTGGCCGGCCGACAGCACGAAGCGGTCGCGGTCCGGCCACGACGGGTCGGACGGGTCGTGCTTCATCCGCTCCGCGTACAGCAGGTACGCGACCGGGGCGAAGGCCAGGGGCAGACCCGGATGACCCGAGTTGGCCTTCTGGACGGCGTCGATCGACAGCGTCCGGATCGTGTTGATGCTGAGCGTGGGTGCGGCGGCGTCGTTGCTCACAGCCCCAAGTATCCCGATCTCGCCCGGTTCGCCGAGGCTGATCGACCGACGATCCGTCGATCCGGCCCGGCCACGGCGCCAAACCGCCTGGAAATCGCCGCAGGCCGATGACGATGCCGCGGCGAAATCTTACGTCCGACCGCGCGGCTTCCGGGCCCGGCGATACCGACCGGGCGGACTCGTACGCGCGCGAGCGCATACGATGCGCCGGTGTCTGACGATCTTCTGATGTTCGTTGAGATCCCGAAGGGGTCGCGCAACAAGTACGAGTACGACGAGGAAGTCGGAGCGATCCTGTTCGATCGCTACCTCTACTCCTCGGTCGTCTACCCGGCCGACTACGGGTTCATCACCGAGACCCTCGGCGAGGACGGCGACCCGCTCGACGCGCTGACCCTGGTCTCCGACCCGACCTTCCCCGGCTGCCGGATCCCGGTCCGCGTGATCGGCCTGTTCAAGATGATCGACCAGGGAGAGGTCGACGACAAGGTGATCTGCGTCCCGGTCGCCGACCCGAACTGGAAGGGCGTCGAGACCCTCGACGACATCTCCGACCAGCTCAAGGTCGAGATCTCGCACTTCTTCGAGATCTACAAGCAGCCCGAGGGCAAGGTCGTCGAGGTCCAGGGCTTCCGCACCCGCGAAGAGGCCCTCGAGACCGTCGCGGCCGCCAAGCAGCGCCGGATCGACACCCAGAAGTAACCGCTACTCGGGCCCCGAGCCGAGCTCGCGTGCCTTCGCTCCCGCGGGCAGCTGGTCGCTGCTCGCGGCGGCGCGCAGCTCGTAGGCCTGGCGAGCGCCGTGGTCGGCCTCGATCAGCGCGGTGTCCGCCTTGAGCGCGCGGACCAGGCCCTCGCGCCCACGGCGTGGCAGCACGCCGACCACTCGATTGATCACGCCCGCCGACTTCGGCACGTAGACGTCGAACCGCGGGTGCCTGACGGCGTCGACGATCGCCTCGGCCACGTCCTCCGGGGTGATCTGCTTGACCGCGCGGGTGGCGCGCAGGCCGGTGGCCAGCTCGGTCTGCACGATCGCGGGCATCACGCAGCTGATCTCGACCGGGATCTCGGCGTGCTGCATCTCGCCCCGCAGGGCCTCCGACCAGCCGACCACGAAGTGCTTGGTGCCGCAGTAGGTCGCCGCACCCGGGAAGCCGCCCTTGCCGGCGACCGAGGCGATGTTCACCAGGTGGCCGCGGCGCCGTTCGACGAACCGCGGCAGGATCTCCTTGGCGCAGGTGACCACGCCCATCACGTTGATCTCGAGCTGCCGACGGGTGCTCTCGTCGGACTCGGCCAGGAACGGGCCGACGGGCATGATCCCTGCGTTGTTGTCGAAGACGTCGATCGGGCCGAGGTCCGATTCGACCGCCGCGACGAAGTCGGCCACCGACGCCGGATCGGCCACGTCCAGCGCGTAGGCCCGGACCGTGCCGCCACCGGCGGAGAGCTCGCGCGCGGTCTGCTCGGCCACCGCCACGTCGAGGTCCCCGATCGCGACCTTGATGCCCTCGCGGACGAGCGCCTCGGCGGTCGCCCGGCCGATCCCCCGCGCCCCGCCGGTGACGGCCGCGACCTGACCCACAAGGACTCGGGACTGCTGGGACATCTCGACGCTCTCCTCGTTCCGGCGTCGGGCCGCTCGCCCGACGCACCGCTGCTGCGGGACGCCGCCTGGCACCTGCCACCCGTCGCGGTCCCCGCCCGATCGACGCACACCAAAGATGACGGATGCGTCATGTTCGACCCTAGCCCGCGTCGCGCCCCGTTGCAACCGCGCGATCCGGAACCCGCACGCCCGCGTTCCGTTTACACTTCATTCCGTGTCCAAACGGACCACGCTCGCCCGATCCCCGGCGAGCTCGCGCCTCGGGAGCGGGACCGTGCCACGTCCGACCCCGATCGCCACGAATCCGACGATCGCCGAGAACTTTTCCGCGTCGAACGCCCATAACCATGTGGATGCCCCCCGATCCCACCTTCACCAGCCTGTTCGAGCGCCACCGAGGACCGGTGGTGCGCTACCTCCGCCGCCGACTCGGCGACGGAGCAGCCGAGGACGCGGCCGTCCAGGTCTTCCGCCGGGCGAGGCGCAGCGAGCTCGACGACCGCGGCGAGATCCCGCGACCTTCGATCTACGCGCTCGCGACCGAGCAGATCTCGGAGCGGTGGCGCACCGAGCGGCGGCGGCTCGAGCTGTTCGAGCGCCTCGCCCACCAGCCGCCTGCGGCCCATCCGGCGCTCGAGCCACCGCGGCCGCTCGAGCCGCGGGTCGCCACCACGCTCCGCGCCTGCGCGGCGGTCGAGCGCGAGACGCTGCTGCTGATCGCCTGGGGCGAGCTCGATCGGGCGGCGGCCGCGACGACGCTCGGCATCTCGGTCCGCACCGTGCGCGCGCGACTCGACCGCGCCGCCGCGCGACTCCAGGACTCCGACGTCCCGCCGTTCGCGCCGTTCGTCGACGACGACTCCGTCCCGGGCGAGACCGCCGACCCGGGCGAGCTGCTCGCCGTGCTCGCCGACCATGCGGACCTCGGTCTCGATCCGATGCGTCAGCCCCGGATCGAGAGCGCGGTCCACCGCCGCTTCTCCGCTCCGACCCATCCGCCGACCATGTCGTCGGGAGACCTGCCCCCGCTCGGCGTCTGACGCCCGCGGCTACGTTCGCTGCTCGCCGGCGGGCGTCTCCCACGCCGCGCCGTCGCGCTCGACGCCGGTTCCGCCGAGCACCACGCGCACGCTGGAGATCAGGATCCGCAGGTCCAGCCGCAGCGAGCGGTTCGCCACGTACCACCGGTCGAACTCGATCCGCTCCGGCCAGCTGAGCGTCGTCCGGCCCTGGATCTGCGCCCAGCCGGTCAGGCCGGGACGGACGAGCAACCGCTCGCGTTGGCGGTCGTCGTAGGCGGCGACCTGCGACGGGACCGTCGGGCGCGGTCCGACGATCGACATCTCGCCGCGCAGCACGTTGACGAACTGCGGCAGCTCGTCGATCGAGCTGCGCCGCAGGAACCGACCCAGACGGGTGATCCGGCTGTCGCCCTGGACGATCGCCAGGCCGGCCCCCATCCGCTCGGCGCCCTGCACCATCGTCCGGACCTTGAGCACGTCGAACTCGCGGCCGTCGCGGCCGACGCGGCGCTGACGGAAGATCGGGTGCCCCGGCGACTCCAGCCGCACGATCAGCAGCACCAGCATGAGCGGCAGCACGAGCACCCCGAGCGCCAGCGACGAGACGACGAGGTCGAACAGCCGACGCAGCGCGTTGCCGACCGGGTTGCCACCCGGCCGCCCGATCGGACCGTCGGGACCGACGTCGCGACCGGCCGCCCGCATCCGCGCGCGCAACCCGGCGTGGCGGTCGCGGGGATCCGCCGACCCCTCGGGAAACCGCTGGGGCACCGGTGAGTCGGTCATCGCGTCCCCTCCGCCGGGTCCCACCCGGCCGGGGTGCCGTGCCGCAGGTGATCGCTCAGTCCGGCCGCGATCGACGCGGTCATCAGCACGTAGTAGCGGCAGAGCAGCAGCGGGCGCCAGCGGAAGCGCTGCGCCGCGGCAGCTCCGAGCGGAACGGCCAGGTGTGCGGCCACCAGCAGCAGATGCAGGGTCGGGCGGCGGCCGCGGTCCCGGCGGACCAGCACCGCCAGACCCGCCGCGTAGGCCAGCAGGTGCAGCAGCGGACTGGCGTAGCGCAGCCAGCGGTGGCTGACCAGCGCTGCCAGGTACGGGATCGGCACCCCGGTCGGGTCCAGCAGACCGCTCCGCAGGCCGCCGCCCGCACCGCCGCGCAGGACCACGCGCCAGGCCGGGTTCATCATCCGCCGCTTGCGGCGCCACTCGCCGTCGATCGACGGCACCATCGGCTCGGACGCCCGCGCCGTCGGCCGGTCCACCGCGAGCATCCCGGCGCGGACCACCTGATGCGGCAGCGCCAGGTCGTGGCCGAACGTGACCCGCAGCCGGGACCACAGCTCGGCGCGCAGCGCGTAGATCGCGCCGTTGCCGGCGGTCACCGACCACCAGTCGCTCTCGCGCCGGCGCAGCGCCATCTCCATCCGCCAGTACGCGCCCTCCTGGTTGGTGGCCCCGTCCTCGGCCACGAACTGGACGCGGCCACAGGCATAGCCGACCTGCGGGTCCTCGAACGCGGCCACGAGCTCGGCGAGCGCGTTCGGCTCCCAGCTCGTGTTGGCGTCGCTGAACGCCAGGATCTCGCCGGTGGCCTGCGCGACCCCGCCGGCCTGGGCGTGGTGCTTGCCGCCGCGCGGCAGCTCGAGCACCAGGTCGGCCCCCGCGGCCCGGGCGCGCTCGGCGGTCCGGTCGGTCGATCCGTCGCAGGCGACGACGATCTGCAGCCGCTCGCGGGGCCAGGACTGTGCCTGGAGGCCCTCGACCGTGGCGGCGATCGCGTCCTCCTCGGCGTAGGCGGCGACGATCACCGAGACCATCGGCCGGACGGACGTCGCCGAGCCGAGCCCCGATTCGGCAGCTGACCCGTCGGCGGCCGACCGGCTCTCCCGGTCGTCGGTCACTCGTCCGATCCCGAACCGCCGAGCGACGCGAACGAACAGTCCCCATCCGACGTGGGTCCAGGCCAGCAGTCCGAGGGTCAGCAGGTGCAGCGCTCGCACGCGATGGATCGTCCCAGAAGCCACGCGATCCGGGCCGGCCGACCGTCGATATCGGCGGTCGGCCGCTCGTCATCTGGCCGTGATGCCTACGCAGCTCGCCCTGAACTACAGATCTGCCGACCCTTCATCTACAGATCTGCCGACGATCGCTCTACAGATCTGCCGACCCTTCATCTACACTTCTGCCGATGCCGATCGTCCCGCGTCACATCCGTCCGGACGTGCTGGCCGCCATCGCCGACACCCGGGTCGTGGTGGTCCTCGGCGCGCGCCAGGTCGGAAAGAGCACCCTCGTCGAGGACATCGCAGCCGAGATCGGGGCGGCATCCGTCATCACGCTCGACGATCAGGCGACACGCGACAGCGCGGAGCGGGATCCGACCGGGCTGATCAGCGATCTCGCGGTACCCGCCGTGATCGACGAGGTGCAGCGCGTCCCCGACCTGCTACTCGCGATCAAGCGCCGGGTGGACCAGGACAAGGCTCCCGGCCAGTTCGTGCTGACCGGCTCCGCGAATCTGCTGACCGCGCCGCGCATCGCCGACGCGTTGACCGGGCGCGCGGAGTACCACCGGCTCTGGCCGCTCACGCAGGCCGAGATCCACGGCACCTCGGGAGCCCTGCTTCCGACGCTCTTCGCAGGCGGAGCACCGACGCTCAGCGGACAGCCGACCGGCCGGCGGGCCTACGCGGCGACGATCGTCGCCGGCGGGTACCCGGAAGCACGGACGCGCGACGGCAAGCGACGCGACCGGTACTTCGCCAGCCACGTCGAGACCCTGATCGCCCGCGATCTCCGCGACATCTCCCAGGTCAGCGACCACCGCGCGATCCGACGCCTGCTGGACGCCTTCGCCGCGACGTCGGCGTCGCTCGTCAACTACGCGAGCCTCGCTCGCGATCTCGGCCTCAACCTCAAGACCGCCCAGGCCTACGTCGACCTGCTCGAGACCTTGTTCGTCGTGCACCGACTCCCGGCCTATTCGGGCAATCTGCTCAACCGGGTCGTCAAGACGCCGAAGGGTCACATCACCGACAGCGGAATGCTCGCGCACCTGATCGGAGCCGACGCGGAGCGGATCGTGACCGACGACAAGGTCGCCGGCATGGCTTTCGAGACGTTCGCCGTGATGGAACTGCTGCGGCACGCCGGGTGGGCGGACCACACGCTCCGCGCGTTCCACTACCGCGACCGGGACGGACGCGAGGTCGACCTCGTGCTCGAGCACCCGAACGGCGACGTCGTCGGCATCGAGGTCAAGGCCGCAGCGTCCACCCGGAACAGCGACTTTGCGGGCCTCCGCCACCTGCGCGACAAGCTCGGGGATCGCTTCCGCGGCGGGGCCCTGATCTACACGGGCGAGGCCACCGTGCCGTTCGGCGATCGACTCTTCGCCGTCCCGCTCAGCGGGTTGTGGGCGTGACGGGCGGGCCCGTGGGTGGGCGGCTCTACCCCCGCTGTGGCTTGGCCGTGATCCAGATCGGGATCGTGATCGTGGCGACCTCGACGTCCTGGCGGTCGACGATCCGCACGCTGACCGGCAGCTCCTGCTTGTCGTCCAGGTCGGCCGGCATCTCGACGGTGGCGGTCGCTCGCAGCCGGCCGGTCGCCTTGGCGTTGTAGGTCGCGGTGATCCCGCGCGGGATCCAGCGGTGGGTCGCCGGGACCGTGGCCTCGGCGAGCGCCCCCAACACGTACTCGGCCAGGTTGCACAGGGCGATCGCGTGGACCGTGCCCAGGTGGTTGCGCGTCCAGGGAACCGCGCGCATCGACGCCTCGGCGCGACCCGGCTCGAGGTGGTCGAGCCGTACCGGCACGCTGAGGAAGTACGGCGCCGCCGTGCGGTAGACGCGCGACGCCACCGAGCGGCCGAGCGGCAGTCCTTCCAGCGCACCGTAGAGCTTGGGCAGGCTGAGCTTCGGCATCGGCCGATGCTACTGATGGTAGGAATATCGCGCAAGGACGACCGCGGCGTCGGTCCCCGTCCAACCGGTCGAGGTCGAGCACGTCCTGCGTGCTCAACCTCGACCGGTCAACGACGCGTAGAGCGCGCGGTGCGCGTCGGCGATCGCGTCCCACGAGTAGCGGCCCGCGGCGAGCGCGGCCGATCGCTCGGCCAGCGCCGCGCGCCGCGCCGGATCGCGCAGCACCGTGCGCAGCGCGTCGGCGAGCGCGGCCACGTCGCCCGCCGGAACCAGCTCGGCCGCCCCCTCGGCGGCGACCTCGGGGAAGCCCCCGACATCGCTCAGGACCATCGGCCGCCCGAACGCCAACGCGGTGAAGAGGACCCCGGACTGGTCGATCTCGCGGTACGGCAGGACGACCGCGTCCGCGCGGCGGAAGACCGCCGCGGTCTCGGCGTCGCTGACGAACCGCTCGACGAACCGCGCGCTCGGCGGCGCGCTCCGCCGCAGTCCCGCGATGTCGGTCTTCGGCAGCCCCACGACCCACAGATCGGCTCCGGGGTCGCCGTCGGCCGCGAGCGCGCGCCAGGCGTCGAGCAGCACGTCCAACCCCTTGTACGGGCGGATCAGGCCGAACAGCAGGACCACCGGGCGGTCGGACGGCGTCGCGGAGAGCTCGACCGGCAGCGGCGCCGGGTCGACCTCGGTCAGATGGCGGAACGCCCCGTGCGGGATCACGTGGACCTTCGCGGCGGGCACGCCGAGGTCGTCGACCAGCCGGTCCCGCCCGTGCTGCGAGTGGACGACCACCGCGTCCATCCGCGCGTAGATCCGCCGCTGGGCCTGGCGCTGGCCCGACGCCGCCTCGCGCGGGAGCACGTCGTGCGCGGTCAGCACCAGCGGGCCGTGCCACGGCAGCGGCGAGCGCGACCCGAGCAGCCGCAGGTCGACCGACTGCAGCGGCAGCCACTGGAAGTGGACCACGTCGGCGGTCCGCGACGAGCGGGCCAGCCGCCACATGTCGCACGGGTGCTGCGGCAGCTTCGTCAGCTGGCGCAGACGCGAGCCGGCAGGGCCGAGCACCCGGCGGTAGAAGCCGCGCTCGACGCGGTAGCCCTCAGGCCGCGGCACCTCGCCGTAGGGAAAGTCGCTGGTCACCAGCGTGACGTCGTCGCCCCCGCGCGCCAGCGCCGAGCAGAGCGCATGGTCGTACGGCGGCGTGTAGGCGGAGGGGTCGACGATCCGGACGTGCACCGCCGAGGACGCTACCGACCCCGCGCGCCGCGGCGGCCGGCCCGCGATCACTCGGCGGGGACTCATGTGCAGTTGACCCGCTCATACCGGGCGAACCGCACACCAGTTCCGCCGCCCCGTGGCCGGCGAGCCGCCTGTCAGCCCGCCCGCAGGCCGCGGGCGGCGCGGCGCAGCTCACGCTTGGCCGCGGCGTCCGTCGCACCCTGCGCGATCAGCAGCACGCCCCCGCTGGGACCGTTGACCGGGACCGCCGCGCAGACGCCCTCACCGCACATCTGGAACCGCCCGCCGCGGAACAGCCATGCGTCGAGCCGGCCGACATCCGGCAGCCGCACCGCAAACGGCGTGCCCGGCCACGGACCGAAGACCGACGTCTGTCCCGGACGGTGCTCGACGATCAGCCGCACGCCGTCGGCGCGTCGCAGGCGCGTCAGCAGCATCCGCCCGCCGGACAGCTCCTGGACGGCGGTCTGCCGCCAGCCGGCGTCGGACGGCAGGTCGAGTGCCCAGCTGCCACCGCCGAACCGCCGCAGGCCGGGCGCGGGCGGCGTCTCGGTGACGGAGGGCGCCGTCCCGGGTCCCGAGCCGCCGAGCACGGGGGCCGAGGACGACGGCGTCGGAACCGCAGGATCGCCCGGGGTCTCACGGCCCGTCCGCCCATTCGCCGCTGTCCCGCCGCCACCGCTCGCCACGGAGTCAGCCGGAGCTCGCTGCCCGCTGCCCGCAACCGATCCGGAACCGCTCCCGCCACGCGCCGCACCACGCGGGTCGTCCGGGCCACCGGACGACGGTGCGGCCCCGCTGGTCACCCCACCCTGCGCCGGGGAACTTCCGGACGACGCCCCGCCACGGCCAGCGGTGCCCGCCGACGCCGACCCGCCGGCGCCCTGCCCGCGCGACGCCGGAGCAGGTGCCGGCGCCGTGGTCGTGGTCCCGGACCCACTCGTCCGACCCGCCAGCAGCTCGTCCCGCAGCTCCCCGAAGACCAGTGCCGCAGCGGCCAGCACCCCGAGCAGCGCCACCAGCGGCAGCGACCAGACCCACCGTCGGCGGCGGCGCGGCCGGGCGACCAGGGTGCTCGCCCGGCGCCGACTGGTGCGCGCCCGCGACGCGGCCAGCGGCACGACGTCCTCGTACTCGGCGTCGGCCTGCTCGTCGTCCTCCAGCTCGGCCGGCGACGGCAGGGCGCCCGCCACGCCGATGCTCGCGGCAGAGACCGCTGCCGTTGCCGCACTTTGGCCCTCCCCCGATCCACCGGCGGGCGCGCCTGGACCCGAAGCGCCGACGACGCCACCCGCCGGGCCCTCGGCGGGTGGCTGCGCGACAGTCGGCTCCAACACCGCCCGCGCCGCCACCGCCAGCGCGCCGGCGGTTGGATAGCGCCACGCGGGGTCGGGGTCGGTGGCCCGAGCGACGACCCCGGCGAACCCGGTGGCCCCCGGCGCGACCTCCGCCGCCGGGTCACCGGTCAGCATCTCGGCGAGCACCCGACCGAGCGCATAGACGTCGGCGGCCGCGGTCGCCTCCTGTCCGGCCAGCTGCTCGGGCGCAGCGTAGCCCGGAGTGCCCTCGACCGGCCGCGGAGCCCCCGAGGCCAAAGCTCCGGGGTCCGACGCCGAGGACGGACCGATCCCGCCGACCAGGCCGAAGTCCGCCAGCTCGGCGTGCAGCGCCCCACCGGGCGCGTCCTCGACGAGCACGTTGCCCGGCTTGACGTCGCGGTGGACCAGACCGGCCGCGTGGGCGGCGTCGAGCGCCGCCGCGACCTGCTCGACGACCGAGATCGCGTGCGCCGGCTCCAGCTTGCCGGTGCGCCGCAGCAGGACCCGCAGGTCGGGACCGTCGACCAGCCGCATCGCCAGCCACAGCCGGTCGGCGTCCTCTCCGCTGTCGAGCACCGTGACGACGTTCGGGTGGTCGAGCGCGGCCGCAGCCCGTGCCTCGTGCCGGAAGCGCGCGCGGAACGCCTCGTCGGCCGCCCACGGGTCGCCGACGACCTTCAGTGCCACCGGACGATCGAGCGCGACCTGGCGCGCCAGGAAGACCACGCCCGTCGACCCGCGTCCGAGCTGACGCTCGATCCGGTAGCCGGCGAGCTGCTCGCCGGGATGAGGCATGTCGGGGGGCACGACAGAAGCCCCTACGTCACGACGAACGCAGCTCCTTCCCGGCGGCAGCGTCCGTGCAAGCCGCGACCCTGGACAGCGGTGTACGCCGCGCGTCGATACGGTCTCGTCGTGCCGCGCGCGGTCTCCTCCGGCTCTTCCTCCCCGCTGATCAGCTTCTGTGTCGTGGGAACCAACGGTGCGGCGTTCCTGCCCGCCTGTCTCGACGCGATCCAACGCGAGCAGCGGCTGCTCGACCGGGCAACCGAGGTCCTCGTACTCGACAACGCGTCGACCGACGACAGCGTGCGGATCGCCCGCGAGCACCCGGTCGGTGCCCGCGTGATCGCGCTCGAGCGCCGCGAGGGCAAGGCCGCCAACGACAGCCGGCTGCTCGACGAGGCCCACGGCCGCTACGCGCTGCTGCTGAACGAGGACAGCGAGCTGCGAGCCGGCGCGGTCAAGGAGCTGCTCGACGCGATGGAGCGCGACCCGCAGGCCGGTTGCGCCGGCGCCGCGCTGCTCCGGCCCGACGGCCGCGAGCAGCCGTCCGCCTGGCGGTTCCCGACCTTCAGCACCACGCTCGCCCAGGCGCTGCTGCTGCACCGCCGGTTCGTCGTCCAGTCCGGGCCGGGATCGACCCGTCAGGTCGATTGGTGCCAGTCGGCCTGTCTGATGGTCCGGGTCCAGGCGTCCGCGGCGATCGGCCACCTCGACCCGGAGTACTTCGTCTACGGCGACGAAGTCGACCTGCAGCGCCGGTTGACCGACGCCGGATGGCACACGCTCCACGTCCCCGCGGCCCGCTGCGTCCACCACGAGGGGCTGTCGACCGGGCCGAGCGCGAAGCGGCGGATCGTCGAGTTCCACCGCAACCACCAGCGTTACCTGGTCGCCCACCACGGCCCGGCGTACGCGCGGCTCTGCCGTCCCCTGATCGCGTTCCCGTACCTGCTGCGGGCGGCCGCGGCGATCGCGCTACCCGGACACTCCCCGCGCCGCTACTGGTGGCACGTGCGGGCGGCGCTGGTGCCGAGCCGCGGCGAGGGGATCCGCGAGGCGGCCGAGGCCTTCAACGCCGACCGCGAGCTGCGCGCGGCCGCTCAACAGGGCTGATCCCCGAGCGGCCGCGGCGACGTCAGCCGGTGGTCGAGTCCGGCAGCTTGCGCCCGACCGGACCGACGTAGACGCCGCGGGGGATGTCCCCCTCCTGGTCCGATCCGGGGTGGAACGAGCAGTAGATCCGGGCGCAGCGCTGAGCACCCGACCCGTTGGCCACGCGCACGTGCTCGGCCACCCGCAGCGTCTCTCCCTCGTAGGGGAAGTGGTAATCGTTCGGGTGGATCCCGTACCAGACCTCGCCGACCCCGGACCGCCAGTCCAGGCCGAGGTCCTGCGCGAACTGGCCGACCGGCTGGCCGATCCCCTCGGGCCGCAGGTACGCCTCGGCGACCTGGTCGAGCTTGAGGAAGTCCTGGAGCACCATGTCCGGCCGCCAGAACGGACTGTCGGCCGCCGTCTCGAAGGCTCGCTCGCTGAAGACCAGGTGCTTGCAGCGCTCCGCCGCGACCTGGACCGCCTCGAGCACCGTCTCGACCGCCGGCAGCTCCTCCTCCTCGGACTCCTCGTCGTCGCCACCGCTCTCGACCTCGCGCTGGAGCTGCGCGACGCGACGCCGGGCCTCCTCGAGCGAGACCTCGAGCCGCTCGTGCTCGGCGTGCGCGTCGACCAGCAGCGCCTCGCGCTCGGCCAGCTGGACCTTCAGCTGCTCGACCGCCGCAACCGAGGCCTCGTCGGCGGCGACCACGTCCGGCGTCTCGTCGAGCTCGGACGCCAGCTGCTCGCCGCGGTTCTCGGCGGCTTCGAGCGCTTCGCGCAGCGATGTGATCTCCAGCTCGGCGTTGTCGAGCTTGCCGCGCAGCTCCTGCGCCTCGGCGACACGGTCCTCGGCGCGGCGCTCGTGGCGTCCGGCCTGGGTCTCGGCCTGCTCGACCTTGCGCTGGGCCTGCTGCAGGTCCTTCTCGGCGCGGACGGCGCGGCGCTCCAGGTCGACCATGACCTCGCGGCAGATCGCCAGCAACCGCTTGTCGACCTCGGCGATCTGGCGCTCCTGCGCCATGTCGCAGCGGAGCAGGCGGATCTCCTGCTCCGGCTCGAGCTCGGGCAGCTCCTCGACGCCCTGCTCGATCCCGAGCTCGGCTTCGAGCTCGCGGACCGCCGTGACGGCGTCGTCCTCCGCCTCTAGGTCGTCGATGAAGGCCTGGACGGCGGGGACCGATGATCGGTCTAGAACCGTGGCGAGCGGCATGCCGGTCTGCTCACGGAGGATCCGGTCGATCTCTGGCTTGCCGATCCGGTCGAACGTCAGCTCGGTCGGCGGCTCCACAGCGGAGATGCTTGGCCGCTTGTGGGTCGGACTACCGGACCGTTTGGGCTTGGTGCGTTTCTTCGTGCTCATGGGGGATTCCCGGAACGCTAGCGCAGCTTGCTCAGGCTTCCCTGAACCGGACGACTTCCGGGTCTTGTGCCCGGATCCCGCCGGTGACATGCGGACACCGTCCCGGTCCGCCCGCTAGCGACGGCGTCGGCGAACCGCGGCGACCACGGCTCGCAGCTCGCCGGCCGTGAACGCCCCGGCGGCCAGCAGGAGCACGGGGATCGCCGCGAGGCCGGCGGCCCGCAGCAGCACGCCGTCGACGCCGGACGCCGGCGCCACCCAGTCGACCCCGACCGCGACCACCGCGAGCACGGCCACGGCGGCGATCAGCCGCATCCACTCGAACGGCACGCGCAGCAGCAGTCGGGTCCGCATGTGGGCGATCGTCAGCGCGACGACGTACGCCGCGACCAGCGCGATCGCCGCGCCGGTCGCCGCCAGCGACGGCACCAGCGCGACGAGCACCGCCACGTTGACGACCAGGCCGATCAAGGCGGCGGGCAGGGTGCGCCCGGTCCGCTTCTCGCGCCCGGCGATCGACGTGAAGACCCACGTCAGGCCCCACAGCGCCCAGCCGAGCGCGAGCCACGGCAGCGCACCTGCCGCGGCGGCGTAGTCCTCGGCGACCAGCACGGTGACGACCTGGTGCCGGAACAGCGTCAGCCCCGCGACCATCAGGCCGAGCAGCAGCACGTAGGCGCGGACCACGTGGGCGTAGGCCTTCGGCGCCTCGTCGTCGCTGAGGTCGTAGGCCAGCGGCGGCCACGCGGCCTGGAACGCCCGGGCGACGACGATCACGATCGTCGCGAGCTTGACCGCGGCCGAGTAGATGCCGGTGCTCGCGGCCCCGGTGGTGTGGAGCAGGTACTGGCGGTCGATCAGGTTGAGCGCGAAGACCGCGATCTCCGGCGGGATCGTCGGCAGGCCGAAGCGGAACAGCGGCCGCAGAGCGATCGCGGGCTCGTCGGGAGCGGCGCGACGGGTCAGCAGGCCCCGCTGGGTCCACCAGACCCCGACCAGCACCGCGGCCGACGCCGCGTAGTTGCCCAGCAGGTAGCCGGACGTCCCCTGGCCGAGGATCACGACCAGCACGATCGTGGTGGTGACCGTCAGCAGCACGTTGCTGAGCGACGCGAAGAGGTAGATGCGCCGCAGCTCCTGCGCCCGCAGCAGCGCGTTGGCGACCTCGAGGTTGGTGAACGCCCAGACGCCGAGCGCGGTCGCCCGGATCGGACCGGGCAGGTGCTCGCCGAGCAGCAGTTCCGAGATCGGCCCGGCCAGCGCGGCGATCAGGACGGCGATCGCGGTCGACCCGGCCAGGATCAGCCCGGTGACCTTGCGCGCCAGCCGTGAGCGGCGAGCCGGGTCGGCGTCGTCGAACCAGTGCCGCAGCAGCGCCTCCTGCAGACCCGCCCGCAGCACGATCGACGCCAGGATGATCCAGGTCAGCAGCGTCTCGGCGATGCCGAGCTCGCCCGGGTCCAGGTACCGCGTGTAGAGCGGCAGCGTGACCAGCGCCAGCACGCCCGCCACGAGGCTCGCGGCTTGGTAGGCCGCGCCGGACGTCGCCAGGCGGCGGAGCGGGTGCGGCGCCATCGACCGACGATCGTAGTCCGTGGGCCCCGGATCGCGGCAAGACGGCGGTCACCGACGGGACGGGGCGGTCATGTGGCAACGGTTCTCCTCCTCCTGGGAGGCGAAAGCCTCCCACGTACCCGCTGCGGCCTTCGCGGGGCGACGTTTGGGTTGCACCTGGGTTTCACCTACGCTCCACCCGTGCCCCTCGACCTCCGTCCCGCCTGCGTCCTGCTGCTGCCGCGGCCGCTCGACCAGTTCATCCTGCGGGACCAGGCCGAGGATCTGCTGCGGGGCGCGGACGTGGTCGCGGTCGATCCGCCGTGGGGCGCGCGCGGCGGCTACGGGATGTCGCTGCGGCTGGGCGACGGACCGGCCGGCACGGCGGTCGCCCGCCAGCAGGCATCCGCGCTGCTCAAGCGGCTGCACGCCGACGCACGCGACCCGCGAGTGACCGTGATCTTCCACGCGACCCAGGAACCGGTCGCCGCCCAGCTCTGCGCGAAGACCGGAGCCGAGCTCTGGTACTGGCGCTGGGACCGCTACGAGGCCGCGGGCGACGCCGACGCCGACCGCCGCGAGCGGCTGACCGCACTGCACCGCCGCGCGTCCGACCGGGCATCGCTGGTCGTCGCGTCGAGCGGGGCGCTGCAGCAGCTGTCGGACGCCGACGGCCGTCCGACCGTGCTCAGCCCGTTGGCGGCGGATCGCTTCCCCGCGCCCGATCCGACGGTCGACGTGGTCGGCTTCTCGCTCGGGCACCTCGGTCGCCGGACCGACTGGAGCCTGCTGCGCGGGATCGGCGAGCGGCTTCCCGGGCTGCAGGTGCTGTTCGTCGGCGAGCTCCACGCGGACGAGTGCGTCGGCGACCTCGACTTCGCGTGGTGCCGCGACCACGCGCCGTTCACGTTCCTCGGGTCGCAGCCCGACGCCCAGGCCGCGCAGCTGCTGCGGCTGGCCGACGTCGGGATCCTGCCGTTCCACCGGGATCCGTTCAACGACACCGGCCTGCCGTACCGGATCCTCAAGGCCGCCCGGCTCGGTCGCCGCACGGTGGTCCCCGACCTGGCCGGCGTCCGCACCTGGGACCCCGCGATCGTCGTCGCGAAGGACGTCGACGCCTTCGCCGCCGCGATCAGCGCCGAGGCCGGGCGCCGCGCCGCCCCGGACGCCGCGCTGCGCGCGTGGGCGCTGGCGCAGACCGCGGAGCACCAGAACGCCCCGCTCCGCGAGCGGCTGAGCGCGGTCGGTCTCGACGTCGGCTAGAGCTCTGCACTGCACGCCCGACCGACAGACGGACGCTTGCAGCAGGCGTTCCGCATAGCGAGCTCCGCGCTGCACGCCCGACGCTCGGCGGCGCCGTGCAGCGTCGGATCCGCTCGCCGAGCCTACGGGCAGCGGACCCAGGCGACGAAGGCGCCCTGCCGAGCGACCTCCGAGAACCCGGGCGGCGCGGCCTGGGTGGTGCGCGGCACGCCGTCGGCTCGTCCGTAGCGCTGGGCGAACTTGCCCTCGTCGACCGTGATCGCCACGCCGCGCTCGGTCACTCCCAGCGCGCCGGCCCGCGGGTCGCTGCGCGCCACGACGCGGCGGCCGTCGGCGTCCAGCTGCAGCCGGATCTCGGGCACCAGGCGGTAGGTCGGCAGGCTGATCGGGCCGCAGCGGGCGCCGGCGACGACCGCGGGATCGAGCATCAGGTCGCGCACGTCGTCGCGGGCATCGGCGAGGAACCGCAGCTCGGACCCCAGCGACCGCACCGAGTCCCGCTTGATCGTCAGGTAGGTGCCGACTCCGACGACGACGCCGATCAGCACCACGATCGCCCACGGCCGCCGCCAACGGTGATCGGACGGCAGTCCGACCCAGCCGCCCGCGGCCAGCGCGGCGAGCACGGTGATCGCGACCACCGGGACCGACAGGTAGCGCGGGATCAGCGAGAGGCCCGCCACGCCGGCGGCCAGGAACGTCACGACGCCCGCCAGCAGCATGGTCAGCAGGACGACCGTCACGCGCCGCGACGGACGCGCGAGCCCCAGCCGGGTGCCCAGCAGCAGCACACCCAGCCCCGCGAGCGCGGCTGCCGCTACGGGCGGGCGCGCCTGGTCGACCAGCTGGGTGACCAGCAGGCCCGGGGCGCGGCCGATCCCGCGCTCGCGGCCGAGCTCGTCGGCCAGCGCGCTGGTCGAGGTCAGCGAGTGGAACGGATTGCCGGTGACCGCCGCGTCGACCGCGATCCACAGCAGCGGCGCGGCGACCACCGTCGCCAGCTGCAGCGCGCGGCCGGGCACCGCCGAGAGCATCAGCGGGCCGACCCGTCGCGCGGTCGATCCAGGCGCGGCGCCGTCGCCGACCGGTCCAGGTTCGACACGTCGTACCTGCTCAACCTCGACCGGTCGACCCTGACGGTCGCCCGCCGACCCGGCACCCGACCCCGACGCCGACCAGCGACCGCCGAGCGTGCACCACAGCCAGTACGCGCCGGCCAGCACCCACGCCTCGGGGCGCAGCAACCCGGCGAGCAGCAGCAGGATCGCCGGTCCCCGCCAGGCGGTGGGCTTCTCGATCGCCCAGACGCCCGCCCAGGCGACCAGGGCCAGGAACGGCATGTCGAGGTAGCCCTTGGCGGCCAGCAGCAGGAAGGCGAAGCTGGAGAGCGTCAGCAGCCCGGCGACCAGGCCGACGACGAGCCCGGTGCGAGCGACCCGCTCGCACCCGTGGTCTCCCGCCTGGGAGTGATCGGGCGCCTCCGAACCGTCGCGGCGCTCGCGGCCGTCCGCCGTCGTGTTCCGCACCGCGACCGCCTCGCCGACGATCCGGCCCAGACGGACCGTCGCGGCGGCGAGCACCGGCAGGGTCAGGGCCGTGAGCAGCACCATCGCGCGGTCGGCGTGCTCGCCGAACAGCGCCACCACCGGCACACCGATCGCCAGCCACGCCGGGTGCGGGGTCGACGCCGCGTAGGCCTCGAAGCCCGGGGCCTGGCCGTCGAGCAGCTCGCGCGCCCAGACGAGGTTGAGGACGGTGTCGTAGTTGCCGGAGCTGGGTGCGAGCGCCCAGACGATCAGCGCCAGGGCGACACCGGCCGCGACGACGACCCACTCGACCGCAGCTCGTCGCTCAGAGCCCACCGTGCCCGCCCGGCCCGGTCGCGGATCGGGCACCGTGACCGCTCACGCCCGCTCGCTCTCGGCGACCGCGGGCCGGGGCCGCCGGGCGGCGCGCGGAACCCGTGGAGCGCGGCGCGCCGGTGGGCTGGTTCCGGGGCTCGTGGCCAGGCTGCCGCCGACCGCCAGCAGCACCCACAGGACCGGGTCCTCGAGGAACGCGGCGTAGCCCATCGTGTGGACGATCAGGGCGACCACCATCGCCGCGATCCCCGCCCGGGCGGCGCAGTCCTCCGCGTCGCGCAGCAGCCGCCGCAGGACGGCCACCAGCAGCACCAGGTAGGCGATCAGCCCGACCAGGCCCTGCTCAGCGGCGATCGTGATCGGGATCGTGTGCGACGCCGCGACCGCATCGGACTGCCCGGCGTGCTCGGCCCGTCGGTACTCGCGAGCGAACGCCCCGGATCCGACGCCGATCACCGGCTCGTTGGCGAACAGCCGGATCCCGCCGTTGGTCAGCGCCACCCGACCCGATGTCGCGTCGTCGAGGCTGTCGGTGTCGAACCCGTTGATGTTCAGCGCCGACGGCGCGGCGAACAGCAGCAGCGCCGCCACGGCGCCGATCACCAGGACCGAGCCGAACGCCTTCCAGGGACCGAACCGCAGGCCTCCGAGAACCACCAGGCCGAACAGCAGCGACACGAAGCTGGTCTGCGAGTAGGTCAGCGTCAGCGCCGCCCACAGCACCACCAGCACCCCCGCGGTCAACCAGACCGTCCGGTTGTCGCGGGCCCAGAGCATCCGCGCGGCGACGCCGAGCATCACCAGGATCAGGAAGCGACCGTAGATGTTCGGGTCGAAGAACAGCGAGTTGACCCGGAACGCGTCCTCGATCTGGTTGGACGCGATGATCCGCGGGTTGAGCAGCACGTGCCGGGTCGCGTACTCGTAGAAGCCGACCGCGGCGAGCAGCAGCGCGACGCCGGCCGCCACGCCCAGGCAGCGGCCCGCCAGCTGGGGCGTCCAGCGGATCGTCCGCAGCACCACGTAGAGCAGCGCGAACGGAACGAAGAAGAACGCGACCTGCTCGATCGCCTTGGACTGGTCGATCGACCACGCGCTCTGGACCGCGTAGAGCACCACGAAGAGCAGCAGCGCGACGTCGGCGAAGCCCGGCCGCGGATCGTCCGACGGCAGGTCGGGGTCGTGGCGCCAGCGCTCCCAGACCCAAGCGAGGGCGGCGGCGCCGGTGACGACGTAGAGCGGCAGCAGCAGGTTCACCGGCTGACCGTCGCCGAGATCTAGCGGCAGCCGGAACGGCAGCACCAGCGCGACCGCGATCGGCACCGCCAACGGCCAACGGCGGAACGCCGCGGCGCCGAAGACCAGCACCGCCAGGCCGACGAGCACGACGACCGCGAACAGCGCCGGGCTGTCCCGCAGCTGCTCGACCGGTCCGGTGTCCCAGACCTCGACGGCGAGGATCGCCGGGCCGCCGACGAGCGCGAACGCCATCGCGCCGGCCCGCGCCCGTGGCGCGCGCAGCAGCAGGGCCAGGGCCGCCGCCAGGGTGACGGCGGTCAGCGCGAGAGCCGTCGCCATGTGCTGTCCATCAGCTCGGAGGTGTTCGAATCGTCGTTCAGCCGCGAGGCGAAGTCGGGCAGGCCGGTGCGGATCACCAGGCCGGACCCGAGGCGCGCCGCGACGATCACGGTGTGGTCGCTGCCGTCGATCGCGCTGGCGACCGGCTCGCCGTCGCCGAGCGATTCCGCCGGCCAGCCCGTGGTGTAGCCCGTGAAGCGGCCGTCGGTGCCCCGGAACAGGTCGATCTCGTCGCGTTCGTTCTCGAGCGGCCCGTCGAGCCGCACCGCACCGCGGCTGACGATCCCGAAGGCGTCGGCGGGGTCGAACGGACCCGGGCTCTCCAGCCGTCGACCACGATCGGGGTTGCCGCCGAGCTCGACCGAGCGGTGCAGCGCCGCCGGGTCGAGGACCGCGACGGTGCCACCGTCGGTCACGAACGCGCGCATCCGTTCCGCGGCCTGCGGGGTCGTCCAGCGCGCCTCGCCGACCAGCAGCACCCCGCTGCGGCCCTCCAGCTGGGGGCCGTTGGAGCGATCGTCGGGGCCGGACTGCAGGGCGAGCGCCAGGTCGGTGGTGATCTCGAACCGCTTGCGCTTGCGGACCAGCCACTCGATCGCCGGCTCGACCGACGCCGCGTACGACGACGGCAGGGTGCCGAAGACCCGCGACGTGCGGATCCGGGTGGCGCTGTCGCCGTCGGTCGACTGCAGGCGGTTGGCCAACCCGTCGCCGTCGTCGTCGAGCGCGTTGAGCCCCTGCCACGTGATCGCCGGCAGCACGACGAGCACCGGCTGCTCCTCCGCGTCGTTCACGAACGCCGGGACGTCGACCCGCTCGCCACCGGCGATCACGGTCAGTCGGTAGGCGGCGCCGCGCCGCGACCGCGGATCGATCCGCAGCGCGGGGCGGGTCGCGGTGCCGCTGGCGACCGGGCGCTCGGTGCCGACGCGGCGCAGGATCCAGCGGTAGCGCTCGCCGCGCGCGTCGACGAAGAAGGTCAAGCGCTCGCCGGCATCGACCGGCACCGGACTGGTCTGGACGCCGATCTTGCGGACGGTCACACCGCCGCGGCCGCGCATCCGGCCGCTCGGCTCGGGGCGCGGCAGCCCGTTCGGGCCGGCGGTCGGGCCGCAGCCCTCGATCTGGGCGGCCTCCTGGACGCAGACCTGGATCACGTAGGTCCCGGGCGGCGCCGGCCGACCGTCGTCCATCGTCCCGTCCCACGACGCCTCGCCGCGCAGCGACTTCACGCGACCACCGATCCGGGTCCCGCCGTTCGCCCGCTCGGTGACGTCGACCCGCAGCCGGGCGACGACCTCGGTGGCGCCCGGAGACGTGCGCACGACCCGCGCGCTGGGCCGCCAGCCATCCAGCTCCAGCTCCGCCACGATCGGCTTGCCGTCGACCGTCGGCAGCACCGCGGGCGCGTTGCGCTGGCGGGTGCCGTCGGCGGCGATCCGCAGCACCTTCGGCCGCGGCGGATTGCGGTTGAGCTGGAACGAGCTGGCCCAGACCACGCTGCGGCCCTCGTCGGGCAGCACGAACTTCAGCCGGTAGCGGCCGTGCGGCTGCGGGTTGCCGTCGTCGTCGCGCCCGTCCCACTTGAGGGTGATCCGCGTGTACCGCTCGGCCTGCTCGTTCTCGGTCAGGGTGGCGACCCGCATGCCCTCCTGGTCGACGATCTCGACGGTCACGCGGGTCGCTCGCTTGAGCATGAAGCGGACCGTGAACTCGTCGCGGCGGCCATCGCCGTTCGGTGAGAAGACGCGGGTGAAGCCGCCGAACTCACGCGACATCTGGATCACGGCCGGCTGGTTCTTCAGCCGCTGGGCGACGAAGAACGCGGCGACCGTCGCGACGATCAGGACGCCGAAGACGATGCGGGCGGTACGCGTCACAGTTGCAGCAGCTGACCGTTGGGGATGCCGGCTTCGCCGGGGTCCTCGCCGCGCTCGTGGCGGAGCAGCAGGCGCAGCAGGTTGCGGTGGCAGACGACCAGGATCGTCCCCCCGCCGGTGTCCTGCATGCGCAGCTCGTCGGCGGCGTCGATCGCACGCGCCAGCTGGTCGCCGTAGCTTTCGCCGTTCGGCGCGGCGAACGCCAGATCGAGTCGCTGGAACGCCGCGAACCCCTCCGGATCGGCAGCTCGGACCTCGGCGAAGCTGTGGTCCTGCCAGTCCCCGCAGTCGGTCTCGGCCCAGCGCGGATCGACCTCGGGAAGCAGCCCGGTGCGGGCGGTGACGTAGGTCGCGGTCTGCAGGGCGCGGGTGACGGGACTGGAGATCAGGCGGGTGACGTCTCCCCGGCCCACGATCTGCTCGGCCAGCGCCTCGGCCTGCCGGCGACCCTCGTCGTCGAGCGGGACCGGGCCCTGGCCCTGGAAGCGTCCCTCGTGGTTGTAGGCGGTGCGACCGTGGCGTGCGAGCAGGATCATGGACGGTGGTGGAGCAACTTCCCGGTTCGCCGAGCGTGCGGACGTTCCTTCCCGCCGGAGCGGCGCGGACCGTCGGCACGACGACGCATCCTTACGGCGCGCCGACCGCCGTGTCCGCGACGACGTCGCCTTCGACGTTGCCGCTGGTGTCGCCGGTGATCGACGAGTCCGGCATCCCGCCGGCGTCGTTGCTCGTGCTCGGGGCGGAGTTGGTCGTCGTCCCGCCCGGGGTCGTCCCGGTCGGGTTGGAGTCGGCCGGCGACGTGCCGGTCTTCGACGCGTAGTCCTGGCCGAGCACGACCACGATCTTCGGCGTGCCGTCGACCGCCGCGCGGATCGTCCCGGTCATCGTCCGCACCGTGTTCGACCGCAGGCCGAGGTGCTTGGCGATGTCCTGGGCCGCTTCGCGGTTACCGCGTCCGCTGCGGTAGGCGATCGTCGAGGTGTCCTGGAACGAGCGCACGCCGTTCTCGGAGTAGTCGCCGACTGCGCCCGTCGCGAACCGCTTGTTGTCGAGCAGGTCGCTGCCGGTCTTCGCCAGACCACCCTGACCGGTCGCGTTGAGCACGACGACCGAGGTCTGACCGGGGCTGTACGCCCGGGCCTGCTGGCGGGTGGTCCGCTGCTCCGGACGATCGCGCTCGTTCTGCTCGGCCACCGGGGACTCGGTGTCTCCCCCGATCACGCCGACCGCGAAGAGCACGCCGACGACCACGACCACGCCGACCAGGCCGACGCCGATTATCTGCCCGTTCGGGCGCTTCGGCGGCGGCTCCGGCTCCCGCTGACGGGTGGCGTTCGCGCGTCCGGCCGCGGTCGACGCGCGCGGCGTGCCGGCGACGGCGGGCACCACGCGGGTGGCCTGCGACGGCGCGCCCGGGGCACCGGGCGGCGTCGGGCGCGGCGGGGTCGGCGGGGTCGGCC